>NZ_JBKFDK010000005.1:0-193421 GCF_046452435.1 Motilimonas thetidivivens
TGCATCCGGCAAGCCGTCTTGATCTTGGTCAAGGCGATATTGAGGATGGGTTGGCGCAAAGTCGGTCCCATCAAGTTCGCCGTCATGATCACTATCTGCAAGATGTGGATTGGTGCCAGCTAAAAACTCTTGTAAGTTAGTTAAGCCGTCAGCATCAAAGTCATCCTTGGCATCGTGAGACATATCATCGGATAAGGGGCGATTGGCTAACTCCCATGATAATGGCATTCCATCCTTATCTTGATCTATTTTGTATCTCGAATTGGTCGGAGCAAAATCCCTATCATCGGGTACACCATCATTATCTGTGTCAGGATTTACGGGCGATGTTCCCAACTCAAATTCTTGGAGGTTAGTTAAACCATCGGCATCAAAGTCATGTGCTGCATCATGGGCACCATGAACATCTAGCCCATAGATTACTTCCCAAGTATCCGGTAAGCCGTCGTTGTCTTGATCTTGTTTGTATAGCGCATTGGTTGGGGCGACATCTGTGCTGTCTGGCTCACCATCTAAATCTGTATCGGCAAGATCAGGGCGAGAGCCAAGTTGAAATTCTTGTAGGTTGGTGAGCCCATCCGCATCAAGATCAAAATGAGCATCAAAGGGATCATAATCACGTAAGCCAAAGCGCCTTTCCCAAGTATTTGGCATTCCATCACTGTCGCTGTCCACCATCCACTCGGGGCCAATTTCAGCAATGTCTGCCAAAAATGCTTCGGCAGGAATAGCCGTATTCTCTTCTAAGGGATATTGATTTGAAAGGGCGTTACGTAAGATTCCAGCCACGCTTTCACTACCATATATCTTTGCAGCAATGGTTTCCCATGTGTCGGTCGCTTCTACTTGGTAATATAAAGGCGCATTGTTACCTTTTTCAACCAATCTAAGGTTACTAAATGTCACATCACTTTGTTTATTGGCATCGTCATCGCCAATCAAGAGTAGATAGCTGAAGTCAGATTGGAAATATTGGCCTGCATTGATCTGATAATGCTTAGTTTCGCCGGGCAAAGGTTTTACAAAATTGCGATGTCCCCAAGCTTGGCTTCCTGCAAGATTGAAGGTCCATTGTGAGGATGCATTCATGTCATTATCAAAGCCGATGCCTTGTACTTCACCAGGTACGTTTACTGTTAAATCAAACTCTACAATCGTATTAATTGTCACTGCATAGTTCATTGGAATGGTCATCCAACGGTTACCTATCATCCGAAAGCTGTTGCCGTTATCTAGTATTTCAACGTTGCCTGTTTTCGCCTCATCTTGATTTGAGTGGGGGGCTAAGGAAACATTGGCAAAATTTATCTTGGTAATTGCATCACTTATAAATGCATTGGAATTAAGAGAGAAATTTTTTAATAGTGGGTTGGTGCCATGAGCCTGCTCTTCATAATTAGATCGGCCATCTTGGTCAATATCATCGTCTCGCCCTTGCTGAAGGCTTTGAAAATAAATAAGTTCCCACTCATCTCTTAAACCATCGTTATCACTATCAGTATTATCTTGCGACACATTGTCGGTTAAGTGTTCTGGGAGATCACTTAGGCGAATCTTTGTTCCTTCGATTAAGGGATATTTATTAGCTAGTAGTCTTTCTAGTGGAAACGCCGCGAGGTCATCACCGTATAATGTATGAGCAATTGTTTGCCAGTTGTCTACTTTATCAATGAGGTAGTATGGTTCGCCAGCTGTATCAGATTCAGTGAGCACGACATTTCGAAATTCGATGTCTCCAGTAGAACTTTGATCATTATCTGAAATAAATACCAAATTCTTAAAATTACCTTCAAAGTTTTCGCCAACTTTAATCTGAACTTGCTCAACTGTTCCAAGATTGGTGTAACTATAGGCCCTACTTGCCCAGTTTTGTGTTCCAGCTAACTGAAATGTGGTAGTTGGGGTTGGAGATAAATCATTGTAAAAAGCAATACCTTGAATTTCCCCTAAGGAGTGCATTAAAACATCAAAGCTAATGACAGTATGTTCTGTAACATTGTAATTTATCGGGACATATTGCCATCGGTTTTCTGCTATGGTCAGTGTTGTGCCATCAACAGAAACATTTACAGCCCCTACTTTATCGGAATCTTGGTTACCAAAAGATAGTACAGGGTTGGTGTTAAAATCAATTGCCATTGAGGCTGGTTGCAGAGCGGTTCTATTTAATAAATATGAATGGCTATCACTAGCATGGGCAGATAAAGAGCCAATCACCAAGGGTAACATGCTCAGGCTTTTGATATTAACTTTACTCATACACCTTCCTTGTTAATGCCACATCGGCATTAATTGTTTTGAATCAATGACAAAAACTATAGTTCGTTATTATTGGCAATATGCATACTCCAACTTGCTCGATAAGATATCAAAAAATGGTCATCAATCAAGGGCGTTATTAATCATTACTAAAATAAGCTGAACTATTAAGTATCGATACAAGAATTTGCGTTTTGATTCGTTTCACCTGTAACTAAAAACCAATGTTGAGAAGTGGAGTAAATAGTTAAAACAAGAGTTTAGCTAACCTATCATTCTAAAGCTCTAATTTTAAAGGGAATTTAGTTTGTAGTAATTAAGTGTGAGCAATCAAGTTTCCCTGAAATCTTGTAACCTTCTTTGAGCCAAAACAATGCTCCCTAACACGAGAATTGGAGGTTGGTTAAGGTTTGGGTGAATCTCTAGACGCATAGCATTTATTCGCAACATTGGTGAGCTTATTGCTCTTGTTCGCCTGGATACCTAAGCTGCCATTGTTGGCGTAGTTTATCCATTAGGCCTAACACAGCTAAACTATGCTTGGTTGGCATCAAGGGGCTTTGCAATAAACCTTGCTCAAGGCAAGTTTGTATGTGTTTTACTTCAAGCTCATAGGCGTCGCCTTGATAGGGGCAGGGAATGGTTTTAATTAAGCTGCCGGTTTTATCAAGGATCTTAATTTCAGTTGGAGCAAAGCTAAAGTTATCAATTTCAGCCATGGCTTGCTCGCCCAAGACCCTTGCTTGGCAAGGTATATAATGGCCTACACTGCAACTTAACGAGGCTAGCACGCCGCACTGGAAGGCCATATTGATTTGCGTTTGCATATCCACGCCCGTTGGCGCTTTTTCAACTTGGCTACTTATTTGGTTTACTTCACTATTGCAAAGTAGATAAGCAAAGGTGAGCGGATATATGCCTACATCTAGCAGCGCGCCGCCACCTAATTCAGGGTTAAAGACCCGGTTACTCCAATCCCGTTCGGCGGCAAAGCCCATGCCGGCTTGAATACTTTTAACCTGACCTAATTCGCCACTTTCAATCAGCTGTTGCAGTGTTGCAAAGGCGGGGAATTGGGGGATCATCATGGCTTCCATCAGTAGTACTTGATGTTGTTCGGCCAAGGCAAACAGCTCAGCGGCTTGTTGTTGATTTATGCAGATTGGCTTCTCACAGAGTACTGATTTACCAGCCATAATACAGGCCTTAGCTTGGCTGTAATGAAAGGGGTGGGGGCTGGCAATGTAGACGATATCTAAGTTGCTATCGGCTAACATCAAGGCAAGATCATCAAAGTAGTGGCTTGCGTTGTGTGCCTTGGCAAAAGATTTGGCCTTGGCCAGTGTACGTGAGTAAACCGAGCTTAAGTGAGCGTGTTCAGTCTGATTGATTGCGTTAGCGAACTGCGTGGCGATATTGCCAGTGGCTATCATTCCCCAGTTAAAACGTGGCATTGCATATCCCTGCTGTATTGATAGCTATCAACTTGCTGTGCTGCTGTTGATGCTTGTATATTGTGTAAAGATTTTATCATTACTTAGAGCACTAACAGGGCTTAAGGAGCACTGAATTGGATCTTGTTCACGGATTAATATTAATTACTTCCATTCATTTATTAGCGGCAGCTTCGCCTGGCCCTGATTTTGTGTTGGTTTCGCAGCAAACCTTAAGTCGCGGCAAGCGAGCTGGGCTACTTTGCAGCGTGGGCATCGCTCTCGGCCTGTCCATACATATTCTTTATTCTGCGTTTGGATTAGCGGCAGTGATCGCCAATTCTTCAAATTTACTCTGGCTTATTAAGATTTTAGGTGGCAGCTATCTATGCTATCTAGGTGTTAAAGGTTTAATGGCTAAGCCCAGTGTCAATCCTGCAACGCCAGAGCCAGCTGGTGCCAAGGAGCAATCGGCCTTTAAAACCATTGGCTTGGGCTTTTTATGTAATGCGCTTAATCCCAAGGCACCGATATATTTTGTTTCCTTATTTACCTTAGTGCTGACTCCAGAAATTCCCTTAAGCCACCTTTTTATCTACGGGATCTGGATGATGGTGATCCAATTAGCCTGGTTTTCGGCTGTGGTCGGACTGTTATCACGCCCTGCAATTAATCGTAAATTTGTGCGCCTTGGGCATTGGCTTGATCGCATTTTAGGTGGTGCCATGGTGGCCTTAGGGGTGAAAATTCTCATTAGCAGAAGCTAATCTTGTCTGGATGAAAAAAAGCCGCGTCCATTGGAGTGCGGCTTTTTTTGTGTCCAATTTTTATTGGGCTTTTAGTTATTTACTTTTCGTCTGCTTATCACCAAGCCAAGCAATGCCATTAAGCTAAACCAAGTTAAGCTACCGCCACCACCTGAGCTACTGCTGGTCTTGGTATTGGTTTGCTCTGTGGGTTCGGTTGCATCGCTGGGCGCAGTGCTTGGCGTGACCGTTGGCTCTGCTGTCGGTACAGGTGTCGGCACAGGTGTTGGTTCAATCGAAGGTACAGGTGTAGGCTCAGGCGTAGGCACGGGTGTAGGCTTTGGCCCCTTGATGATCACTTGGGCTTGCGCTGTGCTAAAACCACCTTGACCATCGCTTATCTCATAACTGAATTGGTCGGATAATTGTGCATTGGGTGCAAGAGCATGGGTTAGATGGCTATCAAATTCGATCTGGTTATTAACGATGCGTGCTTGGCCGTGAGTAGGGGCAGTGACAATGCGCGTGATGTTTAAAGTATCCCCATCAATGTCAAGGTCATTGGCCAGCACATCTAGCAGCGCTAGGTTGCTATCAGCTTGCTCAAAGCTATCGCTTTGCGCAGTGGGTTCATCATTAACTGCGTTGATAGTGACCGTGACAGGTACTGGTGATGATTTAACGCCGTTAGCTAACACCACTCGATAACTGAATGTGTCGGTGCCGTGTACATTAGCATGGGGTTGGTAGAGGCCGCTGGTGATATCAAATTGGCCTAATTGAGGGGGGTAAACCAACTCAATACCTTGCATTGGGTAACCTAATTGGATCAAGTCGTTGGCCACTAAATTTAAAGTTAGCTGTGTATCTTCATCAAGTTGATAGGCATCGGCTTGAGCTTGGACAAAGTGGCTTTCATTGGCTTCTAATAGCGCTGCAAAGGGGACGTTGAGATAGCCGTAATTAAGTAGGTTGCCTGCTTCGCGCTCCGCTGTGGTGCCAATCCAGCTGGGGGCAAGATCATATAAACGGCTGCTGTAGTCGCTGCTGAAAACCGGATTGATTTCTAGCTCTCCCCCCAAGACTTCAAGTAATAAGATACCTTTACCCCGCGGTAAACTAATTGGCTCGGGTAGTATGATCCGGCCCTGTTGTAAGTCAGCGGCTCCTTGCCACAGTACTTGCGGTGTTTGTGGATTGAGATCGAGCGTTAAGCCATTAGCGTGGTTTGGGTAGTGACTTAAGGTTAGGTGGATTCCGGCAAGGGCGGTCGGGTAGACAAAGTAATTAAAGCCAACCATTTGATCAAAGGTCTCGCTGATATCAATCGCAAAAGCGATGTTGTTTAGGCCATGGTTGCGATAAACGTAGCCTCGCTCGAGTTGAGTAAGCCAAGCGCTTTTGTTGGCGTTATCGGGCAAGGTTAGGGTAAAACTTGCTTGCTGAGGAGCACTTTGGATCTGACTGATTTCGATGCCTGTATCACCGCCGTAGACACTGATTAATGAAGGCGCAGAGTTATCGCTGAGTAATTGATTTTGACTGCTGCCGGGATAAAGATCGCCCGCGTCACTTTGGCCATTATCAAAACCTAAGTGATTGCGATTGTCGGCTTGCATAACTTGCACTTGCATTGGGCTGCTGTCGTTAAACGGCTGGCGAATATCGACACTGGTGATCAAGACCCCTTCACTGATTAAGCCCTGGTCATAACCTTGCTTGCGGCGGTTTTCTATATACAAACGAGGGCCAGCAGTTTTTAGGTAAGGATCTAGGTAAACTATCGCGCTATCGTGGTCGGTATCAAGTTGGTATTGCCCCGATTTATCTAGCACGCGCGGGGTTAAAAAGCCCGCCGCTTGCTTGCTCCAAGCCGTCATATTGACAGGGGTTTCACCAGCATACAGGTCGCCCGGTTTTTGCGTCCAAGAGCCAGCGCCCATTAAGCCCCATTCACCGATTGAGCCGCGATCATAATAAGAATAGAGATCCGGTAAGCCTAACATTAAGTGGCCTAGTTCATGAACTATCACGCCAAGGGTTGATTGATGGTCATTTTGAAAGTCGCCAAACAAGCAATATTCAGAAATACTGACTTGATCTAAGGTGATGGCTGGATGAGACGACTTATGCGGCCAAATGGCCGGAGTCAGGATACTGCTCGACATATCATTGCCGGCAAATACAAACATAACGGCCAGCTCATCTGGACTGATCTCGCCGTCTTGGTTGTTATCGTATTGGGCCAAATCAATGTAAGGATCAATATGTTGATATGCTTCTTCAAAAGCGCTCGCTAGCCGTGAACGACAAAAAAGTTGGTCGTTACAGTTAGGGTGCGTTTGGCTGAGACTGACATCGATAATCCCATCATCGACAATACCCGCAGTTTCTTTGGCTGGAACAACATGATATTGATTCGCTGAGTTAGCTAAAAAATAATCGACGGTGCTTTGACCCTCACGGCCAAATACAAGCTGGCTAAAGTCATGTGCCATCACTTGATCGGTAAACGATACTTGAACCACCAATAGCGGTTGGCTAGTCACTGATGTTCTCGCCAGACTCGGCTTGTTGAAATGGCGAACATTGCGCTGCAATGGACGGTTTGGCAAGGTCGTGGTGACTGTTTTATCAAACCTAGGCTGGGCTAAGCGAGGCGCAGCCGTAATGTAAGAGGAAGCAGGCGCTGCACTGCTGGCACTGACGGGGATGTCACTGATTGTCAGTTGTGCATGAGTTGAGCCAGAGTCCCCTTGAACTTGGGTTAAGCTTGCGTAAAACCAGTTATTACTATTGTTAGGGTCGCGCATGATGGCTGCGCCTTGGTCGGTTTGATACCAATGCTGGCCAAATCCTCCGCGAATGTTGACGCGCTGCTCAGAGCCATCAGCTAAGGTGATGGTATGGCTAACGGGAGCCGGAGGCGTTGCGGCCATGCTGGTCGAAACGGTTAGTAAGGTTGCTAGGGAGAGCAGCTTAATCGTTTTCATAACGTCCTTTGTTAATAAGTGAATTACAAGCAGTAGCCTATTTTCAATTAAAGCGATGCTATTTATAAACGATAAATCAAAAGGCTCATTTCATGATACTGGAGTAGAGGTAAAGTGAGCTAAGGAGGGTGCAACACCTCTTTAGCTGAGGATTTCATCTTAGCTGAGGGCTCTCATTTTACTGTGGAGGTCGTCACTGTAGGTCGGCTTCACCAATACTGTGGAAGCAGCTGCAAGCATTGACGAGTGAGTTAGCGGTTAAACTCGGCACGCCATATACTTCACTGCGCACACCAAAGTCAGCCAGTTTATTCAGTAATAAATCAAAATCGCCATCGCCAGACAATAAAATCACCGTATCAACCTCACGGGCTGCTTCCATCATGTCGATGGTAATGCCTACATCCCAATCGCCTTTTGCCGAGCCATCGCTACGCTGAATGTAAGGCTTTAGTTTGACCTCAAAACCGATGTGGCGCAGGGCACTTTGAAATTTGTGCTGACCATCATCATCACGAGCGATGGCATAGGCTGTGGCTGCGACAATTTCATCTCGCGCGGCAATTTTTTGCCAAAAAGCACGGTAATTAAATGGCCGGCCATAGGCCTCTCGAGTGGTGTAATAAATATTTTGCACGTCGACAAAGATGGCGACGCGCCGTGGTGTGTGTTGCACAAAAAAGCCTTAACGAAAACAAAATGACGCCTCACCCTACACCAGTTTCAACAGCCTGTTAAGTCATTGATGGAGAGTAAACTTTGGGGTATCAGTTTATTTGAACTCCTGATTAAAAATTATCAAATTTTATTATCTTTGTTGCTGCCCTAGGCTGATAAGGCGTCTAGTTTTGGCGCATTGATGCAAACAAATCTGCATCGTCTTAATAATCATTAATCAACCGATAACCCATCGGTGACTCATAGGTAACCCAGCTAAGGAGGGAATATGCAACAACACAGTGTCGATGATGCTTTATTAGGAGGCTGCCATTGGCAGTTAGTCAGATGAGCCAATTACCACGTTTGACCGCTACATCTGCATTACTGGAAAAAGAGCTGGCTTGTACCCCTATTACTCGCTCAGCGCTCGCTCTGGAGCAGGCTCAACCCGAGTGCAATAAGCAGAGCATGTTAGAGCAGGCTGCTCATTATGGCCACGACAAGGCGCTAAAGGCACCTTGGTATTCGTTTGGTTTAGCAATATTTGCCGGGGCTTTTATTGCCTTAGCATTTGTTTTCTATATCACGATAACCACAGGCGCCAGTGGCTGGCCTTGGGGCATGGTGCGTTTGGCTGGTGGGGTGGCGTTTAGCTTGGGGCTGATCTTAGTGGTGGTATGTGGTGGAGAGCTATTTACCAGTACGGTTTTGACCACCATAGCATGGGCGAAAAAAACCATCACCACAGGTCAGTTAATTCGCTGCTGGGCTCGTGTTTATGGCGGCAATTTAGTCGGCGCGATGCTGGTCTTAGTCATGGTCATGATGGCGGGTATGTGGCAATTGGATCTCGGTGAATGGGGACTCAACGCACTGCATATAGCGCAACATAAAATCCATCATAGCTGGGGCCAAGCGTTTACCTTAGGGGTACTTTGTAACTTATTGGTATGCCTAGGTATTTGGATGACTTTTAGCAGTAAAGACGTGCTCAGTAAAAGCGTGTTGTTGGTATTGCCGGTCGCCATGTTTGTCAGCAGTGGTTTTGAGCACAGCATCGCTAATTTATTCATGGTACCGCTTGGGATCGCTATCCATAACTTTGCCAACGAAGCGTTAGCGAGCAGTTTAATGGTCAATCCAGCTGAGCTATCGGCTCAATTTAACGACTTAACCCTAGCGCATTTTATCAAGAATAACCTGATCCCTGTCACCTTAGGCAACATAGTTGGCGGAGGTGTCTTGGTTGGATTGGGCTATTGGGCGGTCGAACTGGGGAAGAAGTCAAAACAACAAGTAGTAGCAATTCAATTAAATAAATTTTCAACACAGGAAGAAGACGAAATGAAAAATGTTATCAATCAATTAGTGGTAAAAGATCTGATGGATTCAAACCCTATTACCCTTAGCGCCGAAATGAATGTATATCAAGCCATTGAGATATTAGCCGCAGAGCAAGTACGCTGCGCTGCCGTGGTTGACTCACAGCAAAGGTTACTTGGTTTTGTTTCGGAGCAGGACTTATTGCGCGCCATGTGGTCGGAAGAATACAGCACACAAATTCAGCTGGTGGTGGGAGATTTAATGCAGTTTGAAATCTTAACCGTAACGCCAGATGATTCCGTCGCCCAATTATTAGAATCCATGGTGGTGGACAAAGAAGCGCTGTTTCCGGTGTCTTCGGGTGGCCTGTATCTTGGCGGCGGCTATCAAAGCTACGAGGCGCGCCTTCGCACTGCCAGTGCACGTCGCCCCAGCGCTTATCCTGTGGTGGAGCAAGGGCGTTTATGCGGCATGATCCAACGCGACCATATTCTAAACAGCTTGGTACGCGGCCATAAACCGCAACAAATTGAGACGCATAATCAAGCGGTGAGTGCAGCCTAAGCTAGCTAACTCAATTCGGAACCGCTGCAATCCTAGATTGCAGCGGATTTTTTATTGGCCCAGCTTGCTGGCCTGACGTGCTCTGCGTTTAACTAGGCGACGCGCTTCGGCAAGAAAGCAATCTCGAAGTGGATTTTCACCGGCATCATTGCGCCAGATAAACGACAAGCTACGTTTCATGTTTAATTGCGGCGTATTAAGCACCACCAAGTTGCCATTGGCGACATCTTGCTCAACATCAAGGTAAGGCACACAGCCAAGATAATTGCCGTTTTTTACCAAGGCCTTGATCACGGGAACATGCTCGTACTCTTTCCAAACATTGATGTTTTCGATTAGGCCATGCACCGCACCATCAAAAATGCGCCTTGTTCCAGCCCCTTGTTCGCGTAGTACCCACTTGGCTTGTTCCAGCTGCGCTAAATTCACCGTGCTATGGCGAGCAAAAGGGTGATGGGGAGCGGCGATAACGACTAAATGATCGTCCATCCAAGTTTCTGAGTGGATCCTAGCGTCATCATTGCGTCCTTCGATAATGCCGAGCTCATATTCATAATTTAGCAACCCTTCAATGACGTTTTCGGTATTTTCAACCATCAGTTCAACACGTAATTCCGGAAAGTCCTCATCAATTTTACTGATTAGTTCGGGCAGTAAATGTTCGGCTGCTGTCTGACTTGATCCTAATTGTATTTGGCCACTGATGATGTGTTGCTCATGAAGGCCAAGTTCTATCTGCTGGGCGTCTTGCAATAACCGTTTGGCTCTGGGTCTTAGCCATTTTCCCCAATGGCTTAAGCTCAGGCGGTTGCCTTGGCGAATAAATAATGGGCGACCGAGCAGGTTTTCCAGTTGTGATAACGACATGCTGACGGCTGATTGGGTCATTGATAGCTTTCTTGCTGCGGCGCTGACGCTCTCAAGATTGGCTACGGCATCAAATACAGCAAGTTGTTTGAGAGAATACTTCATCATGCCTTAAGGCTCCGCTAAATGGATAAGATAAACAAGAAAGTGGCATCTATTTCTATTTCTGCTGGTGGAGCAAGATATCAGAAATATTGATGGTGTGTTTGATGACTATTTTAGAAGTCAAGGGGCGCGTCAGCAACGCCTTTGTTGTAGTTTGATTTGATGTAGATCGGTATTTATCTCTTAATTTTGCAGCTTTATGCAATTAATCCCGTGTAATGTGATAAAAAAGCAGCATAGTTTGTTTTTATAGCGCGTCTAAGCACTCTCTTGATCAGAAACATAGCCTAGGGACGCGGTTAATAATGGAGTTTCATGTCTTCACGTCACACAACTCAGCGTTCCACAAAAAGTAACACCTCTTCAACATCGCGCAAGCCAAAAAACAAGGCCAAGGGGGTCGTGGCTAATAAGATAAATACCCGCAGCAAACCGACTGCAGCTAAGGCACAAAAGGGTAACGGGTTGGCTAAGTCCGGGCTACATCGACGCAATCCGCATCAGGGGCGCTATGATATGACGGCATTAACGCAAGTGTTGCCTGCGTTAAAACAATTTGTGCGATTGAGTCCTCGTGGTGAACAGACCATAGATTTTGCTAATGAGCAGGCTGTGTTATGCCTAAACCAAGCGTTATTGGCGCATTATTACAAGGTGCTATATTGGCAAATTCCCAAAGGCTATTTATGCCCACCCATTCCTGGGCGCGCTGATCATATTCACCATATTAGTGAGTTATTAGCTAAGTTAAATCAAGGCCAAGTCCCCACCGGAAGTAAGGTGAAACTGCTGGATATTGGCACCGGGGCCAATTGCATTTATCCCATTATTGCCAGTCAAAGCTATGGCTGGAGCTGCCTTGGTAGTGATATTGACCCGATATCGGTTAACACCGCAAATGCCATTGTAAAATCCAATCCGGTGCTGAGTGGAAAAGTTCAGGTGACTTTACAAACTAATCCAAAGCAGTACTTTAAGGGGATTATTGCTGGCGATGACAAGATCAGTTTGACGATTTGTAATCCGCCTTTTCACAGCTCACTTGAACAAGGCTATCAAGGCAGTCAGCGTAAATGGCAAAACTTAAACCGCAATAAGGGCAAACAACCGGGTGTCACGCAAAAAGCAAAGCCGCAACTTAACTTTGGTGGCCAACAAGCCGAGCTTTGGTGCCCCGGCGGTGAGTTAGCCTTTGTCAAAGGCATGATTAGCGAAAGCTGTCAGTTTGCCGAGCAAGTGTGTTGGTTTACCAGCTTAATTGCCAAGGGCGAGCACGTCAGGCCGTTGAAAAAATACCTAAGCGAGATAGGGGCTAAGCAGGTGGAGGTATTACAAATGCAACAAGGGCAAAAAATTAGCCGAATTTTGGCGTGGAGTTTTCAAACGCCAGAGCAGCAAGGTGCGTGGCAAGCTTGCTGGCAATAATCATTAAAACAAAAATAGAGGGAAACGATGCAAACAATGACGGAGTGGGTCAATCTGATTAATGGCTTTGTCTGGGGCACACCTATGTTGGTGATGATCTTAGGGGTAGGGCTATTTCTTTCATTAGGCTTAAAGCTGATGCCGATTTTAAAGCTTGGCGCTGGCTTTAAGTTGTTATGGGGCGGACGTAATGGCGATGAAACTAAGGAAGGTGATATCAGCCCTTACAATGCGCTAATGACCTCCCTTTCTGCCACTATTGGTACGGGTAATATTGCGGGGGTTGCGACGGCTATTTTTATCGGTGGCCCAGGTGCGCTTTTTTGGATGTGGTGCACTGCTCTCGTGGGGATGGCCACTAAGTTCTCTGAAGCGGTGCTGGCGGTAAAGTATCGTGAAGTGGACGCCAATGGTCAGCACATCGGCGGCCCCATGTACTACATCAAAAATGGCCTAGGCAGCAAATGGACTTGGCTGGGTACTGCGTTTGCTTTTTTTGGTGCCTTTGCTGGCTTTGGTATCGGCAACACAGTGCAAGCAAACTCAATTGCTGATGCGTTAAATAGCAATTTTGGCGTGCCTATCTGGCTCACCGCTTTGGTGTTAATGGGATTAGTTGGCGCGGTATTGATGGGCGGTATAAAACGTATTGCCGATGTAGCAGGTAAGCTGGTACCGCTAATGACGGTGTTTTACTTTACTGCGGGTGTTGTGGTGCTGGCGATCAATATCACTGAAATTCCAGCGGCAATAAGCTTAATTGTGCACAGCGCATTTAACCCCGTGGCGGCGCAAGGTGGCTTTGCTGGCGCTGCCGTATGGGCGGCAATTCGTTTTGGTGTGGCCCGCGGCGTGTTTTCCAATGAAGCGGGTTTGGGCAGTGCACCTATTGCTCATGCTGCTGCACAAACCAATAACCCGGTTGAGCAAGGGTTAGTTGCCATGCTGGGCACCTTTATCGATACCATAATCGTTTGTTCAATTACCGGCTTAGCCATCATAGTGACAGGGACTTGGACGTCTGGTGAAACAGGCGCATCCTTAACCTCACTTGCCTTTGCTCAAGCTATTCCCATGGGGAATTATGTGGTTGCTATTGCACTGGCCATCTTCGCCTTTACCACTATTTTAGGTTGGAGTGTGTACAGTGAAAAATGTGTGCAATATTTGCTTGGCGAGCGTGCCATTAAGCCGTTTCGTTTGATATGGACCTTAGTGGTGCCCATTGGTGCTATGTTGTCACTGGATTTCGTTTGGTTGTTAGCAGATACGCTAAATGCAATGATGGCGATTCCGAACCTGATCGCATTGGCCTTACTCAGTCCGGTGGTATTTGCCTTGACTAAGCAATATTTTAGCAAGCAGCGCTAACACATTAGTAAAATAACGCGAGACTCAGTACTTAACGCAGCAGACACTCTGCTGCGTAAAAGTAGAAATAATCTGCGCTGATTACGGCTATTAATACCACACTTCAACCATCTCAAGGTGTTTCAGATAGTCGTGCTATTTATGCTGCAAAAGCAAAACGTGAAGCGGTTTTTGGCGTGAAGCTTCTCACCTCTTAGCAGCAAGGTCATCTTTGATTTTTCATCCTTGAGCTTTAACTGACTGCTTCTTATTCATTTACCTAAAACACATGTTGGAATTGGCTGTTGCAGGGGGGAGCACTTTTTTATTTAGCTAGTTTAATAAATGAGATGGTGTTGTCGGTTTTAACAAATATACCTTGCTGAATTGCATTTTTCTTCTTTATGCTTGGGTGTAAAAATCCATTATTTGTTTATTTGGTGGATAAATAATTTGCTAGCAGAGTTGTTTGGAGATAAAAATAATGAAAGAAATCCCTTTTCGCTGGATAGATAAGTACCTTATCCACCTTTCGATTCAACAAAAATTTTACTTGTTATTCTTTTTGCCTATTTTGGCCATGGTGATACTCGCTTTGATGCTGAACTCTGCGGCAAATAGCTTGGTCGATCGCACCTTACAAGAAGAGTTGCAGGTAATGAAAGGTTTGATTGAAGTTGGCCAGCTAAGTGAGCAGCAAGTGCGCTCCGTATTGAGTGGCAGTGAGTCGGTTAAGCTAGGCATGGGGCCTGATTCTATTGCTGTGTTGGATGGCAAGATAAACCTGTATGCCAGCCACCACTTAAACCTTTGGCAGGGGTTGAGTACGACTCAAGTGACTTTGATCGTGCTTTGCCTGAGTGTCATTATTTCTGTTGTTTACTACATTATGACTTTTATTGGTGGTGCCATGTTTGCCATGAATAAGGCGTTGCACACCTTAGCGCAGGGGGATTTAACACATCGCATGAACTACTTTAAGGTGCGTGACGAGTTTAGCACCATCGCTATCACCATAGATAAAGTCGCCGAGCGTGAACAAAAATTGGTATTAGCGATCCAAGAATCGGTCGCACTTATGCAACAAATTGGCTCTGAGTTGAAGCAAAGCTCTAAGGCCAGTACCGAATTGTCAAGGCATCAACAATCCCATCTAGACTCCCTTGCCAGTGCCACCGAGGAAATGGTGGCTACCATCGCCGAAATAACGCATTTAGCGCACGATGCCAGTGAAAAGACTAACCACGCCAGTCAGGTGGCAAAAGTGGGGCAACACAAGGTGACGGATACCTTAACGTCAATCTCCGCGTTAAGTAATGAAATTAACGCCGCTTCAGCAGCTGTAACTGAGCTTGATCGTAATGCAGCAAGAATCGATGAGGTGGTCACCACCATTCGCGGCATTTCTGAGCAAACTAATTTATTGGCGTTAAACGCAGCCATAGAAGCGGCGCGAGCAGGTGAACAAGGTCGAGGTTTTGCCGTGGTGGCCGATGAAGTGAGAACCTTGGCTAGTCGCACGCAACAAGCGACGGTTGAAATTCAAGGCATGATAGAAGCCTTGCAAGGAAACAGCCATTCACTCAGCAAACGCATGACGGTTACTGTGGATGCCGCTGAGCAAGGACAAAGTTTAATTAGCCAAGTGAATGATGAAATTGCGCAGCTAGCACAGCAAAATCAGGGTATTTCAGATGGCAGTATTCAAATCGCGACGGCTTCAGAAGAGCAAGGCGTTGTTGCTAATAGTATTGCTGAAAATGTGGAAGGGATCCGTGAACAATCCATCGAGGTTGGCGCCTTGATTGAGGCTAGTGCCAATAATGTAGAGCAATTGCACCGTCAAAGTAACGCGATGGAGCAGTTACTAAAAGGGCTTAAAGCCTAATTGATTAACAAGATGAAAATGCAGCGCTGATTATTTTCTGCATTTTCATCTTCAATGCGAATTAAAGATAAAGATCTAACACTGCTTTTGGCTCTAACTCTTCACCATCGAGCTCATTGTTCCAGTTTAAACCCACTAGTACTTCATCGGCGGCTAGGGTGGTTAACCAGTCTTCTAAAAATTCTTCCAGTGATAGCTTGGTGGGCACAAAGCTCGCCCATTCATCAACACAATGACACTGTGCATCTTCGGCTTGGCTCCAAAAAGGCATCACTTCTGAATCTTCAAACTCCGACGAATCTAGCGATAGCCATTGGCCTTGATCGTTACACAAACCCCAAACGGTTTCAGACTTGTGGCTGTCGGATACAAATAGGGCGGTGTTTTTTTTCACATCTTCGGTTAATTTAGACATAGTGCGCTCTCAGTGCTTGAAGTTAGAAATGGTAACAAGTTCGATTAAACCCGTTGAATATGGCAAGCATAAGAAGCTAGCGGGATAAAGTCTATATATCTTTAGCTGAAGTTGCGTGTTGGCGACGTTACATCAAGATAGCTCGGTATTAATGGTTACTCGAAATATCAAACAAAAACTCACCTTGCGCTGTGACAGCAAGGTGAGATTAACCTATCTCAATTGAGCGAAAGGCTTATTGCTTTTCTTGTTGTAAGCTTGGTAAGGCAGCTGGCGTGCGGGCTTTGACTAACAATACCACCATGGCTAGGGTAGCCATTGCCAAACCAAACACGGTTGAGGTGGCCATAGGTAAACCAAAGCCAATGCCTGCGTTGGCTAGGTAGGTAAAGGTCACGGCGGTCATGAAGGCGGCGGGTATGCTGCAGATCCAGTGGAATTTATTTTCACGTACTAGATAGGCGGCGGCTGCCCATAGCATGATCATAGCGGTGGTTTGGTTGGCCCAACCAAAGTAGCGCCAAATCACCCCGAACTCGGCATGGGTAATTAGATAACCAATAATAAACATAGGGATAGCGATTAATAAGCGCTTTGGCATGCTTTGTTGTGGCAGCTTTAAAAAATCAGCGATGATTAATCGTGCACTACGAAACGCGGTATCACCTGAGGTAATTGGCAATACAATCACACCTAAGATAGCCAAGATGCCACCCACGGTACCAAGCAATGAAGTTGATACTTCGTGTACCACGGCAGAGGGGCCGCCAGCGGCTAGAGTGGCGTTTAGGGCATCGGTGCTTTCGTAGAAAGATAAACCTAAGGTACACCAGATTAGGGCGATAACGCCTTCGCCTATCATGGCGCCATAGAACACAAAGCGACCCGATTTTTCATTTTGCATACAGCGCGCCATTAGTGGCGATTGGGTGGCATGAAATCCCGATACCGCGCCACAGGCGATGGTGATAAACAGCAGCGGCCATAAAGGTAAATCTGAAGGATGCAAGTTGCTAAAATCAATGCCTTGTGAATAGAAGGTGTGATCGCTTACCGCAAGGCCGATGACTAAGCCCACACTCATAAAAATGAGTAAGGCACCAAAGAAGGGATAAAAGCGGCCAATGATTTTATCGACAGGGACGATAGTGGCAATGATGTAATAAGCGAAAATAAGCGCAATCCAAACGCCAACGCCGGTGTCCGACAAATTACTTAGCAAGCCAGCTGGGCTTAGTACGAATACCACACCCACTAAAAGCAGTAACACCACGGCAAAGGCATTCATAAAGTGCTTGGCTACATTGCCTAGCTGTTGACCCACTATGGTGGGTACGCTGGCACCATTGGCGCGCACCGACATCATACCGGAAAAGTAATCGTGAACGGCACCGGCAAAGATACAGCCAATCACAATCCAAAGCATGGCAACCGGGCCATATAAAGCACCTAAGATAGGGCCGAAAATAGGGCCTACGCCTGCGATGTTGAGCAGTTGGATCAAGTACACTTTTTTGTTCGACATGGGCACAAAATCAACCCCGTCGGTCAGGGTATGAGCCGGAGTTTGGCGCTCGGGTTTAGGGCCAAAGATTTTCTCAATGACTTTACCGTAGGTAAAGTAGCCCGCCACTAATAGGCCGGTGCAGAGTAAAAACCACAACATACTTTCTTCCTTAATATATGAGTTAACCTCATTAGCCTATTAAAGATGCTTATATTTTGCGCCAGCTTTATGAGTGAGTGGTCATATTGGCTGGCTAAGCGGTTAAGTGGTGTGTTAAGCGGTTTTCCTAGGCACCATTCAGTTTGATTTTTAACCATGAACGACATTCGCCTTGATTTAAGAGCAAATGTGCTAAATTTTGTACCAAAGTTTAGCGCATTTTAAAATGTCTGAGCATCGCATCTGGGATTGCCCTGTAGCATTATCCCCTAAAGCAAAGCTTATTTGTAAACGGTTAAAATCTAACGGTAAGTTCTTTGTTTTCTGAAAGTGCATCGTCATCGAATTGTCGCCGACGCCATTACTGAAACACTGTTTTCGCTTTATGCCGACGGCCCCAGAGCTAAACCGCCCATTCCATCAGCATTATTAGCTATGGCAGTATTACTGCAAGCCTATGAGTAAGAGTCTGATGTAGGCACGACACTCGATGCTATGTTCGATGCACGTCGCTACCTCAGCAGTTCGTCAGCCAAAACAATATGGGCAAACAGGCCTTAGTGGTTCAGACATCTTAAGCCAGCTTATTCGGTTTATGATTAGTGGCAATAACTCAGGCTATCACCCGTTTTCTTTTGCTGCGCCCGTCGTTCTGATCAGATACCGCAAAACCAACCTCTTCAGCCTCAATATCCTTCTTTCCCACCAGGTTATTCAGCCACTTGCGCTGCACCAGACGGTAAATCACCAGACAGGCTTTCACCACCTCTTCACTCATCGACAGCAGATACACTAGGTATAAAGGCCATAGCCAGTGCAGGGCGCTGATATACACCAGCGGAATACCAATGCCCCACATACAGCACAGGTTAATCAGTGCAGAAAATTTAATATCGCCGCCGCTGCGCAATACACCTATCACCGCTACGGTGTTAAACACCTTAATAAACAGTGCTGCCGCCAGCACCAGCAATACATACACCGCGTTTTGCATGGTTTCAGTCCCCAGCTTGCCAAACAGCGGTACAATCTGCTCACTTAGCAAAAACAGGCTAATACCCACCAGCGCCGCAATACCCGTGCCGAGCCATAAAAACAGTTTGGATTGCGACCACGCATGTTCATAACGGTCGGCTCCCAGCTCATGACCCAGCATGGTTGAGCAGGCCAACGCAAAGCCCAGAAAAAACGCATAAATACAGCCTTCCAGCGGCGCCAGCAGACTCATGATCGCCAGCGCTTCTACCCCCATCTGACCGTAAATAAAGGTATACACCAGGGTACCCAGCGCCCAGCCGCCATCATGTAAAAGCACCGGAATCGCCACCCCGGCAAACAGCTTTACATGCTTGCGGGTTAGGGCTCCTTTCAGATCCTCCATTACCGGCATCAGCCATTGTTTTTGTCGCCATATCAGCCAGAGAATTAAAACTGTTTGCACCAGCCGCGCAATGGTCGTGCCCCAGGCACTGCCAGCCACGCCCAGCTCGGGAAAACCCAGGTTGCCAAAAATCAGCAGCCAGTTCAGGCCAATATTTACCGCAATAGCCACCACACTTATCAAGGTAGGGGGTTTACTGTCACCGGTGGCCCGCAGCGCCGCCTCAATCGGTACCACTAGGCAGGTAAACAGAAGTGAAATTCCAGTGATCTGCATATATTCCGCGCTCAGCGAAACCAGCTCAGCATCATCACTGGCGAGTTGCAAAAACTGCTCTGGCGCAAGGCTGTAGAGCACAATAAAGGGCACGGAAAAGACCGCCGAAGCCAAGATCGCCTGCAGCAGACAACGGCGGACCCCACCATTATCCTTATTGCCAAAATACTGCGCCGCCAGCACGTTTACCCCGCCGGTGATCCCCAAAATCAGCACCAGATTAAAATAGAAAATGCGATTGCTTAACCCCACCGCCGCAACGGACGACTCACCCAGCTGGCTTACCATCATAATGTCGACCAGCCCCAGCACTGCATAAAGTAACAGCTGCAGCGCAAAGGGCAGGGCAATAGCAAACAACCTTGAATAAAACGCCCGGTCGATTGTGGATTTGGATTGAGAGTGCATCTTACCTGCCTGTAGCCCATCACAGGGCCAATGGAAATAACTCATGCCACTATAAGCAGTGGGCAACTATCAGGAAATGGGATAAACTCGCATCAGCTTGATATAAACTATCAGGGAAAGGGAAAAGCGAGCAATGACAACACCATGGCAAGACTGTTTAGAGGTAGACGACGCTTGTGAAGAGCGCTTTATCAGCCCCGAAAGCACCGCGCCACTAGCCCTGAATCAGGTGCACTTATGTGGCGTGATGAAGGCAAAACAGCATTACCGCATTTGCCGCACTCGGCCCGGTTTTCATATCTTTATGTATACCATTAAAGGTCAGGCGAACCTGCTCACCCCTGATAAAACCCTCCCTATCGAAGCCAACACCCTGAGCCTGCTACCAGCCGACAGTATCAGTGGTTATGAGCTGGTGGGTGACGAATGGAAATGTGCTTGGTTAAGCGTCGACAATACCGGCCAGTGGCACATGTTGGCTGGTCGCGAGCCCGAAGTCATGTATTGCGAACAGGCCTTGTCGGTGTACCATCTGATGCATGCGCTATATCATGAGCTGAAATCTTCCCCATTGAGTGAGGGCAGCGCCGCAGGCTGCGGCCAGTTGCTGATGGAGTTGGTACGAAAATCACTGCAACAGCGCGCAACGGTCGACCCGGTAGAAGTAAAACTCAGGCAGCTGTTTAGTGAGGTAGAAAGCCAGTTGCATTACCCCTGGAGCATCGACGAGCTGGCGACGCGCATGCATTACTCGCCGCCACATTTTCACCGAATTTGCCTGAAGTATCTGCAGCAAAGCCCAAAGCAATATCTGTTGTCGTTAAAAATGGCCCGAGCCCGCCAGTTATTACAGGGCCAGCACCCCAGCATCAAACAGGTCGCCTATAGCTTGGGCTATGATGATGTGAGCTACTTTTCCAACCGGTTTAAAAAGTACTTTGGGGTGGCACCGGGAGCCGTACAGCGCGGTGCCAATGAGGCTTAGTCACAGCCAGGTTCAGACGCCTCATAAAACGGGTTGTTTTCTACAGGCTCAAACGCGGCCGGATCGGGCGGCGGCAGCTGCTTAACCACCTTACAGGGCGAGCCCACCGCTACCACATTGGCGGGAATATCTTTATTTACCACACTGCCAGCACCAATCACAGTATTGTCACCTATGCTGACTCCGGCTAGCACAATCGCCCCTGCGCCAATCCATACCCGGTTGCCAATATGAATGGGCTCCCCACACGAGATAGGCAAAACTCGGTTTTCAGCCAGCACAGGGTGACCAGCGGCACATAGCTGCACCCTTGGGCCAATCAGCACATTGTTGCCAATATGCACCTCAGCAATATCGGTCACCACCAGACCATAATTCACAAAGCCCCCCTTACCGAAAAAGATCTTTTCACCCAGATCGCAGTGAAAGGGCGGCACAATCGCGTTGTTGTGATAACTGCCTAGCAGTTCACCGAACAGCGCTCGGCGCTTATCTTCCTCACTGGGGTGGGTTTGATTAATCTGCCAAAGCAGATCCTGTGCCTTGCTCACCCTGGCCTGAAACGACGCGTTATAAGGCTCTAATGTGCTGAAATCTTCAATTGTTGAATGCATAATATCTCCCTGAAAACGAAGCGGAACGGGGTAAAGATATTGTGAGTATAAACACAACAACGCGCCCAGACAGTTGGATAAACTCGCATCGTTATGGGGGAAACTATCATGGAGAGAGGCTCAGTTGGTTTGTTGGCTCTTATCCCTTTGAGTTTTCGCTTCAGCTGAGGTTATTGCAAACCAAAATGTTGCTTAATGCCTTTTAAATAACGTCGGCTAACCGGTACTTTATGGCCTGATGGTGTGATGATATCGGCATTACCATTATCGTGAAGTTGAATTTCTTTGATGGCATGTTCGGCGATTAAGTACTGGCGATGACAGCGAAGCAGTGGGGTTTTTTGTTCTAAGGTTTTCAAGGTTAACTGAGTATGACTTTGCCCGCATGCAGTGATGACGTGAATGCCGCAATGATCACTTAGCACATATTCCACCTCGTTAAGGGCAATCAGGCGTATGGTTTGTTGGTAGTAGCAAGGCAGCACTGTGAGCTGTTCGGTTGCATCAAAGTTGACGGCTTTAGGTGCACAATCTTGGCGTAAGCGGGTGAGGGTTTGTTGCAATCTAGCGCCAGCGATGGGCTTTAAGATGTAATCAAACGCTTTTTCTTCAAAGGCTTTTACCGCAAACTCATCATAGGCGGTAACAAACACGATGCGGGGCAAGTGCAGCTCATCTAGCATGGCAGCTAACTCTAAGCCGGTAATTTTGGGCATTTGAATATCTAAGAAAATGAGATCAGGTTTCAGCTTGTTAATTAACGAGAGCGCTTCGATGGCGTTACTGGCCATGCCAATACACTCAAAGTCTGGCTCATCTTGCATCAGGTAGCTAAGTTCATCTCTGGCTAATGGCTCATCATCAATGATTAGGTAGCGGATCATTGGGCTAACTCCTTGGCAGAATGGTTAACAGGGGTGGGCAAGGGCAAACGAATACTGACGCAGGTTTTGATTTGTGGCTGACATTCAATGTCTAAGCCGAAGTTGGGGCCAAACTGGTTTTTAATCCGCTTATCTACGATATCTAAGCCTAAGCCATTATCCTTATCTTTTTCTTGTGGTTGTTGATATAGCCCTGCGTTATCAACTACCGATAGGCATAAGTAGTCAGCTTCGGCCTGCGCAGAAACTTTAATGACACCTTGCTCCAGCAATTGTGATGTGCCGTGTTTAATGGCGTTTTCGATAATTGGCTGTAGGGTAAAACAGGGCAGCATTAGATTGCGATATGCGGCTGGTATCTCTATTTCGACGGTTAAGCGATCACCAAAACGGGCTCGCTCTATGGTCAGGTAAGATTCCACATGCTTCAACTCTTCATCCAAGCTGGTGATATCGGCGCTGCGCTTGAGGTTTTTGCGGAAAAAATGAGATAGGTTGAGTAATAACTCCCGCGCTTTATCAGGATCGCTGCGGGTGACCGCGCTGATGGTATTGAGGGCGTTAAACAAAAAGTGCGGGTTAATTTGCGCGTGGATTAATTTCAGTTCAGATTCGGTTAACAAGCGTTTTTGCTCTAAAAATTGCCCAAATAGGATTTGGTTGGAAAGCAGTTTAGCTATCCCTTCACCCAAAGTTTTATTGATATTTAAGAATAGCTTATGCTTTGGTTCGTAGAGCTTGATGGTGCCTACCACTTCGCCGTCGCCAATGCGTAGCGGGATCACTATGGCTGAGCCCAGTTTGCAGTTTTTGTCTATGCTACAGCGATAGGGAAGGTTGATACCATCTGCAAACACCACTTTGCTTTCATTGATGGCGTTAAGGGTTAAGTCAGAGCAAATGGCACGTCCAACCACATGATGCTCATGGCCAAGTCCGCTAAAAGCCAAGACTTTTTGTTTGTCGGTCACAGCCACGGCGCCGACTTTGGTTTCTTCTAGTATGATATCGGCGATGCGCTGTGCGCTTTGTTGGTTTAACCCTTTGGCGGCAATGCCCACGGTGCGCTCGGCAATCAGCATGGCTTTGGCGGAAAACGCACTGGAAAACTTATCAAACATGGCTTTTTGATCGCGGATCATGTGCATAAACAGCGCAGCCCCTAGAGAGTTGGCGATGAGCATGGGCGGCGCAATCACGGTGACTAAGGCAAGTGCTTGGTCAAACGGCTTGGCAATCAATAAGATCACGCCCATCTGCATGGCTTCGGCGGCCAAAGTAATAAAACAGGCCAGCCAAGGGCTAAATAAGCCTTCGATGTTACGTTTTTTGACCAAATAGAGGTGCAATAAGCCGCCCATTAAGCCTTCGAGGGTGGTGGAAATCATACACGCCAGATCGGTAAATCCACCCAGGCTGTATCGATGAATGCCTCCCGTTAGACCAACCAATAGACCAACGACAGGGCCACCCAAGAGCCCACCCAATACCGCCCCCACCGCGCGGGTGTTGGCGATGGCCCCCTGTACCTCTAAGCCAAAATAGGTGCCCATGATACAAAAACCACTAAACACAATGTAAATCACTACTTTATGAGGCAGAGATACGGAAATAGACACTAAAGGCCTAAAAATAGGCGTTTTACTAAACAGGTACGCGATCACCAAAAATACGCTGAGCTGCTGGATCAAGGAGATGATTAAAGCCATAAACTGCGTTCCTGTCAGGATTAGCGCCAATCACAAAGGGCTAAAGTGCAAAAAGGGGACTTGTCTGTTTTTTCTAAATACTACAACAGCTTTAGGTAGAACTGTGTTAGCTGCCCCGCATAAAACGCTATCTTATAGGGCAGAAGTTGTTGCTTATATAGCCCTTCATTCACTTTTAACTTGATAAAAACTAAAACTGGCTTGCAAATCGGGGATTGATTGGTATTTTGTCATCTCGGCATTAGCCGAAATCTGAAAATGACCAATGTCGGAATTGGTTTAACGATAGGCGAAGTAAAGGCGATAAGTTTATGCCTGAGGCTTCAATATTCAACTCGAAATCTAAATAGTGGGTTTATCATGCAAAAAGATAATTTAAATAACGTTCATATTGCTTCAGAACAAGTGCTGATCACACCAGCAGAGCTAAAAGCAAAATTACCTGTGTCAGAGAAAGCGCTGCAATTTGTACAAGATGCGCGCGCAACTATCTCAGATATTATTCATGGTAAAGATCATCGTTTGCTGATCGTCTGTGGTCCTTGTTCCGTCCATGACCTAGACGCCGCTAAAGAATATGCCTATCGTTTGAAAAAATTGCATGATGAATATAAAGACACGCTATATATCGTAATGCGAGTCTATTTTGAAAAGCCGCGCACCACGGTTGGTTGGAAAGGCTTTATCAATGACCCACACATGGACAACTCGTTCGATGTTGAAACCGGTTTGCATCTTGGCCGTGAATTATTAGCTTGGATTGCTGAGCTGGAATTGCCGGTAGCAACGGAAGCGTTAGATCCGATTAGCCCGCAATACTTGGCCGAGCTATTTAGCTGGTCGGCAATTGGCGCGCGTACTACCGAATCACAAACTCACCGTGAAATGGCCAGTGGTTTATCTATGCCGGTTGGCTTTAAAAACGGCACTGACGGCAGCCTAGCGACGGCGATTAATGCGGCGCAATCCGCTGCGGCATCACACCGCTTTATGGGCATTAACCAAGAAGGCCAAGTGGCCTTACTGCAAACCCAAGGTAACCCAGATGGGCACGTTATTTTACGTGGTGGTAAACAGCCAAACTACGATTCGGTTAATGTGGCATTAGCCGAGCAAGAAATGGAAAAAGCAGGCCTGCGTCCAGCCATCATGGTCGATTGTAGCCATGCAAACTCAAGCAAAAATCACGAGTTGCAACCTAAGGTTTGTGACAATGTGATAGGTCAAATTCAAGCGGGTAACCGCTCTATCATAGGGGTGATGATTGAAAGCCACCTTAATGCAGGTAATCAAAGCGCGGAGTTACCACGTGACCAAATGCAATACGGTGTATCGGTAACCGATGCCTGTATCGATTGGGATACCACGGCGACCTTGCTTAAGAAAACCCATGATAGCCTGGTTGAGCCATTGCAGGCTCGTTTGGCCAAATAATAGGGAAAGCTATGGCGCATCCATTAGATAATTTACGTCATCAAATTGATGACGTTGACCAACAGTTAGTCGATTTACTGGCTCGCCGCCTAGCCCTTGTGCATCAAGTCGGTGAAGTGAAAAGTGAACACGGTTTACCGATTTATGCCCCTGAGCGTGAAGCCGCTATGCTGGCTAAACGTCGCGATGAGGCGGAAAATAAAGGGGTGCCGCCCGATCTGATTGAAGATATTTTACGCCGCATCATGCGTGAGTCTTATGCCAGCGAAAATGACACCGGCTTTAAAACCGTGAATCCTGATTTACGTTACGCCGTGGTCATTGGTGGTGGCGGACAACTGGGTAAGCTATTCGTTAAAATGCTGCGTTTATCTGGCTATCAAGTTGAAGTGGTTGAAAAGCAAGATTGGCACAAAGCGGATGATTTACTGCGTCAAGCGGGGCTGGTTATCGTGGCGGTGCCGATTGAGGTAACCGAAGCCACCATAGCTAAGCTAAGCCAATTGCCTAAAGATTGTGTGTTGGCCGACATTACCAGTACTAAATCTGGCCCATTGCAAGCCATGTTAGCGGTGCATGACGGTCCGGTGGTGGGTTTACACCCTATGTTTGGCCCAGATATTTCAAGCTTTGCTAAGCAGGTGATTGCCTATTGTGATGGCCGTGAGCCTGAGCAATATCAATGGTTGATTACCCAGATGCAAATTTGGGGCGCGCGTTTGTATCCTACTTCTGCTGCTGCCCATGATGAAGCCATGACCTTGATCCAAGCGCTGCGCCACTTCACCAGTTATGCCTATGGCGTACATTTGGCTGCGGTGGATGCTGATGTGAAACAGTTGCTTGAGCTGTCATCGCCGATTTATCGCTTAGAGCTGGCGATGGTGGGGCGTTTATTTGCCCAAGATCCTGAGCTGTATGCTGACATTATTATGTCTAATCCCGATAACCTGAAAATGATCCATTCTTATCATGACTCATTAGGGGAATCGGTGAAGCTGCTCGAAGCAGGTGATAAGGCGGGATTTGTGGCGTCGTTCAATCGAGTCAGTGAATGGTTTGGCGATTATGCACAGCTGTTTATGAAAGAGAGCAAAGCCTTGTTACAGCAAGCTCATGACAGCCGTCATTATCAAGACGAAAAATAATTCAGTAAATAAAAGGAGCTTCGGCTCCTTTTTTAGTTCTAAAGAAATGATTTTCAAACTAGTTTTGGCATTCTAATTGGCGCTGAGTTAACTCGGCTTCGATATCTATTATTTTACGTTTGTAACTGGCTTTGACGAGCTGATAGTTAAGCTCAGGAGCAAACCAAAGATGCAATTTACGATCTTTTTTTCGCACTTGGCTGATCTTGATGGCCTTAATATCTTGCCCTTTTACCTTAATGGTTTCTTCCCCTTGCGCTTGAAAATAGTAGCGACTGGTTTTATCGCTTTTTTGCAGCACAAAATCAAACTCGCTGGCGCTTTGAGTCATTAGGTAGTGACGCATTTGTACTGCTATGGCTTCAAAATCGACGATGGGCTGTTCTAAATCCGAATAATCTTTGCTTTCGCCGTTCAGGGTAAGTTTGCTGTTTAAGGAATTTTCACTGAAGTGCGCTTGGGTTGAGGTGTCGCTAAAACCTTTAACGTCTTGTGTATATTCACGCGTTAAATAACGTTGTTGAATTGGGCTCCAACTGAGCTGAGCATGATGGGAGCCACTAAACTTGAACATCAAAAATGACACCCTACCCGAGGTTGAGGCCTTGATGTCATGGCCTTGCCAGACTTGTTGACGTTGAATTTTGCCAACGTTACTGCCTTTGTAGGTTAGCTGATAGTCGAGTATGTCGGTACAGGTTTGTGGCTGTGGGGTGAGCTCACTTGCGAGCGACGACATCGACCATGCACTCGACAGCAAGACAGTTGAGGTAATGATGGCGTGTGCTAGTTGTTTACACCCTATTAGGTTTAAATGCACCACTGACTCTCCTGTTTGCTGTTAGTGTCTGTTTGACCTTAATCCACTCTGTCTCGTGTCACTAAATTGACCGACTAGACAAGTTTGCTGAGGGCGCCAAATACTTCTAACTGCTGAGTTTGGTCGGCTTCAATATCCAGTACAGTACCTTGTAAGCCTAAGGCCATAAAGTCTTTATTTAACAGTAGCATTTCTTCTTTAGCAAGGAGACCTTGCGGGCGCATCAAAATAGGCAACTGCGAGTGGGCTTTTAAGCGACAGGTTTGCAGCAAGTTAAGCTGGCCAACTTCGTTTTGATAGTAACCCTGTTCGCATAAGATGACCTGCTGATTGCCTTGCTCCATGATGGTGGTTGCACTGCTTAACCAGTTTTCGTTATTGGCTGTGGTGGCGCGACATAAGACGACAGGGCGATGTTGACGGCCGACTTGCTCGAGTAGCTCAACATGGTGCATTTGCTCGCCATTTAACCAAAGCATATCGGCATATTTTGCAGCCGTGCTAACTTCATTGAGTTGCTTAACGGGCAGTATCAACGCCAAGTTTAATGATTTTGCGTGGCGCTGGCAGGCTTGCCAACATTGTCCTTGTTGTTGGCTACTTAACGCGTTATCCAGATTGATTAAAATACGCTGCACTCCCGCATTTTTGAGTGGTTGTGCAGCGTTAATAAAGTCATCGGCATTGGCAATACTCAGGCTAGCAATGAGCTGAAATTTTGCCGAGGCGTCATGGTTAGGGGAGAGTCCTGCCAAGTTTTCTGGGGTGCTGTCGGTTTCATCTTGGTGATGAATTTTGGCCAATTGGGCTACTGGCACTTGGGTTGCCTTGACTTCATTACTGGGATAGCAGCCTAGCACCTTGAGATACTGGGTTTGCGGGGTAATGTCATTGAGGGCTTGTTGCATCGCTGGCTCATTCAAGTTCGCGGCTAAGTCGATGTAAAACATTTCTTCCCAAGGATTCCCTTGGATCGGGCGAGACTCGAGTTTAGTAAGGATCAAATTGTATTGTTTAAATACGCTTAAGACATTTAGTAAGGCTCCCGCACTTTGGGCGGTAGCGAGTACTAAGGTGGTTTTTGCGGGAATTTGACTGGTGACCTTAATCGCCTGTCGTGCCACTAGGATATAGCGGCTTAAGTTATCTTGCTGATTGGTGACCGGCGCTTGCAGTAATTGCAACGTTTCAATAAGAGGCTGCTGGCGGCTGCATATTAATGCGGCGCTGGCATCTTGCTCGGCTTTGCTGATGGCCTCACTGCTGCTGTGACAATATACCAAGGCTACTTGTTCAAGCTGTTGCAAAAAATGGCTCGATTGCTGCGCAATTTGCGGCGTGCTATAAATGGTTTTAACTTGCGCTAAGGTAAGGGAATGCGGTGAATATAGGCCATACTCTGTATCTAATACGATTTCACCGACAATGGATAAGCTCGTGTGCTGGAGCAAATCATAGACTTCATTGATACTGCCCGCACTGGTGTTTTCGATAGGCAAGATGGCCATATCCGCATTGCCATGTTCGACTTCATGAATGGTTTGTTTGAAATGTTTACAGGGCCATTCAATCAAAACTTTGCCTTGTCGGTTTAAGTATTTTTGCCCGGCAAATAAGCTTTCACTATCGGCAACATAAGCGAGCCTTGTTTGCGCCATGGTTAAATCAGGATTGACCAACTGTTGCAGATAGACCTGTTGGGAGCGCACTGAGTCTTCTAAGATGGTGTGATAAATTTCAGTAATGTAATGTGCGTCTAATCCCAGATCTTTGCCTTGAATAATGAGCCGCTCGAGGAGCGCCTGTTCGCGCTCTTCGTCCCTTACCGGTCTTGGGTTAGCTTGTTTGCTGCGGGCAACGTCAAGGGCGATGGCCTTGCGTTTGGCTAATAGGGCTAATAATTGACTATCAAGTTCGGTGATAGAGCGTCTAATTTCTTCTAAATCTAAGCTGGCCATACATTTTCCTGAATAAAAAAACCTCCCCTAGGGGAGGTTTATTATGTCTATTTTAAACTGTTTTACCAACTGCAGTCTTACGCAGCAATTTCTTCCTCTTCTTCTACCGCACGCTTGTGCGCACCGGAGCGTTGTGCATTAGGTTTATCTACATGTTTATGAAGTTGTTTTTCTAACTTTTGGCCAAGCTTATTAATGGCGACATAAAGATCGTCATGGCTGGCGGTAGCAAATAAATCCCCATTTGGAATGCCGATGGCCGCTTCAATTTTAAATCCTTTAGGCTCCTGAGTAATGATGAAGTGCGGCTTGATTAAGGGGATCTGCATTTTTTCTAATCGATCAAATCGAGCTGTGATTTTTTCACGCATTGGGGTAGTAATTGTCATGTGTTTACTTGTGATTTCTATAGTCATAAATAACGCCCCTGTTTGAATGTTTTTTCTTTGGTTCCCTTTCAGATTACGATTTTTTAGAAATAAAAATGTGATCTTGATCGGTGTTTTGATTGAGGGAATTTCTATCACTAAAAATTATGATCTAGGCGAGTTTATACCGAATTAATCCGGAATTTTGCTTGTTTTCAACTACACCCTATAGCAATATTGAATGGATAAGCGGGGTGGGTTTAATCATCGTATAGCTGTTTTCGCTAGGTTAATGTTGTTGAATCTACCTCTTCACCATCTCGGTGTTGCCTCTCAAGTAATAAATCAAATTTATCAAATATTAGCTATATAGATAACGAAATGGGGGAAGCCTAAGTTATCATGTCGTATTTACACAAACTAAGTTCAAACTATTTGATATATGTTTAAAGGGATATTTAGTAAAAAGGCTGATGATGCCGAAGAAGCCCATCAACTCGACTCACCAGAGATACCCTTAGCGAGAGCCAAATTGGTAGAGTCTCGATCAGATGCTAATCCATACGAAGGACAAAGTGTTTTTTGGTATTGGGATGTGGGCCAAGACCGAATTGTGTTTCAAGGTTGTAATTCAACCAAAATGCAAAAGGTGGCTACACAGACTGAGCTGACTAGTCAGCGTTTGATTGAATTTGTTTGCCCTGAAGATCGCGCCGCATTTCGTGTTTTTTTAGATGAGGCATGGCGAGGAGAAGCGCCTGCGCCAATGGAGTACCGCATGATTGCTCCCGATGGCGAAGAGTTTTGGGTGGTAACGGCTTTAAGTACGCCAATTTTAGATGATCTGAGTAAGCCTTGTATCCTTGCTACGACTACCGAGCAAACCCTCTATCGCAGTGCCAATGAACTACGTCAAAGACAAAATGATCTGTTGTTGCATCTGGCAACCGATCCTGCCTTAAGTCAAGGTGACAGTGCCAATTTCTTTGCCCATTTGGCCAAACATCTATTTGAGTTATTTAAATTACGCCACATTAGTCTATGGATGGCCAATGATACTGTGACATCCCTAACCTGCGTGGAGTATCGAGGAGATGGCTTTGGCAAATTAGGAGAGGTGCTATTACGTCAAGATCATCCTGCCTTTTTTAGCTCAGTAACCGAAAGCAAAATTATTGTGTCCAGTGATATGGCCTTTGCCCCTCACTCGCAAAGTTTAGAAGTGCCTGAGCATATCAGCTCTAGCATGCAGGCGAGTATTGTTGCCGAAGGGGTGGTTAAAGGGGTCATTCTATGTCAAGCCGCAGGTAAGATGCGCCAGTGGAGCATCGATGAACAAGCGTTTTTAAAATCAGTTGCTGCCTTAGCTGCGCGAGTGATGGAGATGGCGCAGCGCGGGCTACAAGAAAAAGCGCGATTGCAACGTGAAGGGTTAATTGATGTGGTTTCCAGTGCGATTTCAGCACAAACAGGACAAAGTTTTTTTAATGCCTTAGTTACTGAGTTAGCTAAGGCATTAAAAATGCGTAGCGCCATGTTGTGTGAAATTGAATCGGATTACACGGCGCGCACCTTAGCCATGGTTGAAGATGGCGAGCTGCAACAAAGTATGATTTTTTATACTGTGGGCTCACCTTGTGAGAGAGTCGCTGAAGCCGGTCCGCAGATATTTAAGAAAGAGGTAAAGAAATACTTCCCAGATTGTGGTGAATTTGTTGACTGGCAAGTTGAAGGATATGTCGCTTGGCCATTGCATAATGCTCGCGAACAAATTATCGGTTATCTGGTGTTAATGACTGACGATGTCATTGTTGATGATGAAAATGTAAAAGCCTTGCTTACTACTTTTTCGGTGCGCGCCTCGGCTGAATTAGTGCGAAAACAAGACGAAGCGCAAATGAAGCTGTCGGCGGTGGCCTTTGAAACCAACGAAGGTATTATTATCGCCGATCCTAATGCACTGATTCTGCGTGTTAACCATGCTTTTACCGATATTACTGGTTATAGCGCTGATGAAGTAGCTGGCCAAGATATCAGCATTTTAAATGGTGAGCGTCGAAGTGACCAAGATATCTCTTTATCGCAAAAGTTAGATGAAGATGGGAAATGGAGCGGTGAATGTTGGCGTTTGCGTAAAAACGGTGAGCTTTATCCCCAATGGGAAACCATTACCTCGGTGCGTGACGATGACGGTAATGTGACCCATTACGTGATTTGTTTCGAAGATATGTCGGAGCGTAAAGCCGCCGAAAAACGCATTGAAAACTTAGCGTATTATGATGAGTTAACTGGCTTACCCAATCGGCGCATGTTACTTGAAAGTTTGTCTGATGCTTTTGAGCAAGCCCGAGCCAATAATATGGTGGGCGCTTTACTGTTTATCGATCTTGATCATTTCAAAACCATTAATGATTCATTAGGTCACGCCGCAGGCGATTGGATTTTAGAGCAGGTGGCTAGTCGCTTGCGTAATATGATCCGAGATGACGATATTTTAGCGCGTTTAGGGGGCGATGAATTTGTCTTATTACTCCCTGATCTATCAGAAAACCCGCCTCATGCCGAGCAGCAAGCCAACATTGTTGGTGAACGTTTGATCCAAATTGTGTCTGCACCATATCACTATGGCGAGCAAACCTTACACATAGGAGCCAGCGTTGGGGTTACTTTATTCCCGGGTAAAAAACAAAGTGCGAGCGATTTATTAAAACAAGCCGATACGGCCATGTATCAAGCCAAATCAGCGGGACGCAAAACCTTAATGTTCTTTGATATTGGCATGCAAAAACAGGCCGATAAACGTTTGACCATACATAATGCTTTGCGCTCAGCGATAGAGAAAAACGAATTACTGTTGCACTATCAGCCCCAGCATATGGTAAGTACAGGGGAAATCGTTGGTGTTGAAGCGCTGATCCGCTGGCAACCAGAAGGCAAAATGATGGTCAGTCCGGTGGAGTTTATTCCGATCGCCGAGGAAAGCGATTTGATTATCGAAATCGGTTACTGGGTATTGGTTGAGTCATGTAAGCAGTATATGCGCTGGGTTGAGCAAGATATTCACATACCTCAAATCGCCGTGAATGTCAGTGCTAAACAATTTCACCATCCTGATTTTGTCGAGCAAGTGGAAGAAGCCTTAAGAATATCGGGCATGGAGCCGAGTTTTCTCAATTTAGAGATCACTGAGTCTGTGGTTCTTGGCCATGCTGAAGAAACCATTCGTAAAATGACCTTACTAAAAGATAAAGGTATCAGCTTTTCGGTGGATGATTTTGGTGCGGGTTATTCTTCTTTGTCGTATTTAAAACGTTTACCAGCCGATGAGCTTAAGATAGATAGATCATTTATCCGCGATATACCAAGAGATACCCGCGATATGGCCATTGTTGAAGCGGTATTGGCGCTGGCTAAACACATGGGCTTTAGTGTCACTGCCGAAGGTGCTGAGACAAGACAACAGCTGGAGTTTTTACAAAAGCAAGAATGTAACTTTTATCAAGGTTATTTAGCCAGCAAGCCCATCACAGGTGACGCCATCGTTCGATATGTCAAACGGCTAAAAACTATCTAGTTATCACGACAGTGGCTGTTGATGTCGCTGTTGTGACATTCTGTCGCAAAGTCTATTCATCTTTATTTGATTTTATTGGTTTTCTGTTAGACTTGTCGCTTCATTTGACTTAGTGAATGTGACAAGGAAAGTTTCATGCAGTTTAAGTATTTAATGCTGCTAGCCAGTTTGCTCAGTACGCCCGTTTTAGCCGGAAAAATATATACTTGGACCGATGCAAACGGGACGGTGCATTACAGCTCAACACCTAAAATTGATGCCAACGCTAAGCAGTTTGACGTGGCGGCCACCAATGTCATCAAAACCGATCCTATTGCTACAAAAGTCGCTTCAAACACCAAACACGACAAAGAATACTCGCAACAAGATGTTGCCGACATGATCAGCCGTGAGCTGTGTCAAGGGGCTAAGCGTAAATTGCGTTTTAGCACCGAAATGATCAACAGTGGTCACTATGAATGGAAGGGTAATAAGTTTAACAAAGAGCATGTTAAAAGCATGCAAAACACCGCTAAGCAGCAGATTAAGGATTTTTGTTAAGGTGTTTGCAGGGCGAGTGTGCGAGAGGACGAAATGTAAGCAAACTAGAGAACCAATTGATAATTCTTATACGAAGCGCCGTGAAATCGCCTTTCAATAATTGCTGTGGACGTAACTGCTTCATCCTTGCGACAGATTTCGAATATAGAAACATCACGACATTCATGCGTTTGCCCCGGCTCATAACCCTGCTTAGCTGCTCTTTTCGACCTTAGTTATCGTGCAAATTGGCATAGAAAATCCAAAAGCTTAAATAGCTTGCTCTTGTTGAATTTAACAATTACCGCTACCCTCTAGGTACGTTTTTTTTCAATATGTTAAGCATGTTTTGGGGTTGTAGTTTGATGGGGAAACTTCGTTTTTATTGGTGGTTTATCGGGTTAAATTTTCTATTCGTAGTTACTTCAACGGCAAACCCGCTGCCAACTGATGCAAAGCATGCTATTGCTATGCATGGCGACGTTAAATATCCCGCCGGTTTTAAACATTTTGATTATGTTAACCCTGATGCGCCAAAAGGCGGAGCCTTTAAGCGAGCCTCTCGGGGCACCTTTGATTCCTTCAATCCGTTTATCGTAAAAGGGACGCCGGCTGATGGGGTAGGCCTAATTTATGACACCTTGATGACGCAATCTAGTGATGAGGCGTTTACTGAATACGGTTTAATTGCTAATGGCATTGCAGTTGCGCCGGATTACAGTTCGGTGACATTTTGGCTTAACCCCAAAGCGCGATTTCACGATGGCCACCCCATAACCAGTGAAGATGTGGTATTTAGCTTTAATACCTTATTTGAGCAAGGTGCTCCCCATTATAAATCCTATTATGCGGGGGTAGAGCAGGTCGTTGCACTAGACTCACATCAGGTTCGTTTTGATCTTAAACCTGGTGATAACCGCGAGTTGCCTCTCATTCTGGGTCAGTTGACCATCTTACCTAAGCACTTTTGGCAGCAGCATGATTTCACTAAATCGAGTTTAGTCATCCCCTTAGGCTCTGGGCCTTATCAAATCGTGTCTTTCGATGCTGGCAGAAAAGTGGTTTATCGCCGAGTTGAAAATTACTGGGCGAAAGACCTAAACGTAAATGTGGGGCGTTATAATTTTGATGAGATGATCTTTGATTACTTTCGCGATACTACCGTGGCTTTTCAGGCCTTTAAAGCGGGGGTATTTGATTTTCATCAGGAGTATTCTGCTAAAAACTGGGCCACGGGTTATACGGGTAAGGTATTTGATCAACAGCAGATAGTTCGCCGTCAGTTAAGTGATGCTAACCCGCAGGGTATGCAGGGCTTTTTCTTTAATTTACGCCGTGACAAGTTTAGCTCGCCCAAAGTGCGTGAGGCGATTGGGTTGATGTTTGATTTTGAGTGGCTTAATCGGCAATTTTTTTATCAAGCTTATACCCGAGGAGATAGTTTTTTCGCCAACTCTGAACTGGCGGCTCAAGGTGAGCCGAGCGAGGAGGAATTAGCGATCCTTGAGCCTTATCGAGACTCACTCCCTGCTGATGTATTTGGACCCGCTTATCGCCCTGAGCCAACCTTAGGTGATGGCAATATTCGTGCGCAAATGCGCCAAGCGGTTGCGCTATTGGCCGAGGCAGGTTATGAGCTAAAAGGCGGGCGTTTACTGGATGCCAAGGGGCAGCAATTGTCTTTTGAGTTTTTAGTTTATGACAAGGGATTTGAGCGCATTATCCAGCCGTTTCGGCGTAATTTAAGCCGGATTGGTATCGCCACCGAAATCCGTTTGGTGGATATTTCCCAGTATATTAATCGGCTTACTAGTTTTGACTTTGATATTACGACTCTGCGTCAGGGACAATCTAGCTCTCCGGGCAATGAGCAGCCTTTATACTGGAGCTGTGAGGCGGCCAAGACGCCGGGCTCAAGAAATTACGCCGGGGTATGTGATCCGGTTGTCGACAAGTTAGTGGATGGCTTAATTTCGGCGCAAAGCCGTAAGGATTTGGTGCTGCACACCCAAGCCTTAGATAGGGTTTTGCGGCAACTTCATTTTGTTATTCCACAATGGTATAGCCCTTATCATCGCATCGCTTATTGGGATAAGTTTGCTCAGCCTGAGACGAAACCCACATACGATATTGGCCTAGATACTTGGTGGTACAAAAGCGCAAAGGAAGCAGACCAAGATGAATAGTTGTCTTAGATACGTTGCAGTTAGCAGTTGCTACGGAGAAATACATGCATAGTTATATTTTTCGCCGATTATTACTGATGATCCCAACCTTGATTGGCATTATGACGATTAACTTTTTTCTCGTCCAAGTGGCACCGGGCGGTCCAGTTGAGCAAGCCATTGCTAAGGTACAAGGCTTAGGTGGCGATGCAACCAATCGTATGGGCACGGGTGAAGGCAGTGAGCTCTTGGCTAACGCAACCTCGCAAAGTAAGTATCGCGGGGCACAGGGCATAGATCCTGAGTTTATCGCTCAATTAGAGCGTCAATACGGGTTTGATAAGCCCATCTTAGAGCGCTATTTTGTGATGTTATGGAATTATGCGCGCTTTGATTTTGGTGACAGTTTTTACCGCGACATTAAGGTGACGGATTTACTCCTGGAAAAAATGCCTGTGTCTATCTCATTAGGGCTTTGGACCACGCTATTGGTGTATGTTATTTCCATTCCGTTAGGCATCAAAAAGGCCGCGAGCCATCATTCCCGCTTTGATGTTTGGAGTAGCACCGTGGTGATTATTGGCTATGCGATCCCAGCGTTTTTGTTTGCCATTATTCTCATTGTTGTCTTTGCTGGGGGAACTTATTTTAGCTGGTTTCCATTGCGAGGGTTAACCTCGGATAATTTTGCTGAGCTAAGTTTGCTGGGTAAAGTCGCCGACTATTTTTGGCATTTAGCCTTACCGGTGACGGCTTCGGTGATCGGCAGTTTTGCTGCCCTAACCATGCTGACCAAAAATGCCTTCTTAGATGAAATAGCCAAGCAATACGTGGTGACGGCTAAGGCCAAGGGCTGCAGTGAAAAGCGGGTGCTGTATCGCCATATTTTCCGTAATGCCATGTTGCTGGTGATCGCCGGGATGCCAGCGGCGTTAATTGGCATTTTCTTAACTGGGTCTATGTTAATTGAGGTGATTTTCTCCCTTGATGGATTAGGGTTACTTGGCTTTGAGTCGGTTGTGAATCGCGATTATCCGGTGATTTTTGGCTCCCTTTATATTTTCACCTTAGTCGGGTTGTTGCTTAAATTAATCACCGACATCTCATACACCCTCATCGATCCTCGAATTAACTTTGCGGGGCGCAGTTAATGCAAGCATGGCAATCTTTTAAAACAAATCCTATTAATCAGCGGCGCTGGCAGCAATTTCGAGCGAACAAGCGCGGCTACTATTCGCTTTGGGTGTTTATCGTGTTATTTGCACTTAGCTTATTCGCGGAGCTGATTGCAAATGACAAACCTATTTTGGTGTCGTATCAACAAAACTGGTATATGCCGATTTTTAGTGACCATCCTGAGACCACTTTTGGGGGGGACTTTGATACTTGGACCGACTTTAGCGACCCCTATATCCAGAGCAAAATCAATCAAGATGGTTGGATGCTTTGGCCTCTTATCCCGTTTTCATACGATTCGATTAACTATGCCCTGACCGAGCCAGCCCCTTCGGCTCCCGATGGCGTCAATTGGTTGGGTACCGATGATCAGGGACGCGATGTATTGGCGCGGTTGATTTATGGCTTTCGTATTTCAGTGTTGTTTGCCCTTGCCTTGACCTTGTCTAGCTCGATCATTGGTATCACAGCGGGTGCAATTCAAGGCTATTACGGTGGTTGGGTAGACTTATTGGGTCAGCGCTTGATCGAGATTTGGGAAGGCCTGCCGATGCTGTTTATGCTGATTATTCTGGCCAGTGTGGTACAGCCTAATTTTTGGTGGTTGCTGGGATTAATGTTGCTGTTTAGCTGGTCTAGCTTGGTCGGTGTGGTGAGGGCTGAATTTTTACGAGGCCGTAACCTTGAATATGTTAAAGCCGCCCAGGCGCTTGGCGTGGGTGATAATGCCATTATGGCGAAACATATTTTGCCTAATGCGATGATCGCCACCATGACGTTTTTACCTTATATCTTTACCGGAGCGCTAACCACCTTAACCGCGTTGGATTTTCTTGGTTTTGGTTTACCGCCGGGGTCGGCGTCACTAGGTGAAATGGTGGCTCAAGGTAAGGCTAACTTACAAGCGCCTTGGCTCGGACTAACGGCGTTTTTCTCATTGTCGGTGATCTTGGTGTTGTTGGTATTTATCGGTGAGGCTGCACGCGATGCTTTTGATCCAAGGAGAGCCCAATGAGTATGGAGCAAGTAACTAGCTTATTATCAGTGTCAGATCTGAGTATTCATTTTGCCGATAAAGCGGTAGTGAATAAGGTGAGCTTTAGCCTAAATAAAGGGCAAACGCTTGCTTTGGTGGGGGAAAGCGGCAGCGGCAAATCCCTTACTGCGTTGTCACTGTTACAGCTGCTTCCCGGTGGTGCTAAAGCAACGGGAGAGGTGTTGCTTAACGGACAATCTCTGATGGCGCTGAGTGAAGAGCAGATGCGCGAGATCCGAGGTGAGCAAATTAGCATGATCTTTCAAGAGCCAATGACCTCGTTAAACCCACTGCATACCTTAGGTCAGCAAATCGCAGAAGTATTGTGGCTGCATAAAGGATGGAATTACAAGCAAGCGACAGGGCGAATCATAGAATTACTCGAACTAGTGGGGATAGATGAGCCCGAGCGACGTTTAAAGCATTATCCCCATCAGCTATCGGGCGGTCAGCGTCAGCGGGTAATGATAGCGATGGCGCTAGCCAATGAGCCCGATATTTTAATTGCCGATGAGCCAACCACGGCCCTTGATGTAACGATTCAAAAACAAATTTTGGAGCTTTTGCAAAGGCTTCAACGTCAACTTGGCATGGCGATATTACTGATCACCCATGATCTGAACATAGTTCGTCATTACGCCGATAACGTGGTGGTGATGCAACGGGGGCAATTAGTTGAGCAGGGGCAAACACCAGAAATATTTACCACGCCTAAACACAGTTATACCCAAAGTTTACTGGCGGCCAATCCCAGCGGTGAAATGGCGCCCTTAGCCGAGCCCAAGCTGCTATTGTCGGCCAATGAGATGCGGGTTTGGTTTGCCAATAAGGGCGGTTGGTTGGGCCGTACTCAGTCTTACTTTAAGGCCGTTGATGGAATTGATTTACATATTAATCAAGGGGAAACTTTAGGCATCGTTGGCGAAAGCGGCTCAGGTAAAAGCACCTTAGCGCAAGCGATATTGGGATTGATTTCAAGCCAAGGTAAGGTGGATTTTTTAGGCGATGTAATTAGCGCTAAAACATCGAAGCAACTGGCTCCTTTGCGCAAGCAGCTGCAAATTGTGTTTCAAGATCCTTTTGGCAGTTTAAGCCCGAGAATGTCGGTACAGCAGATTATTAGTGAAGGGCTATTAGTGCATGAGCAGCTTAAGCCGGAGCAGGTTCAGGCTAAGGTAGATGAGGTTCTAAAAGAGGTAGGCTTAGATACCTCGGCGGCGAGTCGTTATCCCCATGAGTTTTCTGGCGGACAACGCCAGCGCATCGCAATTGCGCGCGCCTTGATTTTGCAGCCTAAATTGATTGTGCTCGATGAGCCAACGTCTGCGTTGGATCGTAGTGTGCAAAAGCAAATTATTGACCTGTTGAAGCAACTGCAAGCAAAATACGGCTTGAGTTACTTGTTTATCAGCCATGATTTGACCGTGATCAGGGCGATGTGTCATCGAGTGATGGTGATGAAAGGGGGGAAATTAATTGAACAGTCTGAGGTAAATTCATTATTTAATCAGCCCAAATCTGACTATACTCGGCAGTTGTTGTCGGCAGCATTTTATTAGTTCTTAACCAATAGGAGTCACTTTTGCGTAAATCTATTTTTTGTTTGCTTTTGTTTTTCTCATTTTCCTCTATGGCTAGCTCTTTATCGGAGCAACGTAACTTATACTCGCAAGCATTAACGGCGCAAAAACAAAAAGATTGGACCAAAGCAGAGCAACTGAGAAATCAACTTGGCACTGAATACCCTCTGGCCATTTTTCTTGAATACAATGGTTTAAAGCAGCAGTTAGGTTATCTTCCTCTTGAAAAAGTACAGCAATTTGTGGCGCAAAACCAAGACTCTTACTTAGCTAATACATTAGAGCGACAGTATTTATTTAAACTTGCGCAGCAAAAAAAATGGCGTAGCTTCTTAGCTATGCATCCCAATGAACCAAAAAATTTGCATTTACGTTGTCATTACTTCAATGCACAGGCGCAAGTTGGTCAGTATCAGCTAGCTTGGCAAGGTGCGCAGGAGTTGTGGTTAACGGGGCGCTCTTTGCCCGATGCTTGTGACCCCCTATTTGCGAGCTGGCAGCAAGCGGGTAAGCTAAGCCAAGCCCTTATTTTTGAGCGTATGCTACTAGCCTTTGCTGCTGAGCAGCCTAAATTGATGGCTTATTTGCAAAAGAGCTTAAAAGGTCATTATTTGCAAGATGCGCAGCTGTTAACTGCGACTTATAGCAAACCCGAGCAACTATTGAAGTATGAAAATTACAGCTCAATTACCATCGACAACAATGAGATTATTGCGTTAGGCTTGCTTAAGCTGATCCCCAAATCGCCAGCCAATGCCTTAAAAGCGTACCAATATTATCAAACCAAAGCGGCACTGAGTGAAACGCAGCAACGTAAAGTTGAGTTAAAGCTTATCCAATACGTTATGTACCGTCAGTTAGATGGCAAACTAAAATGGGCTGATAAGCAATTGGCGCAATGGCGTGAAGCGGATGTCATTGAGCAGCGTATTCGTTATGCGCTAGCGAGAGAGCAGTGGCAAACCGCATTAAAGTGGATTGACCATTTACCAGAGCAAGCTAAACAACATGAGCGTTGGAAGTATTGGCAGGCTAGACTCAATCAAAAAGCAGGCAGAGACAAAGCCGCAAATGTGTATTTTGCCGAAGTAGCCAAAGAGCGTAGCTTTTACGGTTTTATGTCGGCGCAGCGTTTAGGCGTGCCTTACAGCCTAAATATTCAAACGGTGACCTTAGACAAGCAGAAAATAGCTCAACAAATGCCGGTTTTGAAGCGAATTGAAGAATTGTTTTACCACGGCGCGGATGGCATTGCGCGTACAGAATGGGGCCATTTGATTAGTCGTCAACCTAAGCCAATTGTGGATCAATTAGGCCAGTATGCGCTAGAGCAAGGCTGGCTTCATTTTGCCGTGCTAGCCAGTATTGAAACTAAGAGCTGGGATTTGGTTGAGCAGCGTTTCCCGCAAATGGCGTCAGCGACCTTTAACAAGTATGCCAAAGAGCGCAATGTTGACAGCAGCTATTTGTTTGCTTTAGCGCGTCAAGAAAGTGCGTTTCATGTTGAAGCACAATCGCCAGTTGGCGCTCGTGGCTTGATGCAGCTGATGCCAGCCACGGCTAAGTATACCGCTAAGAAAATAGGTGTGCCCTATCAAGGGGTATCTAGCTTGTATGATCCTGAGGTTAACGTGCGTTTAGGCAGTGCCTATATCAAAGGGTTGTTAGATGATTATAACGGCAATCGTATTCTGGCCAGTGCGGCTTACAATGCCGGTCCAAATCGCGTTAAGCGTTGGCGTGCGCAAAGTCCTGGTTTGGCTGCGGATGTATGGGTTGAAGTGATCCCGTTTCGCGAAACGCGGGGTTATGTGCAAAGTGTATTAGCCTACAATGTGGTTTATCAGCATCAACAAAATAAACCCCTGCAGATGCTCACTAAGCAAGAGTGGAACACTCAGCTTTAATCTGCTCGCTAACAAACAATAAAGGCGCCAAATTGGCGCCTTTATTGTTTGGGGGGGGGCCCATTGTAAATTTTACCAACAGTCGCTGGGGGTTTTGGCATCCGCTTGATTTAAGGTTAATGGCGTACAAGTTGTTGAGCCTACTTTATCAGTATCTTGTCCTTTACCTGTTGTCGCGGTTGCTTTTAGGGTATATGTGCTTGCAGCGTTTGAGACGACACTAAAAGAGTAATAAGCATTACTGGTAGCTAAGGCTAAAGAGGCAAAGTTTCCTGCATAAGTCGCATTGGTTATACGCCAAGACTCTTGCTCAAGGGCGGCTTTCATTAGGTGCGCTTGGGCATCAGCGCGACGGGATTTTTTCACATAGTCTTGGTATGAAGGGTAGGCTATGCTGGCCAAGATGCCGATGATGGCGACGACTATCATCACTTCCATTAAGGTGAAGCCTGCCGTTTTATATATTTTTGTCATTAATTTTAATCCTTGTGTTTAATCACATTATTAATATACCCAAATATGATATGCCGATTTTATTGTTAATAAAGTCAAATGCATAGAATATGACAGCAGTATATGCCAATTTGGTATCTACATCACCTATTAGGGATCTGCGGTGTAGGGCTGATTGTGGTCAAAAATTGCACGTGATAAAATTTGCTGGAATATTTTTAGAAGTGTGCTACATCACAATTTATGAGGTCATGGATGATAATTAAGCCAGTTAAGATTCAGGGCTTTACCTTAATGGAACTGCTTATAGCCGTTGCCGTGCTTGCTATCTTATTAAGCATAGGCGTGGGCTCTTACAGCAGTTTATTTAAAAAAAATGAGCTACGGGGGGCAACAGAATCCCTTTATTCATTACTTACCTACGCAAAAAGTGAATCAATCAAAGCGAACACTCAGATAGCCGTCACCTTTAAAGATGGTGATGATGGCGCTTGGTGTGCTGGTTTAACCACAGTATCTGGTACTAAGGATACTTGTAATTGTAAATCTGCTGCTAGCGCGACAGATAGTTGTACCTTAGTTAATGGCACTGATAAACGTTTAGTGGTGATCGACGGCGGTGAATTTAGCAAGATTGATTTAGACGTTACTAGCATGGCCAGTAGCACTATCACTTTCGATAATGTACGTGGCATGCCACTTAGCGCAGCGGGTGATGTGAAATTAAAAACCGATGAAAATGATACAGTTAAAGTGACAGTGAATGCCATGGGAAATGTTAAAACCTGCACTTCAGCGGGCTCATCTGATTACGCCAGTTGTAGTTAAGCGGTTGCCAGTATGAAGTTTCGCCGCCATCAGCATCAGCAACAAGGTTTCAGTTTAGTTGAACTGATGATCTCTATGGTACTTGGCTTGTTAGTGGTGGCGATGATGATTTCCTTGTACACCACTAGCGTGGTGAATAACAGCAAGATCATCAACTTAGGTAAGCTAAACTTAGAAATGAAAAATTTGGTTGAACTCATGTCGCGCGACATTCGTCGGGCGGGATATTGGAGCGGGGCCACATCAGCAGCATTTAGCTCAAGTTTTAGCCATAATTTATATAATAATGCCTCATCAGCGATAGCGGTTTCCCCTGATAGCACTTGTATTACATTTGCTTATGATATGGATGCTAATAATCCTGAAGTAACGGCGCAAGAATATATCGGATATAAACTTTATCAGGGTGGTGTCTACATACGCTCTGGTTTATCCCCTTGTGGGGCACAAAACAATTGGACGCGTTTAACCAACGACACCATATATGTAGAAAAACTCAGCTTTGCCTTAACCCAAGTTAATGCCAAAGGTGAGACTGGCACCGTACCATCAGAGGGCCTAAATACAACGATGAGTACGGTGACTATTAACCTGAAAGCGGCTATCGATTCTCAGCGCGACAAATATGTCGAGTTGGATAAAACCGTATTAGTACGCAATCAAGGTTACTGAAGATTATTACCAGTAAAGGGTTTCCGTAGAGAAGCTCGGTGTTAATCAATAAATTAAGCTCATTGAGAAGTACAACGGGAGCTGTATGATCAAACCTATTACCTCACTTAAACAAGAGGGGATGGCGACGTTATTGATCACCATCTTACTCATGCTCAGTGCTACGGCATTTAGTTTCTATACCGCCAAGAACAAGCTATTTGAAATACGCTCATCTAGTAATGATTATCGTTACAAAGAGGCTTATGCGAATGCTGAGCTTGGTTTGGACTATGCCGGTACTTGGTTAGCTTTTGGTAAGGTTGATGTGGGCGGTAAGCAGCAGCCTGCAGCTATGTCTTTAATGAATAAAACCAGTGATGAGCCTTTAACGATCAACATAGGCTCAAGCTCCCACCCTGGTACGCAAAAGTTTATTAATTTCTTCGCTTCAAACCAAGTTGAAGTGGTCGTTAAGCAAAGCCCAAAAAATCCTAAATTGCTTAATGTTATCAGCACTGGCCGCTCCCGTGATGGTCAAGCTCAGGCTACCGTCAGTCGTGAATTTTATTTTTCTGGCAATGTCAGCAATGGTGGCAATAGCATTCCATTAGCGCCTATCACCACCAATACTCAAACGTTAATCGAAGGCGCGGTGTCTTTAGCTAGCAACCCGAAAGCTTTTTCGGATCAAGAGCTAAGCTATTGGAGTAGCTTCCATGCACTGCAATTGGCAGGTAATTGGTTTAGTTACAGTAATGATGGCTTTGCTGATTTAAGTAAGTTTGAAAATACCCTAGAAGCGGGTGATGCAACCCTTGAGAATGAATTAGGTTGGTACAGCGCAGATACCTTAGCGGGATTTCCTGATGGCAAAGGGGGAGAAGCAACCTTTGCCAACAATGATATCTCGCTGGCAGATCCTCGCTTTCCTGAAAGTTTGAAACGCGAGTATCTTGGCGCTGAAGAAAGTGATTTTGCCACCTTGCGTAATGAAGTTGCTCAACGTGCAGCCGATGGTGAAGAAGGTATTATTTTTGTGGAGCCAAACGACTTAGGTGTTTGTGAGGTTCCTCCCGGTGGTAACGGCGAAAAAGTAGTTTGGATCTATGGCGATTGCCCTATTCATGTTGGCGGCATTGATGGCGCTGGTTATAACGCAGGTTTGACCACAGATGCGGTGACGCTCATTATCGATGGTAATGCTGATTTTCGCGGTGGGGCATCGGTTAACGGCTTAGTGTATGTGGTTAATAGTAATAAAGAAACGCAGAACAACGCGTCAATCAATGCCAAATTTGGCGGCTCTATTAGTGTCAAGGGCGCGGTGGTAATTGATGGCGTTGATCACGGTGTGGTGTTGACGTCGGGCTCTATCGTAGTGGACTACAGTGCTGAAGTATTACGAACCTTAGCTGCGGTGGGTAGTAGTGGTGGAGGCAGTCGATTTGGCTGGGTGCCAGGCACCTGGCGTGACTTTAACGAGTAAATGGACTTAGTCGTTATAATATGCAACGTAAAGCGCAAGGATTTAGCTTAGTCGAAATACTTATCTCCGTGCTGATTATCAGCGTGGCGGTAATGGCGACGGTTAAATTGCAAAAACACTTGTTTCTCAAAAGCAGTCAAGCGGAAGCCCGCTTGGTTGCGCTTGAGCTTGCGCAAGCAAAAATGGAAGACTTTAAGGACTTTTTAACGCCTGCTGACTTTGAAGCGATTGCCAGTGGTCATGAGAGTCCACAGCACTATGGTATTTACACCTACGAAGTGAAATGGGAAGTGGAAGAATTAAAGTTGTTAGATGGCACTACTAATCCGAAAAAAATTGACATCTCTGTGGCTTGGCAGGGTATCAATCAAACCGCCCATGAAGTCCAGTTGAGCGGCTTTCTCAGCCCATTAAGTCAATTTTCATCCGACAATATTTTTCGCGATCTTACCGGGAACTAATTTTTCATCACTTCCTTTTCTTTGCGCTTTGTAACTCGGTTATACTTTGCCAACTTTTCCGCTAGCTAGGCCTGCTTATGATTGACTTTAGAAGTGATACCGTAACCCAACCATGCGCACAGATGCGCCAAGCGATGCTCACAGCTCCTGTCGGTGATGATGTATACCAAGATGATCCAAGTGTTAATGCCTTACAGGAATACGCAGCGGATTTACTGGGCTTTGATGCCGCCTTGTTCACTCCTTCAGGAACCCAAGCCAACTTATTAGCCTTAATGACTCATTGTGGTCGCGGCGATGAATATATTTGTGGTCAACAAGCTCACAATTATTTGTATGAAGGAGGCGGTGCGGCTGTGCTGGGGTCTGTCCAAGCGCAACCGATTGAAAACTTGAGTGACGGCAGCATGGATTTAACTAAGGTTCGCTCTGCCATTAAAGCCGATGATATCCACTTCGTTAAAACCAAACTGATCTCTTTGGAAAACACCATTAATGGTAAGGTGTTAAGCCAAGAGTATATGGCAGCAACGCAAGCGCTAGCCTTTGAGCATAACTTGCGAATGCATTTAGATGGTGCGCGTGCCTTTAATGCTGCGGTTAAATTAAATGTGCCAATTAGTGAGCTAGTGCAGTACTTTGATTCGGCCTCAATCTGTTTATCTAAGGGGCTTGGCGCCCCGGTTGGCTCGTTATTATTGGGCAGTAAAGGCTTTATTGAGCAAGCTAGACGCTGGCGTAAAACCTGCGGTGGCGGTATGCGTCAGGCCGGCATGCTGGCTGCGGCTGGTCAATATGCACTAGCGCATAATGTGGCTAGGCTGGCTGAAGATCATGATAATGCGGCCTACTTAGCCAATCAACTCGCTGAAATAGGTGAGCTTGTGGTTAAGCCTGAGTTGGTGCAAACCAATATGGTGTTTGTTAAATCTGCTCAAGTCAATTTCGATAAGCTTGCAGAAGCCTTAAAAAGTCAAGGGATCTTAATTTCCGGTGGACAAGTGCTACGTCTAGTTACGCATTTAGATGTCAATAAAGGGATGATAGACAAGCTGGTGGCAAGTATTAAAAGCTATATACTCGAAAACTAATTGTGCTTTGTTAATGTTCTAACTGCTGTAACAAGGTGAATAAATCCGGTTGCCAACGGTATTGCGCTGCCACCTTGTTACCTTTAAAAGTAACCCCTTCTGCCAACAGGCACTGCTTTTGCGCTAAGTACATAGGTGTTGCTGCTGGAAAAGCGATGTTAAGCTGGCTCGAAATGACGCGATGCCAAGGTAGGTTTAAGTGCTCAGGAGCCAGTTTTAACGCTTTACTGACCAAGCGAGCATGTTTAGGTAGACCCGCTAAATCAGCAACTTGGCCATAGCTGGCAACTTGTCCGTAAGGGATCAAGGCGACGACTTGGTAGATCCTTTGGTATTTGTTATCTGCTTTAGATTTCAACGATCGGTTACCAAGTTTTTTAACCAAAGTTTACGGTGAACGCGAAACACAACCATCACGGCCTTCACTATCTCCTCACTGAGCGAGCACAAATAGACTAAATATAACGGCCAGCCCCATACGGTAGCCGCGACAAATGCCAGTGGAATACCAATGCACCACATGCAAAATAGGTCGATAAAAATACTGTAGTTAACATCCCCGCCGCTGCGTAAAACCCCCATAATACCAACCATATTAAGCACCTTGATGCTCAGAGCCAATGCCATGATGGTTAACACGCTGATGGCACTTTCTAGGGTATCACCTTCAAAGCCACTGAAAATGCTGGCTATCTGATCTTTAAACAGCAAAATCACTAACGTCATTATAATGGCTAATATCGGACTAAAAATAATAAACACCCACGACTGCTGCCAAGCTTGATCGTATTTGTCGGCACCTAATTCATGGCCCAACATGGTTGAGCAGGCTACTGCAAAACCAACAAACAAGGCAAAAATACTGCCCTCAACAGAGGCCAGCATACTCATAACCGCGAGCTCATCCACGCCAATACGAGCAAAAATAAAACTGTAAACCAACACGCCAAATGCCCAAAAACCGTCATGGATCAGCAAAGGAACCGCGATTAAGGCAAAACGTTTGATTTCTTTAGTATGTAGAGCCTGATAGATATCGGGTTTAGTGATCACTATCAAGCGTCGTTTTCGTAGCACGTACGCGATAAGCAGTAAGGTTTGAAATAATCGGGATAGGGTAGTACCCCAAGCGCTGCCTTCTACGCCCATGGCATCAAAACCTAAGTGGCCAAAAATCAGCACCCAGTTTAAAAACACATTGAGAATAATCGCTAGGATGCCAATGTTGGTTGGGGTTTTAGCATCCCCCACGGCCCTTAACGCCGCTTCGATAGGGACAACGATTGCGGTAAATAAAATGGTTGCCCCAGTAATTTTTAAATACACTGAGCCCAATTCAATCAAGGCTGGAGCGTCACTGGCAAAACCGATAATTTGCTCTGGATCAGAGGTATAAAAAATAGCGAATGGCAGCGATATCGCGACAGCGCAAAGCAGCGCCAACACTAAGCAGCGACGAACGCCAGAGACTTCACCTTTACCATAATACTGTGCGGCGAGGACACTCACGCCACCGGATAAACCGAAAATGATCAGAAGATTGAAAAAAAAGACTCGGTTTCCCAGTCCAACCGCGGCAACTTCGGCCTCACCAAGCTGACCGACCATTAAGATATCGACCAAGCCTAGCAAAGAAAACAAGAATGATTGCAATGAGATAGGCAGTGCCAGTTGCCATAACTTCGCTAAGAAGTCGGGGTGGGTGGCGGTTGCTATCTTGTTCCTCATCCTGCTTCCTCATGGTTCAACGGGAAACCGAAAAGATTCGATCAGGTGTTGATTTATAAGACCCAGTAACTATAACTGCTTTTGCCAATTGTTAGCATAGTGTAAACTCGCAACATGTTGTTCTAAACTATCATTTGTTAACTTTATGGATTTTTGGCAAGACTGTTGTGAGGCGGCGGATGCCTGCCAAGAAGTATTTTTTGGTCCAGAAGAAGCTAAATACCTACAAGATCAGGGGATTATATTGTGTGGTACGAGCTTAGCGCGAGAGCATTTTCTAGTGCGTCGAACTCGGCCCAATTTCCATGTGTTGTTGTATAGCATCAAAGGCCAGGGAAAGATGTTAACGCCTAATGCTGAGAAGGTGATTGAGGCCGACACTTTAACCTTGCTGCCAGCGGGCACTATTCATGGTTTTCAGCTTGATGCTATTGAGTGGCAAGTGGCTTGGCTGATTTTAGAAAACAACGAGCAGTGGCAAGGGCTAGCCAATGGTGAGCCTGAAGTGAGTTATTGCGAACACGCTCAAGCCATTTTTCATGCCATGAATATGTACTTTTCGGAAGCCAAGTTAGGCAGTGATCAGTCCGGCTTAGCGGTCAACTGTTTAGATATGTTATTACAACTTGCACATAAATCTTTATTTAAGCAAGGCCAGCAAAGTGGTATCGAAATTAAGTTGCGTCACTTATTTAACCAAGTAGAGCAGCAATTACATCACCCCTGGTCGGTTAGTGAGCTGGCCGACAAGCTGCATTATTCTGAGCCGCACTTTTTCCGTTTATGTATACAACATTTAAAAATGAGCCCCAAGCAGTACTTATTTCAAATCAAAATGGCGCGAGCGAAACACTTGCTGGTTACGCAGCGTTGGGGGGTAGGCCAAGTGGCCTTGGCGCTGGGGTATTCCGATGTTGCCAACTTTTCCAATCGGTTTAAGAAGCATTTTGGTGTATCCCCAAGCACGATGAAACAAAAGCCGTTTGATACTAAAAGTACCATGTAGCAAAAACCAAAAATTGAAACCCGTGCCCAATAATGCTCAGGTTTCAGCCGAGCTATTATTCAGTATCAGGTTACACTCTCCCCACTCGCATGGAACATGGTAGACCAAGTCGGAAACCTTGCTGGGGTGAAGCATGTCGCTGTCATCAATTCTAAAGGTGGCTGCCATTTGTTTGTTAAAAAGCTCCCAGTGCAACAGTAAACATTGCTCAGGATCCGCTGTTTCACTGCGCCAAGTTTCTATCATAAAAGGGGCCATACTTGCTGCAGCGTGTGCAGACATAATTAGCTGCCATTTGATTTCCCACGCTTTCACCTGGTTCTCAGGATTCGCGAGATTAAATTGGTCTGTTAAGCCATTAACTAAATTGTCTATCTCACCCGAGTCATCGAGAAAATAATCATATAACTCACTTTCTTGGCGCATCGCATCCGCCATCAACTGTATGGGTTGTTTAAATTCAAGGAGCATGGCATGCATTCTCACGACAAATAAATACAGCGTTAGGTTAGCTGATTGGCCCTTAGGAAAATGGCTAATAACCTCAAGCATATATTTCTTTATATACGCATCTAAACCCTCACTAATGGCGTACCAAATCTGTTCTTTACTACCAAAGTGGTGACGGATCAGGCTATGAGACACGCCGGCCTTTTCACTGATATTTCGCAGTGACACTCTCTCAAAGCCTAGTTCACAGAACATATTTGCTGCTGTTTGCAGGATGATTATTCGCGTTTTTTTGGCATCTTCAGCGCTTCTACGCCCTTGTCTTCTTTGATTCATAAAGCTCTTCGTTTTTGCACAGATTTACACAGATTAGTTCTTAACAGATTTTTTCAGTTTGATATTACCCTATTTACTTTATTGTACAACTGGAAAATATATTGATCGTTATGGAGTGTTTATTATATTGTACAGGTGGATAGTTAATTTTTGGGGGAATATAATGAGACCTGTTTCTGCACATATATGCAGCTGTATTGCTGTGTTAGGCCTATCTTTACTTGCGGTTGGTTGTGAGCAAGCTAAGTCCGGCACGGTAGCTAAGAATGTTCAAGTTCAACCTGTAAAAGTATTAGAAGTGAATGCCTTAGCAGTGAATGCGCCGGTTAAGCTGATAGGTTACTTAGATGCGGGTGACCGAGCTGATCTGTCATTTCAAGTCGGTGGCTTTATGGAGAAGCTTCATGTCTCGATAGGACAAGAGGTTAAGCAAGGAGACTTAATTGCTGAGCTCGATGGCGAAGATCACCGTTTGTTGCTTGAGATAAAAAAAGCGGAATTTAAGCTAGCAAAGGCCAATTTCGAACGTGTAAAGCGTCTCTATAAACAAGCTTTGATTAGTAAAGATTCATACGAGCATGAACTCTCGAGTTATGATTCCGCGAAAGCATCATTGAGTGTTGCTCAAAGTGACTTAAACAACACCAAAATTTACGCAGATTTTGACGGAATCATTGCAGCCAAATTGGCAGACAGTTTTCAAGTTGTCGCAGCTGGCCAAACCATAGTGTCATTAGCTAATCCCAATATTGCTGAAGTCAAAGCTTTACTGCCTGTGGAACTCTACAACCAGTTTCACTCAGATGGACTGTTACAGGGGCGATATGAAATGCAATTAGCAGGCAGCCCATCCGTCAGGTATGAAGCCAAGTTTAAAGAAATGACTAGTCAACCAGATGAAGAGACAAACTCTTATGCATTAACTCTTGTCTCTGATTCATTGGATAAACATAGCTGGCTCCCAGGTATGAGTGCTGAAATCCTGCTACCTCAGCCACAAACCTTAACCTCTTATCAATTACATGAATCGGCTTGGGTATCTAAACAAGGGCAAAAAGCCAGAGTTTTTGTATATGACCCAGTGAGCGAGGCTGCTGTTTTAACTGATGTCACCTTAGACCAAGCGGGAAATGTTATTCAGGGACTGGCAAACGGGGATTTAGTGGTGGTTGCAGGCAATACTCAGCTCAAGCATGGGCAGGCGATTCGCCCTTGGCTGCAAGAGAGGGGGATCTAAATGAAAAACTTAAGCATGGTTGTGTGCTTGTTGAGCCTTTTTGCTTGTACACCTGAGATTAGCCACCGTGAAAAGCCGCCGATATGGATTGAAACATTTCAAGTTAAGTCGGCTGAGCATGCCCTAGCGCGGCAAGTTCCTGGCTTAGTCGTCGGGGCAGATCAAACATTTTTGTCCTTTCGGATAGAAGGTCGAATTGAAGCAATATTTGTTGAAGAAGGTGTACAAATCAAAGCGGGCGAAGTGCTTGCCCGTTTAGATGATACCAAGAAGGTCCATCAACTTAATGAGATTAAAGCCAACCTGAGATTGGCACAGAGTCAATTGATTCGTACTCAAGAGCTATATAAAAAAGCCATGGTTTCTGATGCGGAGCTTGATCATGCCAAAGCCAATTTTGCGCTGCGTAAAACCAGTAAACAACTTGCGAAAAGGCAGCTTTCATATACCTATCTGTATGCCCCAGTTAACGGTGTGATAGCAAAAGCTCATGTGGAAGAGCGCGAGTTTGTATCGCCCGGTGAACCAGTGTTAACCATTTATCGTGATGATAGGTTAGATGTTGAATTAACCGTGAGTGATAGCTTACTGACACAGTTCGGCGAGGATTTTAAACACAAGGAATACCAGGTCGTGTTAGACCAAGGAAAGAGCGAGCAAAAAATTACAATGCGATATTTACAGCACACGTATCAACCCGATCCACAAAGTAAAAACTACAAACTATGGCTAACGGCAGATGCGCCAGAGAGCCCAGTACCACCTGGTACAAAAGCCTATGTTACTTTAGTTGAAAATTCGCTGTCGACGAATACCTTCTTGGTTCCAGCAACGGTTTTGGATGTGCGTGCTGGGGCTTACCACGTTTGGCAAGTTAATGAACAGGCTACACATGCAGTTCCCGTTGAGCTGGTTGCTATTCGTGCTTCGGGGATCTTGATTAAGGCGCCTATCAACCAAGGAGCGATCCTTGCTAACTCTAGTTTGCGTAAGTTGTCCGAAGGCCAGGCAGTGGTAGGAGACTTTCAATGAACATCGCAGAATACTCAATCAAAAACAAAGTAATCAGTTGGATGTTTATTGTGCTGCTTGCCGCAGGAGGCGCAATATCCTTTTTAGAATTGGGACGGTTAGAAGATCCTGCTTTCACCATTAAAGATGCCATGGTCATCACGCCTTACCCTGGGGCAATGGCCCATGAAGTTGAAGAAGAGCTGACTTACCCTCTTGAAAAAGAAATAAGAAAGCTTCCATACATAGATAAGATTACATCTATTTCCAGTAACGGTCTGTCTCAAATTATGGTCACCATGGGCATGTCTCACGGGCCCGATGAGTTACCGCAAATCTGGGATGAAATGCGACGTAAGATTAATGACATCAGCCCAGCTCTACCTCCGGGAGTGGGAGATATCCAAATCATGGACGACTTTGGCGATGTCTATGGCATCATGCTGATGCTAACAGGTAAAGATTTTTCGTTAATTGAACTGGAGCGCTACGCGAAGCAACTTAGGCGTGAAGTCGAATTGATTGACGGGGTCGGTAAGGTAGATATTGCCGGCACTCAACAAGAAGAAATTCATGTTGAAATGTCACTTGATAAACTCGCTTCTCTCAATTTAGACATGGCTCAAATAGCGGGGATGATCAACCAGCAAAATAGTGTGGAGCCCTCTGGCGAGGTCATGATCAATGGTAAATCCATGACGATTAAGCCTGACGTTGATATGAGTAGTGTTACAGCTTTAGAAAACCTGATTATCCACGGCCGCCACACAGGTAACTTAATTTACTTAAAAGACGTGGCCACCATTAGCCGAGGCATTGCTGAAAAGCCGATCCACTTAGTGACATTTGATGGTCAGCCCGCCATTAACGTTGCCGTCTCTTTTGCAGCTGGTGTGAATGTGGTTGATGTGGGGAAAAAGATTGAAGAAAAGCTGCAAGCCTTAGCATCAATCAAGCCAATGGGACTAAACATTGACTACTTCTATAATCAGTCTGCCGAAGTTGAAAAGTCTGTTAACGATTTTGTTATCAGCCTAGCCGAGGCGGTGGCGATTGTGCTGGTGGTATTACTATTCGCCATGGGCGTAAGAAGTGGCTTGATCATCGGTATTGTCTTGCTACTAACGGTTTTTGGTACCTTTATTTTGATGGAATACAACAAGGTAGAGCTGCACCGTATCTCCCTTGGCGCATTGATTATTGCCTTAGGTATGTTGGTTGATAATGCCATCGTGGTTGTTGAAGGCATCTTAGTTGGCCTGAAAAAAGGTCGAACACGTTTACAAGCCTCGGTTGACATCGTTAAGCAGACGCAATGGCCTTTACTTGGGGCCACCATCATAGCGATAACGGCATTTGCGCCCATCGGATTGTCGCAAGATGCGTCGGGCGAATTCATGGGTTCGCTATTTTGGGTACTTTGTTATTCTTTGTTTCTCAGCTGGGTGACCGCACTGACCCTGACGCCGTTTTTAGCTAGTCTATTACTCAAGGAAGAAGTGCCCGACGCAGACAGCGACCCTTATAAAGGCGCGTTATTTGTGGTCTTTGGCGCCATTTTGACCTGGGCGATGAAATTGAGGTGGCTAACCGTCGCGGCTTTAATTGGATTATTAGCTTTTGCCGTTGTGGGTTTTGGTGCGGTTAAGCAAAGCTTCTTTCCACCTTCTAATACACCTATGTTCTATATCGACTTGTGGATGCCTGAAGGGACAGACATCAGATCGACAATTGCAAAAACCGAGCAGGTAAGTCGTTATCTCGCAAAGCAAGATAACGTCACCTTTGTGTCGACTTCAATTGGCCAAGGTCTTCAGCGGTTTGCATTAACTTATGAGCCGCAAAAGTCTTATCAAGCTTATAGTCAGTTGCAAGTCAGGACAGAAAATCGTGACGTCATGTTCGAGTTGCTGCGTCAATTGGATGAAAAACTCGCCGCCGAGTTCCCCATCCCTGAGTTTCATTTTAAGTTAATGGAATTCGGTCCTTCGCCAGCCTCAAAAATAGAAGCTCGAATTAGCGGGCCTGATCCGCAAGTATTACGAGACATTGCCCAAGAGGTGGAACGAGTACTTAATGCCGATCCCGGTACGCGCAATGTACGTCATGACTGGCGTCAGCCAGTCGATAGGATAGTGCCATTATTTAACGAAGCTAAGGCTAAGCGGTTAGGGATTTCACAACAAGATCTTGCCGATACATTGCAGCTGTCCTTTGGCGGCTCAGCGATTGGTCTGATGCGAGATGGCACTGATCTGCTACCTATTATTGCAAGGCTTACTGAAGACGAAAGAAATAACTTTGAATCGTTGCAGAATGTAAGAATTTGGAGTCCTGCAATCCAAGGTTATGTCCCCGTTGAGCAAATTTTGGATGGCGTAGAATTACAGCCACATGACTCGCTTATCTTACGTAAAGACAGAAAGCGAACCCTAACCGTGCTTGCCGACCATGATGTATTGGGTGAAGAAACGCCCGATACCTTGTTTAAACGAATTCGACCTTTGGTTGAAAAGATTGAATTGCCGCTAGGGTATAGCATCACTTGGGGAGGGGAGTATGAATCGTCCAAAGAAGCTCAAGATGCCTTATTTGGCTCTTTGCCCATGGGCTACTTACTGATGTTTATTATCACTATGTTTTTGTTTAATTCGGTGCGCAAACCCATAGTGATTTGGTTAACCGTTCCGCTAGCCATTATTGGTGTGTCGTTTGGTTTATTAGCAACGAACATGCCTTTTAGCTTTACTGCTTTTTTAGGTTTATTAAGCCTAAGCGGGATGATATTGAAAAATGGTATTGTGCTGCTCGATCAGATAAATATTGAGTTAGCGTCGGGCAAGGAGAAATATCAGGCGGTGTTTGATAGCGCTATGTCGAGGGTTAGACCCGTGAGTATGGCGGCGTTAACGACCATGCTTGGCATGATCCCACTCGTATTTGATGCTTTTTTTGGCTCAATGGCCATCACTATTATCGCTGGATTGGGCTTCGCCACCATCTTAACCTTGATAGTGGTTCCGGTACTATATGTTATTTTTTATCAAATAAAATACACCCCATCTGATCACACTTAACGGATTGTTGCACTACTCAGGCATCTCTGCGTAAGGGAAATAAAAAAGCCAGCTCAATGAGCTGGCTTGATTCATCAAAGGGACAGATGTTTACAGTGCGTGTAGGATGTTATCTACCGACGCTTTTGCATCACCAAACAGCATAGAGGTGTTTTCTTTGAAGAACAGTGGGTTTTGTACGCCAGCATAACCAGATGCCATTGAGCGTTTAAATACCACTACGTTTTTCGCTTCCCAAACTTCAAGTACTGGCATGCCCGCAATCGGTGAGCCTGGCTCTTTCGCAGCTGGGTTTACGGTATCGTTAGCACCGATAACCAGTACTGTGTCTGTATCAGAGAAATCATCATTGATTTCGTCCATTTCTAGCACTATATCGTATGGTACTTTGGCTTCAGCTAACAGTACGTTCATGTGGCCAGGTAAGCGACCCGCAACTGGGTGAATACCAAAACGTACATTCACGCCCTTATCACGTAGTTTACGAGTGATATCAGCAACAGGGTATTGCGCTTGCGCTACTGCCATACCGTAACCCGGTACAATGATCACACTGCGGCTATTGCGTAGCATTTCTGCTACTTCTTCGGCTTGCACTTCGGTGTGCTCGCCGTGCTCAGCATCACTGGCTACAGTGCCGCCTTCAGAACCAAAGCCACCTAAGATAACGCTGATAAACGAGCGGTTCATTGCCTTACACATGATGTAAGACAGAATTGCACCACTTGAGCCTACTAGTGCACCTGTGATGATCAATAGGTCATTTGATAGCATGAAACCGGTTGCTGCAGCGGCCCAACCTGAGTAAGAGTTAAGCATAGACACTACCACTGGCATATCCGCGCCGCCGATTGAGGCAACTAAGTGTACGCCGAAAGCAAAAGCAATAAGCGTCATTAGAAGTAGCGCAAACATGCTGCCGTTTTCAGCGTTAACGAACATCAGTAGCAATAAGGTGCTGCTACCTAGTGCCGCTACGTTAAGCCAGTTTTTCGCGGGTAGGTTAAGCGGAGCACTTTTAAATTTACCGCTTAATTTACCGTAGGCAACAATCGAACCGGTAAAGGTTACGGCACCGATAAAGATACCTAAAAATACCTCAACCAAGTGGATCATGTGCTCGGCATGAGCATCTGGGCCTGGTACCACTTCAGGTGGTACGATGAATGAGTTGAAACCGATAAGTACCGCAGCCATACCTACAAACGAGTGTAGTACCGCGATAAGCTCAGGCATTTCAGTCATTTCAACTTTTTTGGCCTTGTGCACACCAATGGCACCACCGATAAGCATGGCTAAGATGATCCAAGCTAGACCCGAGACGCCATCGCTAAATACGGTGGCGAAAATCGCAATGGCCATACCGATAATGCCGTAAGTATTACCTCGTCTGGCCGTTTCTTGTTTGCTTAAGCCATTAAGGCTAAGGATAAATAGGATAGCGGCTATGATATAAGCGGCTGTCATAATTCCTGCTGACATTGAATATCCCCTTAGTCTTTAGTAAACATTTTCAGCATGCGCTGAGTTACAGTAAAGCCGCCCACTATGTTAATAGTGGCTATCAGCACGCCGATAAAGGCCAAGAAGCTAGCAAAGCCATTTTCACTGCCTACTTGCAGTAGCGCACCGATAACGATAATGCCAGAGATAGCGTTGGTTACACTCATTAGCGGTGTGTGCAGCGAGTGGCTAACATTCCATACCACCCCGTAACCCACCACACAGGCCAGTACAAATACGGTGAAGTGAGATAGGAAGCTGCTTGGTACGCTGTCGGCTACCCAGAAGAATGCCAATGCGCCAAGGCCAGCAATAACAGGTTTTAACCAAGGGTTAGCCGGCTTAGCTTCAACCACAGGTGCAGGCTCTGCTTTTGGTTGCGCTGGAGCAGCACTGACCTTAATGGCAGGTGGTGGCCAGCTGATTTCGCCTTCTTTGACTACTGTGGTGCCACGGATCACTTCATCTTCAAAGTCGATGTTGATGTTGCCGTCTTTTTCTTTACACAGTAACTTCATTAAGTTAACTAGGTTAGTGCCGTAAAGTTGGCTTGATTGTGTTGGTAGGCGGCCTGGGAGGTCGCTGTAACCGACGATTTTAACGCCGTTTACTTCGACAATTTTACCGTGTTCGGTGTAAGCACAGTTACCACCGGTTTGCGCGGCTAGATCCACAATCACGCTACCGGTTTTCATTGACTGAACCATTTCTTCAGTAATGATAAGCGGAGCAGGGCGGCCAGGGATAAGTGCCGTAGTAATAATGATGTCAACGTCTTTGGCTTGCTCGGCGATCATTTCGGCTTGCGCTTTTAGATAGCCTTCACTCATTACCTTAGCGTAGCCATCTGAGCTTGAGCCGTCTTCTTCGTAATCGGGCATCAAAAACTCTGCGCCCATCGACTCGATTTGCTCTGCCACTTCAGGGCGGGTATCTGTTGCGCGTACGATAGCACCTAAGCTACCCGCAGCGCCGATAGCGGCTAGACCTGCAACACCTGCACCCACAACTAATACTTTAGCCGGTGGCACTTTACCTGCAGCCGTGATTTGGCCGGTAAAGAAACGACCAAATTGGTTGGCGGCTTCAATCACCGCGCGGTAACCGGCGATATTGGCCATTGAGCTTAATGCGTCAAGTGCTTGTGCACGAGAAATACGTGGCACTGCATCCATAGCAAGAACGTTAATATTCTTACTGCTTAGCTTTGCCATTAACTCTTCGTTTTGTGCAGGCCAAATGAAGCTGATTAAGGTCGCGCCTTCTTTGATTAAATCAATTTCATCAAAGGTTGGAGCATTCACCTTAAAGATAATGTCTGATTGCCAAATGGCGTTAGCGTCGGTTGCTAGCGTCGCGCCCGCGTCAACATAGTCTTGATCATTAAAGCTGGCTTTTTCACCAGCGCTTGCCTCAATAGAAACTGAAAATCCGAGTTTTAATAGTTGCTCAACGGTTTTTGGCGTTGCGGCAACACGAGTTTCATTTTCTAACAGCTCTTTTGGTACACCTATCTGCATAGTTATTCCCTGAGTTATTAAGTTTTGTGCACATTTTACTGATAACGAATTAACAAGGCTGGATCTGGATCATGATTCAGTGGCTTAGCTTAGTTTTCAATAAAGGTGTTATTTTACAACATTTATCCGCCATCCTAGAGAAAATGGCCGGTTCAATCCACTAAATAAGCGAAAAAAGAGTCATTTTCTTTGGATAATTACGTCATTTTTTATAACTGGAAGTTCTAAACAGAAAAATTAGGGCGAGATTTAGGTATATAAATTCTTTTTACTTACTGTATTAATGACATTTTATGCAAATTGTTCTTTGTGCTCTGTTTGAATGAGGGCTCTGCATCAGCGCACCTGAGCGGATCCAGCAACGAAATAAAGATGCTATTGATTAGATTCATCGGGCGTTGCTTCTAATGAAGTTGTGGGGGCATATCGGGCTATCAAGATGATCAAAAGTAACACCGGAATGCCAATGGCGGCGGAAGCAATAAAGAAATTGAAATAACCAAAGTTATCGACGTATTTGCCCGAAAAACCGGCGATGAATTTAGGCAGTAAGGTCATCACCGAGCTAAATAGCGCATATTGAGTCGCTGAAAAAGCTCGGTTAGTTAAGCTAGACAGGTAGGTTATAAATGCCGAGATAGCGATACCGCCACTTAAATTATCCAGTGAGATAACCGCAATCAATAAGTGAAAGTTGGTTACTTCTAGGTGCCAAACTTGATCAAACCAAGTCATTTCAGTTTGCAATAGGGTTGGCTGAGACTGGGTTAGAGCCAATAATGCGAAGGTTAAGTTAGTGGTTGCAGCTAGTAAGGCTCCCAGGAATAAAATTTTCATGGTGCCAAAGCGGTGGATCAAGATACCGCCAATACCTGCTCCTACTAGCGTCATGATCACACCAAACACTTTGGTAACCGCTGCAATTTGCTCTTTGCTGAATTGCATATCCACATAGAATGGGTTGGCCATGATCCCCATGACGATGTCTGAAATACGATAAGTGGCGACTAAGGCCAAAATGAGTAAGGCTTGCCAGCGATAACGTACGAAGAAATCAGCAAAAGGGTTGATCACAGATATCTTTAACCAAGCAACTATCCCAGCCAATGGCTTGGGCATTCCATTTTCAGCTAAGGTTTGCTTCAATTGAGCTTGTTCTTGATTCGCAGAGCTTAAGTCCACTTGAGGTTCATGACAGAATAAGCAAGTGATCACCCCCACGAGCATTAACAGCATCATGATCAAATAAGAAAAGCGCCATGCTTCGCGGCTATAGCCTTGTAAATCAGCCGCATAGAATGCTGCCAGCGTGAGCGCTCCGGCACCCGCGACGATCATGGCGAGGCGATAGCCGGTTAAATAGGCTGCCGACATCGCGGCTTGATATTTTTCTGGTGCTGATTCGATACGATAAGCATCAATAACAATATCTTGGGTGGCAGAGCCAAAGGCAACCAAGACGGCAAAAGCGATAAATAGACCCAGGTTTTCTAGCGGGTCGGTCAATGCAATGCCAGTAATAGCAGCCATGATAAGTAACTGAGATAAAAGCAACCAACTGCGCCTACGCCCCAATAATTTGGCTAATAATGGCAGCGGTAAGCGATCGACTATCGGAGCCCAAACCCATTTAAAGCCATAGGCTAAGCCTGCCCAGCTAGCATAGCCAATCAGGGTGCGATCAACACCGGCTTCGCGTAACCAAAATGATAAGGTACCAAAGACCAGTAAAATCGGTAAGCCAGCTGAAAACCCCAATAAGAACAAAATTGCGACACGTTTTTCGGCGTAGACACTTAGGGCTTGGCGAAGAGAAAGAAAGAAGGGTTGTTTAGCTTGCTCGGTGTTAGTCAATGGCTTGACCTCTAATCAAAAATGCCATGGCATTGTGCGAGGCCGATACAATAAAATCAAGAGCTAGCGTGTATTCCCTTGGTGCAATCGCATAATATGCGCGGCACCAAGGGGGCATTGATACCCAAGACACCTCAAGATGCAGGATTCAGAGCGACTCCCAAGGGCGAGTTTTGTCGGTTGTTATGCTTTGTTGCTGATTTTCAACGTAGTGTAACAACCGTGAATAACTATGTCTTAAATCAGCATCGCGCCTAACTAACCTGCGGCCAAGGCCTGTAAACTCTTGCTGAAATCAAGCATCTCCAGGTTGATTGGGTATAATTATTGTTTTTCAACCAAGCTAATGGCGTTGATCACAACTTGGCTTTTAGGCACATCACGAGCCCCTGGCATCGCCGAGCTGGTGCCGGTTTTCACGCCAGCGATAGCATCAACAACTTCCATACCAGCAATAACTTTACCAAACACAGCGTAACCTGCACCGTAAGCGCCTTGATCTAGGTTGGGATTGTCTCTGTGATTGATAAAGAACTGACGAGTCGCGGAATTGGGATCGTTGGTGCGTGCCATTGCGATGGTGCCACGGTTATTGGATAGGCCATTATCGGCTTCATTTTTAATCGGCGCATTTGTTGCAAGACGCTGATAATCAGTCTTAAATCCACCGCCTTGGATCATGAATTCAGGAATAACGCGATGGAAAATGCTTTCTTTGAAGCCATCTTGCTGAATATAGGCAATAAAATTGGCAACGGTGACAGGGGCTTTATCTTGGAACAACTCTAGGGTGATGTCGCCCTTATTTGTGCTAATTAAAATTTCAGGATTGGCGGCAAATACCTGGCTAGTCATGAAAGTCGATAATAGCAGGGTAAAAGCGGCAATATAGTTACGAAACATCATAAATAGGTCCTTCTATTTGATTTCTTGTTGAACTTGTTTATCAGACAGCATTTGGCTTAAGACGTTAGCAAGAAGCTTATCGAGCGAGGCTTCTAAATCGGCTGAGCTTGGGCTGAATGAATCTTCACTTGAACTAATGTTCTTGTACTGCTTGGTTACTTTACGGTTGGGAGTGGTGATCACTAAGCGCAGCTCTATGGTATTTTTAGCGGTGTGCTTAGTTCGTTGTTGTTTGACTTCTGTTACTAGTTGGATAACTTCTAAATGGAATTTGGTATTGGCGTTCGCGCTTATGCGGACACCTTGCTTGGTTAACGCTTGTCCCAGTTTATCGGCAAGCACGTCATTGATGGGGGCATCGTTGTTGATGAGCTGAGTTTTCTTGTCTTTTTCGCTAATGCTCACGATATGCTTATTAACACGCAGATCTGCCGACGTTAATGCAATGCTGGGGGCGTTTTGATATTGCAAACTGGGCGCTGTTACGTCTGGGGAGAGGTGAAGATAGATGGGCAGGGTTGAGGAACACCCCCCGAGCATGAGTATCGCGAAAAGTGATGCAATTAGGTATTTCATATTAGCCTTAAAAACTGTGATACGTTGGCGCTGATGATAGCGTATTTAAGCGTAAAATCTATCCCATTATTGTCCTAGGAAGTAGAATTATTTATGGATTTATTTAACCAGCAGCAGGGTTTAGAGCGAATTGAGCTGACCGATGGAGAGCTTTGGTTGCAGCCTCAGTTTTATTCTCCGAGTGAATGCCAGCGCTTGTTTGAGCAGCTTGAGCAACTTGATTGGCAGCAGCAAGCAATTCGTATGTTCGGCAAATCTGTGTTGCAACCTAGGCAGCAATTCTGGTGTGGTGATAAGCCTTATACCTACTCGGGTCTGACTTTACCGGTAGCGCCTTGGCCAAGTTGTTTAGCGGCAATCAAGTCACAAATTGAGCAGGTGAGTGGGCATACGTTTAATAGTGTACTTGGTAATTTGTATCGCAATGGCCAAGATCACATGGGCTGGCACAGTGATGATGAGCCTGAGTTGGGAAGCAACCCGGTGATAGCGTCACTGAGTTTGGGGCAAACTCGGCGGTTTTTATTACGTCATAAGCGTAGCGGTGAAAAGTTTGAATTACCCTTAGCAGACGGCTGCTTATTGATTATGGCGGGCAGTACGCAACATCATTGGTTGCATCAAATCGCTAAAACGCAGCGCCCTTGTACTGCTCGTATCAATTTAACCTTTCGCAACATAATTTGAATTAATACTTCCGTGCTATTAAATCGATGGCTTAGACGGGGTTTACTCCCGCTATTTCAATCACGCTTTGATTTGCTTCATGTTTTTTTGTTGCCTTGGTTGTTTCATGTTTTTTTTAGATTAGTATTGTCAGATTGTTAATCTTGTTACCAATTTGAAACAAAGCAGGGATGTGCTAGTTGAAACAAACAAAAACAACGTCAGCAATGCGCAAGGTTGTGCTTGCCATTAATAAAAGTTCGGATTGGTTAGGCAACTCACTGGCGTGGCTATTGCTATTGATGGTGTCGGTGATGCTGCTGGTTGTACTGCTTCGTTATGGCTTTGATTATGGCTCGATAGGTTTGCAGGAGTCGACCCTGTATCTTCATGCTTTAACTTTTATGCTGGGTGCAGGTTACACCTTAAAGTTTGATGATCACGTTCGGGTTGATGTTTTTTATCGCAACTTTACTGCGCGCACTAAAGCCTGGGTCGATATCTTAGGTTTTTGTTTGTTACTTTTACCTGTGTGTTTATTTTTGTTTTTTAGCAGCTGGGAATATGTTATCAGCTCTTGGCAGTTACTGGAAGGCAGTCCTGAGCCCGGTGGTTTACCCTTGGTGTTTATCCTTAAAACAAACCTGCTGTTAATGCCTGTGCTGCTGATGTTGCAAGGCTTAGCTCAAACCTTAATGAATGTACTTACCTTACTGGGCCAGCCAATGGCGCAGCAAACCGATGAGGTATTGTTGTAATGGAATATATCTCACTGGTCATGTTTGCTGTGGTCTGCCTGGTTTTAATGGCCGGCTACCCCGTTGCTTTTTCCCTTGCTGGCACAGCTTTACTGTTTGCATCCATTGGCATAGTCACGGGCACCTTTGATGGCAGCTATTTAGGCGCTTTACCCAACCGTATATTTGGCATCATGATCAACCAAACCTTGTTGGCTGTGCCTTTGTTCGTCCTGATGGGGGTGATGTTAGAGAAATCCCAAGTGGCCGAGAAATTGCTGACCTCTATGGGTCAAGTGATGGGGCGCGTGAAAGGTGGATTAGCCATCGCCGTGGTGATGGTGGGGATGCTATTAGCTGCCAGTACGGGGATAGTGGGTGCCACTGTGGTGACCATGGGGTTGCTGTCGTTACCCACTATGCTAAAACAAGGTTACAAGGCGAGCTTTGCCACCGGTACGATTTGTGCGACGGGCACGTTAGGGCAAATAATCCCACCTTCGATTGCCTTGGTATTACTAGGCGATGTGCTATCTAGTGCGTATCAACAAGCGCAAATAAAAATGGGGATATTTTCACCCGATACGGTGTCAGTGGGAGATCTTTTTGCTGGAGCCATTGTCCCTGGCTTAATTTTAGTGTGCTGCTATTTGCTCTATGTTTTCTTTATGAGCTGGCTCAGTAAAGATACCATCAATGAGAACATAGCCGAGCAACAACAAGAGCGCGATCCTTTACTTAAAGTCGCTCTATTTAAAGCGTTAGTTCCTCCTTTATTGCTGATATTTGCCGTTCTAGGCTCAATTCTTCTTGGCTTAGCGACGCCGACAGAGGCCGCTGGTGTTGGTGCCTTTGGTGCTACTTTGTTGGCGTTTTTGCAAGGTAAGATGAATAAACAAGTGATGGCCGACGTGGTGCGCTCAACGCTGAAAATCACCTGTATGGTGTTTATGATCTTGATTGGCGCCTCGGTATTTTCACTCGTTTTTCGTGGTTTTGGCGGCGAAGATTTAATCCATGACATGTTTACCAATATGCCGGGTGGGCCAGTTGGCGCCATGTTAGTGGTGATGTTGGTGGTGTTTTTACTAGGCTTTATTTTGGACTTTATCGAAATCACCTTTGTGGTGGTGCCGATAGTTGGACCGGTATTACTGGCCATGGGGTTTGACCCTGTCTGGTTAGGCATCATGTTCGCCGTTAATTTACAAACTTCATTTTTAACGCCGCCGTTTGGTTTTGCCTTATTTTATTTGCGCGGTGTTGCGCCAGCTTCGGTTGCAACACGGGAAATTTATAAAGGCGTTGCTCCTTATATCGCCATTCAGGTGTTGGTGCTGATTGCCATTGCAATTTGGCCACAACTGGTAACTTGGTTGCCGGATCAAATATATAACTAATAACACAACTTGCATTACCCATTGGACTAACTTAAGTACAGCAGCGAATAAACTTTGTGGTTGTAACAGGAGAGAGAGATGAAAAAAATAACCAAAATGGCTTTCGCCTTTGCCATTACCGCAGCCGCCAGCTTGTCTTTGCTTGGTTGCGGTGAGCAAAAAGCCGATGATCAAGCGCAGGTAAAACAAGAGAACATTAAATGGAAACTCGTGACTTCTTGGCCGAAGAATTTCCCTGGCTTAGGGGTTGCGCCGGAGCGGTTTGCCGAAAAAGTGAATGTTATGAGTGGTGGTCGTTTAACCATCAAGGTATATGGCGCGGGTGAATTAGTACCGGCTTTGCAAGTATTTGATGCCGTGTCGGCTGGTACTGCGCAAATGGGCCACTCGGGTGCTTATTACTGGAAAGGCAAGTCACCTGCAGCGCAGTTTTTCTCTACCATGCCTTTTGGTATGACAGCACAAGAAATGAATGCTTGGTTACACAATGGCGGCGGCCTTGAGTTATGGCAAGAAGTGTATGCTCCATTTAATTTAATCCCGCTTGCGGGGGGCAATACCGACATTCAGATGGGTGGTTGGTTTAATAAAGAAATTAACACGGTGGCGGATTTAGAAGGGCTGAAAATGCGCTTACCTGGTTTAGGTGGAGAGGTGCTTAAGCGCGCTGGTGGTGTGCCGGTTAACTTACCTGGCGGCGAGATTTTCACTTCACTACAAACGGGTGCGATCGACGCGACAGAATGGGTAGGCCCATACAACGACTTGGCATTTGGCTTACACAAAGCCGCTAAGTTCTACTACTACCCAGGTTGGCATGAGCCAGGTACGACCATTGAATTTATGGCGAATAAGGCAGCAATGGAAGCATTACCTGCTGATTTGCGCATGATAGTGGAAGTGGCCGCAAAAGCGACAAACGAAGAGATGCTTGATGAATACATGGTGAAAAATGCCCAAGCACTGAAAACCTTAGTGGATGAGCACGGTGTTGAGCTACGTCAATTCCCACCTGAGGTAATGCATAAGCTGAAAACCTTAAGTGAAGAAGTGCTCCAAGAGCAAGTTGCTAACGATCCGCAAATGAAGAAAGTGTATGACGCTTATATGGCATTTTTAAATGACGCTAAGGAATACAGCAAGGTGTCTTCAAAAGCGTATATTGAGTTGCGTGATAACCAATAAAGCGCCTAAAAATGCCTTATTGGTAAAGGCTTAGCGGCACATTTGTTTGATTCAGATCAATTCCAGTAGCGGGCAATTTGCCCGCTATTTTTTTACCTATTTGGTTATAGTTTTGTAAAGCAGCGGAATAATAATTGTAACAAGTGAAATCATTATCTATGGTTTGATTTGTTAATCACTCCGCGAATTTTAAAGGAGACATGCTGTAACCAAGCATTTTTTTTGGCGATTTCGTCAGCTTTAATGCTAGAATACAGCGCCTGAAAATTTAGCTGGATGTTATCTTCATGTCGCAGGGGTGTTACAAAGGAACGTAGCACTAGCGTCAGATCAGGAGTCTAGCGAATAAATAGAGTGTCTTTAGGCACAAACCCTTTCTTCCCGATAAAGTAGTGCAAGTGAGTATGATTACAATAAAAAGAGGACTGGATCTCCCGATTCAAGGTGCTCCAGAGCAAGTAATCCATGATGGCAACGCCATCACTAAGGTAGCTACCCTGGGCGAAGACTATGTTGGCATGCGCCCGTCCATGAAAGTTAAGGTCGGTGACAGTGTAAAAAAAGGCCAAGTTCTTTTTGTCGATAAAAAGAATGAAGGTGTGCAATACACAGCGCCAGCATCCGGAGTAGTTGAAGAAATTAACCGTGGAGCCAAACGTGTTCTTCAGTCTGTTGTTATCGCTATCAAAGGCGATGACAGCGTAGCGTTCGATAAATTCGATGCGACTGAACTAGCGTCATTAAGCCAAGATAAGATTAAGCAGAACTTAATTGCATCTGGTGCATGGACGGCATTTCGTACCCGACCTTTTAATAAGGTTCCTGCGATTGACGCCAGCCCTGCAGCTATTTTTGTCACCGCCATGGATACCAATCCGCTCGCGGCTGACGCAGCAGTTATCATTAATCAACAAGAACAAGCATACCTAAACGGTTTGGCAGTGATTGCCCGTCTTACCGAAGGTAAAGTTTACGTGTGTAAAGGTGAGTCGAACTTACCAAAAGCCACGGCAGCAAATGTTGAAGAGCATGTTTTTGTTGGCCCGCATCCAGCTGGTTTGCCGGGCACTCATATTCACTTCCTCGAACCAGTTAGCGCTAACAAACAGGTTTGGTTTATTAATTACCAAGATGTGATTGCGTTTGGTCATCAGTTCTTAACCGGTGAACTATACACAGAACGCGTGGTGTCGCTTGCTGGCCCTGTAGTAAATAAGCCTCGCTTAGTTCGCACGCGTTTAGGCGCAAGTGTAGTTGAGCTGACTAAAGGTGAGCTGAAAGAGGGTGAAAATCGTATTATTTCCGGTTCCGTATTTTACGGCACTAACGCAACAGGTCCGATTGCATACTTAAGCCGTTACAGCAATCAAGTGTCTGTGCTGGCTGAAGGTCGCGAGAAAGAGTTTTTAGGTTGGGGTGCTCCGGGCTTCAATAAATTCTCTGTGGCTAACGTATTTGCATCTCGTTTTACTAAAAAGCTATTCAATTTCACCACTACAACAGGTGGTAGTGATCGTGCCATGGTGCCTATTGGTCAATATGAGCGCGTCATGCCCCTTGATATTTTGCCAACCATGTTACTTCGTGACTTGATTGCAGGTGATACAGATAGTGCACAGGCTTTAGGGTGCTTAGAGTTGGATGAAGAAGATTTGGCTTTATGTACCTTCGTATGTCCTGGTAAGTATGACTACGGTCCTATTCTTCGTGACTGTTTGACCACGATAGAGAAGGAAGGCTAATAATGTTGAAAAAAATTATTGAGGATCTAGAGCCTCATTTTGAACCTGGTGGTAAACACGAAAAATGGTATGCGCTTTATGAAGCCGCTGCCACGTTTGCTTATACCCCAGGTTTTGTAAACAAAGGTCGCTCTCACGTTCGTGATGGTATCGACTTAAAACGCATCATGATTTTCGTTTGGTTAGCAACGTTTCCAACCATGTTTTATGGTATGTACAACGTGGGTTTTCAAGCTAACGAAGCGATTGCCACGGGTGCTGGCGTAGCATTTGACGATTGGCGTGTTGCTATCCTGCAAATGCTCGGTGTAACCATGGGCGCTGATGCTGGCGTGTTTGCCAATATGATGTTTGGTGCCATGTACTTCCTTCCTATCTATGCGGTGACATTCATCGTAGGTGGTTTCTGGGAAGTGCTATTTGCAACCGTACGTCGCCATGAAGTCAACGAAGGTTTCTTTGTTACTTCTGTGTTGTTTGCCTTGATTGTTCCAGCTTCAATTCCGCTGTGGCAAGTGGCTATCGGTATTACCTTCGGTGTTGTTATCGCGAAAGAGATCTTTGGTGGTACTGGCCGTAACTTCCTAAACCCTGCATTAGCTGGTCGTGCATTCCTATTCTTTGCATACCCTTCAGATATCTCGGGTGACTCAGTGTGGACTGCGGTAGACGGTTTCTCAGGCGCGACTTCACTTAGCCTAGCGGCTAACGGTGGTATGGAAGCGGTAACTGCACAAATGACTTGGATGGATGCCTTCATTGGTAACATGCAAGGTTCAATTGGTGAAGTATCTACCTTAGCTATCCTAATCGGTGGTGCCTTCCTAATGATTACCAAGATTGCATCTTGGCGCATTGTGGCAGGTGTGATGATAGGTATGGGCGTAACCGCATTCTTGTTCAATGCGATCGGCTCAGACACCAACCCGATGTTCGCTGTGCCTTGGCACTGGCACCTAGTTATGGGTGGCTTTGCATTCGGTATGATGTTTATGGCAACTGACCCAGTGTCGGCATCATTTACCAACAATGGTAAGTGGATGTACGGTGCACTGATTGGTGTAATGGTAGTCCTTATTCGTGTGGTAAACCCTGCTTTCCCAGAAGGCATGATGCTAGCAATCCTATTTGCTAACTTGTTCGCCCCGTTATTCGACTACTTGGTTGTTCAGTCAAACGTTAAACGGAGACTTGCACGCAATGGCTAGTAAAGAATCTTTAGGCAAAACTATCTCGGTTGTAGTCGGAGTTTGTCTAGCTTGTTCTATTGTTGTTTCTGTTGCTGCAGTGGGTTTACGTCCAACTCAGCAAGCGAACGCATTATTAGATAAGCAAAAAAATATTTTGGCCGTTTCTGGTTTAGAAGTTGGCTCACAAAAAATGGCAGATGTGTTTGCTAAAAACATTGAAGCCCGAGTAGTGGACTTAGCTACTGGTGAATACTCTACGGCAGTAAACGCTGACGAATATGATCCTCTGGCAGCCGCGAAAGACCCAAGCATGAGCACTAAGCTTACACCTGAACAAGCTAAAGCGGGCTTTTCTCGCCGTGAAAACTTAGGCCTTGTTTACCTAGTTAAAAGCGATTCGGGTGACCTTGAGCGAGTTATCGTGCCTGTTCGCGGCGCGGGTCTTTGGAACATGATGTACGCTTTTGTTGCGGTACAACCTGATGGCAACACAGTTGACGGTATCACTTACTACCAACACGGTGAAACACCGGGTCTAGGTGGTGAAGTAGATAACCCTATGTGGAAAGCACTTTGGCCAGGCAAGAAATTGTTTGATGAGCAAGGTAATGCTGCCATCAAAATCGTTAAAGGCGGCGCGGCTGCGGGTGACGTACACGGTGTTGATGGTTTATCTGGTGCTACCTTAACGGGGGCGGGTATCCAGCATACCTTTGACTTTTGGTTGGGTGCGCAGGGTTATGGTGCTTACCTGAAAAAACTAGGTCTAGGAGAGCTAAACAATGGCTAGTGAAGCAAAAAGCGTCCTAACAGGACCGATTATTTCAAACAACCCGATTGCACTGCAAATCTTGGGTGTTTGTTCTGCCCTAGCGGTAACTAGTAAGCTTGAAACAGCCGTTGTAATGACCTTAGCGGTAACATTCGTAACGGCATTTTCTAACTTATTTATTTCGATTATTCGTAACCACATTCCTGGCAGTGTTCGTATTATCGTGCAAATGGCGATTATCGCGTCGTTGGTAATCGTGGTTGACCAAGTACTGAAAGCAGTGGCATTCGAACTTTCTAAGCAGCTATCTGTTTACGTAGGTTTGATTATTACTAACTGTATCGTAATGGGTCGTGCTGAAGCATATGCAATGAAGAGTCCTCCGGGCGCAAGTTTCATGGACGGCATCGGTAACGGTCTAGGTTACGGTTTCATTCTGATTGCTGTTGGTGGTATCCGTGAATTCTTTGGTTCTGGTGCGCTATTCGGTATTGAGATTATGCCATTAACGTCAGCAGGTGGTTGGTACCAAAGTAATGGTCTATTACTGTTGCCGCCAAGTGCGTTCTTTATCATCGGGTTATTGATCTGGGCAATCAGAACATACAAGCCTGAACAGGTTGAGGCGAAGGACTAATGGAACATTATTTAAGTATATTTATTCGCTCAATTTTCATTGAGAACATGGCGTTAGCTTTCTTCTTAGGTATGTGTACCTTCCTTGCTGTTTCGAAGAAAGTAAAAACAGCGTTTGGTCTAGGTGTTGCAGTTATCGTGGTATTGGCGATTTCTGTACCTGTTAACCAAATCATTTACTTCAACTTACTTGCACCGGGTGCACTTGAGTGGGCTGGCCTTGGCGATGCAGACTTAAGCTTCTTAGGTTATATCACCTTTATCGGTGTGATCGCGGCACTAGTACAAATCTTAGAAATGGTTCTGGATAAGTACTTCCCTGCGTTGTACCAAGCATTGGGTATTTTCTTGCCGTTAATCACGGTGAACTGTGCCATCTTCGGTGGTGTATCGTTTATGGTTCAACGTGAATACAACATCGCCGAGTCGTTTGTATACGGCGTAGGCAGTGGTGTTGGTTGGATGTTGGCAATTGTTGCACTTGCTGGTATCCGTGAGAAAATGAAATACGCAGACGTGCCAGATGGCCTTCGTGGTTTAGGTATTACCTTTATCACTTCAGGTCTAATGGCGTTGGGCTTCATGTCTTTCTCTGGTATTCAGTTGTAATCTCGGGGCCTACCTAGGCCCCTGAAGCAAGGAAATTGTCGATGGAAATTATTCTCGGCGTTGTCATGTTCACAGTTATAGTTTTAGCCTTGGTATTCATTATCTTGTCTGCTAAATCAAAACTAGTGGCCTCTGGCGACATTACAATCTCAGTAAATGGTGATCCTGAAAAGGCCATCACCTGTGGTGCTGGCGGTAAACTGCTAGGCGCCTTAGCGAACTCTGGTATCTTCGTTTCGTCTGCTTGTGGTGGCGGTGGTTCATGTGGCCAGTGTCGCGTTAAAATTAAATCAGGTGGTGGCGATATTCTACCAACTGAATTAGACCATATCTCAAAAGGTGAAGCTCGTGAGGGTGAGCGTTTAGCTTGTCAGGTAAACGTGAAACAAGATATGGACATTGAGCTGCCAGAAGAAATCTTTGGTGTTAAGAAGTGGGAATGTACCGTTATCTCTAATGATAACAAAGCGACCTTTATTAAAGAGCTTAAACTACAGATCCCTGATGGTGAGTCGGTCCCATTCCGTGCGGGTGGTTACATCCAAATTGAAGCGCCTGCGCACCATGTTAAATACAAAGACTTCGATATCGAAGAGCAATACCGTGGTGACTGGGAGCACTTTGGTTTCTTCAACTTAGAATCTAAAGTTGATGAAGAAACTATCCGTGCTTACTCGATGGCGAACTACCCAGAAGAGTACGGTATCATCATGCTTAACGTGCGTATCGCTACGCCGCCGCCAAACAACATGAAACTACCATGTGGTAAAATGTCTTCTTACATCTTCAGCTTAAAAGCGGGTGATAAGGTGACTATTTCTGGTCCGTTTGGTGAGTTCTTTGCCAAGGATACCGATGCTGAAATGGTATTTATCGGTGGTGGTGCAGGTATGGCGCCTATGCGCTCTCATATCTTCGACCAATTCCGTCGTCTACATACCAAGCGTAAAGTAAGCTTCTGGTATGGTGCACGTTCGAAGCGTGAAATGTTCTACGTTGAAGATTTCGATGCGATCGCAGCTGAAAATGACAACTTCGAATGGCATGTGGCATTAAGCGATCCGCAGCCTGAAGATAATTGGGATGGCTACACTGGCTTTATCCATAATGTATTGTATGAAAACTATCTGAAGGATCATGAAGCGCCGGAAGATTGTGAATACTACATGTGTGGTCCACCGGTGATGAACGCAGCCGTTATCAACATGCTAAAAGACTTAGGTGTTGAAGACGAAAATATCCTATTGGATGACTTTGGTGGCTAACCGCTGATGTTTAAATCCATAATGCAATGGCTAGCCTTTATCGGGCTAGCCTTTTTTATTACAGCCTGTAGCCAAGAAGCGCCAACCAAGCCAATGGTGGTAGTGGAAGGGGCGACGATGGGCACCTATTATCGGGTTAAGGTGGTCACCGAGGCCATTACCGATGTCGCAAGTTTTCAAGCTGAGTTAGATAAGCGCCTTGAGCTAGTCAACGACCAAATGTCGACTTATCGACCGCAATCTGAGTTATCCTTATTTAACCAAGCGCAGCAGAGCCACACGGTTTCGCCCGATACGATTAAGGTAGTTCAGCAGGGTATTGAGTTAGCTCAATTAACTCAGGGCGCATTGGATATTACCTTAGGTCCCTTGGTTAATTTATGGGGATTTGGTCCAGACGCCAAACCTAAACAGATGCCAACGGCGGAACAAATTGCAGCACGTAAGGCGATTACCGGCGTTGAGCATTTAACCATTGATGGTTTAACATTACATAAAGCTATTCCTGAGCTATATGTTGATTTATCATCCATTGCTAAAGGTTATGGGGTTGATGTCTTGGCCGACTATATTGAAAGCATGGGTGAGCATAATTACCTTGTCGATATCGGTGGCGAGCTTAAAATGAAAGGCCATAACGATAAAGACTTAGCTTGGCGTATTGCGGTTGAAAAGCCGGTTACCACTGAGCGTGCTATTCAGCAAGTCATTACTCCCGGTGATAATGCGGTTGCAACCTCGGGAGATTATCGCAATTACTATGAGGAAAATGGTGAGCGTTTTTCTCATATGATCAACCCAAGTACCGGCATGCCGATCAAGCATAAACTGGTTTCGGTCACTGTGATTGATAAATCATCGATGATCTCAGATGGCCTAGCAACGGCTCTTATGGTGATGGGGCCTGAACAAGGCTTTGCATTTGCAACAGAGCAACAATTGGCCGTGTATATGATAGAAAAAACAGCATCAGGCTTTACTCCTCGTTATACCGAGCAGTTTAAACCTTATCTGTTAACGGAGGCAAAATGACGTATTTTATTGCTACTTTTTTCGTGTTTCTTTTAGTGATAGTGGCCATGTCTGTTGGCTATATTTTCCAAAAGAAAGCGGTCAGTGGTAGTTGCGGTGGCTTGGGTAGTATTGGCATTGAAAAGGAATGCGATTGCCCCGATCCTTGTGATAATCGCAAGCGAAAAATGGCTAAAGCAGAAGCCAGACGAAAAATGCTGGAAGAAAATCGCATCATCTAAATGATGATAATGATAAAGGCCCGATGGGCCTTTTTTATTTTCAGCCCTAAACCACCTACTTCAGTAGGTGGTTATCATCCATAGGGGGCTTTGCCCGAAGTTCTACTCATGCTAAATGGACTCTCGATTTTTAGCGAAGTCAAAGAGGACAAATAACATGAGTAGATATAACCAAGCTTCCCACGTATTTTGGAGATGTCAATATCACATTGTGTGGACACCAAAGTATCGTTTTCGAATATTGAAAAATAATGTGGGTAAAGAAGTTTATCGGTGCATACAGGTTTACTGTAATCAACTTGGATGTGAAGTCGTTGAATTGAATGTACAAGTTGACCATGTTCACCTAGTGGTAAAGGTACCGCCAAAATTATCAATATCAAGTTTGATGGGTGTTTTGAAAGGTAAAATAGCCTTGAAGTTATTTAGCAAATTCCCATATCTAAGGAAGAACAAGTTATGGGGAAATCATTTTTGGCAAAGGGGCTATTTTGTTGATAGCGTAGGAATCAATGAGGAAATAATACGCCGATACGTAAGGCACCAAGAGAAACAAGAGCGTCAAGAGCAGAGAGAGTTGGCGCTGAACTAAACAAAGGCCCCCTTTTAGGGGGTTAACACAAAGCCACCTTCTTCAGAAGGTGGATTATTTACTGCATGCAGCTTGATTAATGTGTTTTTATACATATACTGTTTTTATGTACAGTTTTTTGGGCATTAGTTATGCAACGTAAAATTATTCACGTCGATATGGATTGTTTTTTTGCGGCAGTGGAAATGCGTGATAATCCTGAACTTAAATCCTTGCCTATTGCGATTGGCGGCGCTGCATCACGTCGTGGTGTACTTTCGACTTGTAATTACGTTGCGCGTAAATTTGGCATTCGCAGTGCCATGCCCACCCACAAGGCATTACAGTTATGTCCAGAGCTCGTCGTTTTACCTGGGCGAATGGAGGCCTATAAAGCGGTTTCTCAGCAGGTCTTACACATTTTCCAGCGTTACACCGAGATTATTGAACCCTTATCCTTAGATGAAGCTTATTTAGATGTAAGTGAATCTTCACTTTTTAGTGGTTCTGCGACATACATAGCCCAAGATATTCGCCGAGCTATCGAAGAGGAAACCGGATTAACCGCTTCAGCTGGGGTTGCTCCTTGCAAATTTATTGCTAAAGTCGCGTCTGATGAAAATAAACCCAATGGCTTATGTGTCGTCACGCCCGCCGAGTTAGACGCCTTTGTTGCCAGCTTACCTCTTGAGAAAATTCCCGGCGTTGGCAAGGTCACCCTAGAAAAATTACACGCGCTAGGGCTGTATACCTGTAAAGACGTTCAAGTTTATCCAAGAGAGGTCATTCTCACTAAGTTTGGTAAATTTGGTCGGGTGTTATTGGAGCGCAGCCAAGGCATAGATAATCGTGAAGTCGTGACCTGTCGGGAGCGAAAATCGGTCGGGGTTGAGCGCACCCTTAGTCATAATATCGCTCAGCAAGAGGAATGTGAGCTGATCCTGAAAGACTTATATCAAGAGCTGCAGCGACGACTGACTCGCGTTGGCGCGGCTGATCGAATTCGTTCATTAGCGGTTAAGATGAAATTTGCTGACTTTCAATTGCGCTCAGCCGAGCAAAAAGTGGCCCAACTCGAGCCAGAATGTTATCAGGCCTTGCTATTGCAATTATTGGCTAAAAGCCAGGGCAGGGGCATACGTCTTTTAGGTTTATCAGCACAGCTGAATAGCGAAACGACACAGTCCACTGACATTAAACAACTTAACCTGATTTAGCTATTCACCCCAATCATATTCGATGACTTCAACCTCATCGGTAGACTGGACTTTTGGCTTGGTGCTCACCTTGTTACTTGAGCTCGAGCTGTTCTTGCTTGATGGTTCATTACTAAATAAATCAGTGGTTTCTTGCCATGCATGACTGGACACATCTTTGGTTCCATCCCATACGTCTGCGGAAACTTCGGTCGTGTTTTGCCATACATCAGCCGACACTTCTTTGGTTCCCTGCCACACGTCTGCAGAGACTTCTTTAGTGCCTTGCCAAGCATCCTGACTGGTTTCTTTGGTTGCTGTCCAGACTTGGCTGCCAGCATTTTTGGTACTTTGCCACGCTTTATCCCAACTTGATTCAGCATGAGCTGAGCAACTTAGACTAAGCGCTGTTGTCGCTATAACAGCAAGGGGTGTAAGACGCTTCCTTGTCACCTTGTCCTCCTTAAATATGATTACTAACAGGCTTTAATGCATATTAGCTGAGCTGGATTAGAGTCTAAAGTAGTTTTCAATTAAAGATAGTTTAACTAGTAGCTGGGTGTTTCCACCCAGCGGGTAGGTTTACTTGTTTGGTATCGCCGCCAAGACCTTAGTTAATAATTGCCAGTATTTTTCAACGCTGCCAATGTGAACTTTCTCATCCGGCGAGTGAGGGAATTTGATGGTTGGGCCGATGGAAACCATGTCCCAATCAGGGTAAACAGCTTTGAACAGACCGCACTCAAGGCCCGCATGGATCATCATGATTTTAGGGGTTTTAGCAAATTCTTCTTGATATACCTTTTGGACTAAATCGCGCATGTCTGAGTCTGCTTTGGGGGCCCAACCTGGATAAGCTCCTGAAAAGGTTACTTTACCATCAGCAAGTTGGAACACGGCAGCTAGCATGTGTTGAACGTCTTCGCGGCTACTATCATGCATAGAGCGCACTAAACATTGCACATCAATGCCTTGTTCATTGCAGCTAACTACACCTAAATTCGTAGACGTTTCCACTACACCAGCAAACTCATCGCTCATTCTGATCACACCATTCACGCAAGCGTGCAAGGCGCTGATCAGCTTGGTTTGTTGGCTGTTATCTAAAATGGTGTTGATGTCAGTTGGGGTTAAGGTTAGGGCTAAGTTAGGCTCGGTGTGGGCTAAAGTTGTTTTGATCTGTTCAGCTAAATCGGCAAAGGCAGCTTGAAATTGCGCTTGTTGCTCGGTCGCAATGGCAAATTTGGCACTGCCTTCACGTGGGATAGCATTGCGCAAACTACCGCCTTGCAGCTCACTTAATTGCAATTCAAATTCACTTTGTTGACTCAACTCATATAAACAGCGGGCTAAGATTTTATTGGCATTGCCGCGACCTAGGTGGATGTCACAGCCAGAATGGCCGCCCTTGAGGCCGCTCACTGTTAGCTCAAAACCAGAAACGGCCTCACATGACTGTCTGTTGAGTTTGAAGCTAACATTCACATTTACGCCGCCGGCACAGCCCATATAGACTTCGCCTTCTTCCTCGGAATCTGTGTTGATTAGGATATCGCCATCAAAATAACCAGGCTCTAAACCGAACGCACCTGTCATGCCCGCTTCTTCGTCTGTAGTCAGTAAGACTTCAATCGGGCCGTGAGGGATGTCCTTACTGGCTAGTACCGCAAGGCAAGAGGCCATGCCGATGCCGTTATCAGCGCCTAAAGTAGTGTTATTGGCCGTGACCCAGTCGCCATCAATATAAGCTTGGATGGGGTCTTGAGTGAAGTCATGCTGAGTATCGTTATTTTTTTGCGGCACCATATCGAGGTGCGCTTGCAATATGACCCCTTTTTTATGCTCCATGCCTGGCGTCGCAGGTTTTTTAATAATGACATTACCAATTTTGTCTTGCAGGACAGCCAAACCTTGTGCTGTTGCCCATTGCATGATCCAATCCGCTAGGGCTTGCTCATGCTTTGAAGGGTGAGGTATTTGACAAATTTGCTCAAACAAAGACCAGAGTGGTTGAGGTGATAATTGATTTAGTTGGTTCATGATGACAGGCTTATAGTGGCTAATTAATTGGCTCATTATAGGGCAGGACACCTAAATGAATAAAGGATCATCTAGCAAAGGCGAGTCTATTAGTTGTTTATGCCTAAGCTATTTGGCTGCTTTTATACACTCACAGACAAAAACAAGGGCGAATAAATTAGTCGCCCTTAGATAAGATAGAATGGTCAGCTCACGCCTTAAATTGTGACATGAGTTGGCGTAGCTCTTGACCGACCTGTTGCAGCTGAGCACTCACATCACTGGTTGCTTGATTATTCGCTGTGGATTCACTTGCTAACTCTGAGATATTGGTAACGTTTCGGTTGATTTCATCCAACGCTTTTGACTGCTGCTCGGAAGCGCTGGCAATCTGATGATTCATATCGGTGATAACATTAATTGCACTCACTATTTCGTTTAATGCATCACCTGCCGAACTAGCTTGGCTGGCGGTTTTATCAGACTGGCTCTGAGTTTGCTCCATCGATGAGGCGACACTGTTGGTGCCTTTTTGTAGCTTGGCTATCATTTCTTGAATTTCATCGGTAGAGGCTTGGGTGCGTGTTGCTAAGGTACGCACTTCATCGGCGACAACAGCAAAACCTCGGCCTTGCTCACCAGCGCGAGCGGCTTCAATAGCAGCATTTAGGGCCAGTAAATTAGTCTGTTCGGCGATGCCTCGGATCACGTCTAAAATAGTGCCAATTTGCTGGCTATCTTGCTCCAGCTGATTAACCAAGGTGACGGTTTGTTTGAGCTCTTCGCCCAGTAATGCAATGGAGCTGATGGTTTGCTCAACCGCGACTTGACCGTGCTGAGCTCGTTGGTCTGCATCCGCGGCCGAGTCAGCGGCAAGCTGAGCACTGCTTGCTACTTCTTGAGTGGTTGCCAGCATTTGGTTCATGGCCGCTGCGACACCATCGGTTTCGTGATGCTGCTGCTCTGCGATGCGATGATTGGCGTTGACGGATTGATTTAAATGCGCTGCAGTTTCGCCCACTTTTGTACTGACGGGCTGCATTTGTCGCACTAACTCGGCAATCTTGTGAGTGAATAGATTAAAATTCTCGGCAAGTTTAGCAATTTCATCTTGGCCTTGATCGGCTAACACCACGGTTAAGTCCCCTTCACCTTGGGCTATTTCAGCCATAGCAAGGGATGTGTGCTTGAGTGGTTTAGTGATGCTAAGAATGATCAAGGTGGAGAGGGCAAGCAGCACTATGGCAACCGTGATAAATACGCCGATTATTTGATACATCATATTGTTATACAGTGTTTCCACATCGTCTATGTACAGGCCTGTGCCAATGATCCAACCCCAAGGTTGGTAGCCCTTAACGAATGAAATTTTATCAACGGGTTGCTCGAATCCGGGTTTAGGCCATTGATAATCAACAAACCCTTCGCCATGTTGTTTAACCACATTGGCAAACTCAACAAACAAACGTTTACCGTTAGGGTCTTTGATATCACTCAAAGGCTTACCATCTAGGCTTGGCTTGATTGGATGCATCACCATGACAGGCTCAAGATCATTGATCCAAAAGTAATCGGTTTTATTATAACGAATCGCTTTAATGGCACTCATGGCATTTTGTTTGGCTATTGCTTCGTCATAAATCCCCGCTTTAGCTTGCTGGTGGTAATACTGGATCAGCGAATAAACGGTATCGACTTCAAATTGAACCTGAACACGTTTATCTTCGAGTAAGGCATGTTTGTATTGAACGAGTACGAGCATGATTAACGCAGACATGCCCAATAAGGCAATAATTAGGTTACTGTATAAACGGTGGCCGATAGACAACTTTCGTAATATTGATAGCATAGCAGAACCTCTATTCATTCTATTATTTTGATTTGTATCAATAAATCACGGCGGATAACTTTGTTTTGTTCACATTTTAAATTAACTAAGACAAGGAACTTTATGGTTCTGTGAGCGAGTATTGATTCTTTTGCTTCGATTTGATGATTTTGATTGATTAATTTTATGCTTATTCTATGTTAATTCTGACTAAAGTCATGGTTAATTGCTGAGCAGCCTTTTATAATCCGCCGCTAAATTTCACACATCTCCCCCTACCCAACATTAAAGCAATAATGTGCCAGCGTTAGCGAGTCGTTATCCAGCACAACAGGGAATCGTTGTTTTACGATAGGGAGTTAACCAATAATGGACCTCAAGATGTTAGAACAAATCTTTAAACTGAAAGAGAATGGCACCAGTGTGCGCACGGAAATTATCGCTGGTGTTACGACTTTCTTAACCATGGCGTATATTATTTTTGTTAACCCTGCGATGCTGTCTGATACTGGGATGGATCGTGGTGCGGTATTTGTTGCAACCTGTTTAGCGGCAGCGATTGGCTGTTTTATTATGGGTTTCTACGCAAATTATCCGGTCGCGCTTGCACCTGGTATGGGCTTAAATGCGTTCTTTGCTTATGTCGTTGTCGGCGACATGGGTTATAGCTGGGAAGTGGCACTAGGCGCGGTTTTCCTGTCGGGTTGTTGCTTCTTATTGCTTAGCTTGTTCCGTATCCGTGAGTGGATCATCAATAGTATTCCTCAAGCATTACGCACAGGTATCGCTGCGGGTATCGGTTTATTTTTAGCTCTGATTGCATTGAAAAATGCCGGTATTGTGGTGGGCAATCCAAATACGTTAGTGAGTATGGGTGATATTACATCGCTACATTCGCTACTGGCCTGTGTTGGTTTTTTTGCCATTATTGCCATGGTGCATTTTCGCATTAAAGGCGGCATCATGTATGCGGTACTTGGGGTCACCTTTTTAGGTTGGGCCGTGGGCGATATTGCATACGGTGGTTTAGTCTCTATGCCGCCATCGGTTGCGCCAACTTTCCTTGCACTTGATATTGAAGGGGCCTTTAGCATTGCCATGATCAGCGTGGTATTTGCTTTCTTATTTGTTGATTTGTTCGATACTTCAGGCACTTTGATTGCTGTTGCTGATAAAGCGAAGTTATTGGATGAAAAGGGCAACCTGCCTCGTTTAAATCGTGCTTTACTAGCTGATAGTGGCGCATCGATTGCAGGCTCTATGATGGGAACGTCAACCACCACCAGCTACATTGAAAGTGTGAGCGGTGTGGCTGAAGGCGGAAAAACAGGATTAACTGCGGTTATTGTTGGATTTTTATTCCTATTATGTTTATTCTTTGCGCCCCTTGCCGGTATGGTACCCGCTTATGCTACCGCAGGTGCATTATTTTATGTCGCTATATTGATGATGGCTGGTTTAACTCGCATCGATTGGCATGACATTACCGAAGCGGCGCCTGTTGTAGTGGTTACTCTGCTTATGCCGTTGACTTTTTCAATTGCACACGGCATCGCAATTGGCTTTATTGCTTATGCTGTGATTAAGTTAATTACAGGTAAAGCGATGTCAGTTAGTAGCAGTGTGTGGGTACTGGCAATACTATTTACAGTTAAGTTTGCATTGCAGTTTTAAATGATCGCTTTGCGCCAACGTCAATCTGAATCATATTGAGGTAAATATGAGCAAAAAATTCTACGTCTCTTGGGAATTAGAGCAAAGAGAATCTCGCCGTTTGGCGCGTAAGTTACTTCCAGCTGATCAATGGAAAGGTATTATTGCTGTTAGTCGTGGTGGCCTCGTTCCTGCCGCTATCTTGGCTCGCGAGCTAGGTATTCGCCATGTCGATACCATTTGTATCGCTAGCTACAGTCACGACCAGCAAAAAGAGCTGAAAGTAATCAAAGGCGTCGATCACGATGGTGAAGGCTTTATCGTGGTTGATGATCTTGTTGACACAGGTGGCACAGCTAAGGTTATCCGTGAGATGTTACCAAAAGCCCGCTTTGTGACTGTGTTTGCAAAGCCAGCAGGTAAACATTTAGTGGATGATTTTATTACTGAAATTCCTCAAGATACTTGGATTGAGCAACCTTGGGATATGTCATTGTGTTACACCACGCCTTTGGTTGATGAGAAATAAAACTGTTCAATAAAGCGGCTTAGGCCGCTTTTTTTTATACTTTTTCGTGAGTTAGTTTTTAACTCATTGATCTATGCCAATTATGCCAATCAGATTGGCTCTGCCAAATAGCCATAAAAGACGTATAATTTAGTCAATCTCTCAACAACAAGTTCTGTTATGGCTAGTCAAAATCTGTCTGAAAAGCTGTTTAAAATTAAATTTAATTATCCTGAAACATCGACCATTGCCAACCCTAGAGCGGGGGCTGGTGATGATCACGTCGTGGGCGAGATGATGGATGATGAAAATGCGAGTGGATGGTATCGTGCTTTACGTCGTGCCCAATGGGCTTGGCAGGGCGTTGATCCGGTGCAGGTAGAAGAAATTTTTGCCAAGATCGCGGTCTCAAAACATCGCCGGACGCGTAAGGATTTACTCGATACGGTGAAAGATTACCATTCGGGAAATTGGACTTATGAATGGACTCAGCCTGCTTCTTATTGGCAACATAAAGCCAAAGATGCGCTAGCGTTAGGTGATAAAGCGCAGGCCAAAGAAGCGTTTTACCTGGCATCACAATATTATGCTATTTCGGGTTATCCCCACCTAAAAGGGGATGAATTAGCTTTACAGGCGCAGACGTTAGCCAACCTATGCTATCGCGAAATGGGCAAGTTACTGCCTTGTCCCTTACGCACGGTAGAAGTGCCCTATGGCAATAAAAAAATTCAGTGTTATCTGCATTTAGCTCAAGATGATTTTCCTTCGCCTGTGGTGGTGGTGTGCGGTGCTATCGATAGCATGCAAATCGAGTATTTTAAAATATTCGAACGCCATTTAGCGCCAGCGGGCTTAGCCATGTTAACCGTTGATATGCCTGGGCTAGGATTTGCCAGTAGCATCAAATTGGAACAGGACAGTACTGCTTTACTGCGTGCCGTGGTGGCTCACATTAAAGAGGTTCCTTGGTTAGATCATGACAAAATAGCCTTAATGGGGGGGCGTTTAGGGGCTAATTTGGTCACGCGCTTAGCCTATCTTGAGCCATTTAATGTTAAGGCTGCCGTCAGTATTGGTGGGGCGGTCGATAAGTTATTTTTGGAGCCTGAGCGATTTGCTGCACTGCCGCAAATGATGTTGGATGCCATTGCAAATCGAATGGGGCTAACCAGTGAAGACAGTGGGCGCTTATATCATCACTGTAAGGTTTTTTCGCTATCACGCCAAGGTTTACTCGGGCGCAGCAAGACTCAGGTGCCATTGTTAAGCATTGGCCATGCGGATGACTTAATCTGCCCTGAAGAAGATATCATCAAGGTTGCCAAAGGCAGTAAGCGCGGCGAATCTATCGTGATCAGTAAACCGCCAATCTTCCAATCCTATTTTCACGCTTTAGAACAAGCTGCCGAATGGATTAAGCAATATTTAGTCGATTAAAGGGCGATTTTATTCGCCCACACCAGGTTAGCGCCCATCGTCTGCACTGTTATTGTGCAGACTGTTAATTAACGCGAGCTGGATCAGGCTACGACATAGTGAGCATTGCGCAAGGTGCATTTATACGTTATTGGTAGTCTCTCTTAACGTGATGGAGACGAATAGATATGTCACAAGCGCAATTCCCTGCTCAAGGAAGATTGACTAAAAAGTTTACCGATATTGGCCCTTATTTCCGTATTGGTCAAAGTGATGAGCAGCGGTTCTTCTTTGATTGTTTAGCGGTATGTGTTGGGATCAACGCGGAGCCAGATCAGCGAGAGTTTTATGGCTGGTGGCTTGAATTAACCAAGACAGAAACCGGTTTTACTTATCACTACCATTATGGATTTTATGACGTGTCAGGGACATGGCAGCAGCAAGCGGTACCAAAGAAACATCAGGTAGAAGTAACCCGCTCGCTACAAGTGTTTTTTGACAAAATCTCTGAGTTGGTCGAAACCACCTTTGAGCTGGATTTACAGCCTTCTTCATCGCTTGATCGTGACCTTGTTTTAACCGCAGCATAGTCCTTTTAACCGCAGCATAATCCTTTTAAGCCAGCACATAAAGTCGTTGTGCTGGTGATCTTTGCATTATTGTGTCAAAGCCTATTTTTCAGGTGTGAGCGCATCATAAACTTGATATTATGACGACCAATTAGGTTTATGTTTTACTTATTGAATTAGCCAGCCCCATGTTAAAAAAAACCATCGTTGTTAAATTAGGGACCAGTGTACTCACTGGCGGAAGTGCTAAGCTAGATCGTGCTCATATGGTCGAGTTAGTACGTCAATGTGCCAAGCTGCATCAAGCTGGCCATCATATTATTGTTGTGACTTCCGGTGCCGTTGCTGCTGGTCGTGAGCATTTGGGCCGTCATGATTTACCTACTACCGTGGCGAATAAACAAATGTTGGCCGCTGTTGGCCAAAGTCAGCTGATTTTAACGTGGGAAAATCTGTTTAATATTTATGGCTTGCACGTAGGGCAAATGCTGCTAACGCGTGCCGATTTAGATGATCGTGAGCGCTTCTTAAACGCACGCGATACTATGCGTACCTTATTAAAACACCGTATTATTCCTATCGTAAATGAAAATGATGCGGTGGCGACATCTGAAATCAAGGTAGGCGATAATGACAATCTCTCTGCTTTGGCTGCGATCCTCGCCGATGCCGATTTGTTGCTACTGCTAACGGATCAATCGGGTTTGTTTACGGCCGATCCTCGCACCAATAAAGACGCTAAACTCATCTCACAGATAACGGAAATTACTGATGAAATTCGGTTGTTAGCCGGTGGTAGTGTATCTGGTTTAGGCACGGGTGGCATGGCCACTAAGTTACAAGCTGCCGATGTGGCGATGCGTGCCGGCATTGATGTGGTGATTGCTGCGGGCAATGAAGAGCATGTGATTAAGCGTATTGCCGAAGGTGAGTCCTTAGGTACCCTATTCTTATCGAAAAAGTCGCCACTTGAGCATCGTAAACAATGGATTTTGGCCGGTCCTCCTCCAGCAGGTAAGATTGTCATAGATCAAGGTGCAGCCAACGCTGTGGTTGCTAAGGGCAGCAGTTTGTTGCCTAAAGGGATCACGCAAGTGTTAGGTGAATATGGCCGAGGTGATGTGATTTTAGTGACGAATCTTGAGGGTAAAGTCATTGCCCGCGGGATCTCCCGTTATTCGAGCAGTGAATTGACCAAAATTAAGGGCTTACACTCAGAGCAAATTGAGTCAGCTTTAGGCTATGCTTATGGCTCGGTCGCTATTCACCGTGATGATTTAGTTGTGCTGTAAATCCCTTAATGGATGACATAAATACAGATAACAAAAAAGGCCCAAAGGGCCTTTTTTAGTTTTAACCTTCAAGAGCCAGCTAAGTCGCTTAGCTCACTTCTTTACCCGCTGCTTGTAAATCGGCATGGTATGAAGAGCGCACAAATGGACCGCAGGCCGCATGGGTAAAGCCATTTTGTTTAGCAATGGCGCCAAGCGCATCAAATTCAGCCGGTGGTACATAGCGCTCCACAGCCAAGTGATTACGGCTTGGTTGTAGATACTGACCTAGGGTCAGCATGGTCACACCATGTGCGCTTAAATCTTTGATAACTTGTTCGATTTCTTCATTGCTTTCGCCTAAGCCCATCATGAGTCCAGACTTGGTCGGGACATTAGGGTGCAGCTCTTTAAAGCGCTGTAATAGGGTGAGAGACCACTGATAATCTGCCCCCGGACGCACTTTTTTATAAAGCCGAGGCGCTGTTTCTAGGTTGTGGTTAAACACATCTGGCGGTGTGTCTTTTAGTATTTCTAAGGCACGATCCATGCGGCCTTTAAAGTCAGGCACCAAGATCTCAATTTTAATTTCAGGGTTTAACGCGCGAATTTCACGAATACAGTCGGCAAAATGCTGAGCACCACCGTCACGAAGATCATCACGGTCAACAGAGGTGATAACGACGTATTTTAGTTTCATGTCCTTGATGGTCTGCGCCAGTTTCTTTGGCTCTTCAGCTGACGGCGGTAACGGGCGACCATGGGCCACATCACAAAATGGACAACGTCGAGTACAAATGGCGCCAAGGATCATAAAAGTGGCCGTGCCGTGGTTGAAACACTCAGAGAGGTTAGGGCACGAGGCTTCTTCACATACCGAATGCAGATCGTTTTTGCGCATGGCATCTTTGATTTCTTGGATCCGCGCACTGGAACTCGGCAACTTTATCTTCATCCAGTCAGGCTTTTTCAGCATGGTCGCTTTGTCACTAGGAACGACTTTTACAGGGATTAAAGATACCTTGTCAGCGTCTCTTAATTTCACGCCAGCAACGGGTTTATTTGGTTTGCTCATTGTTTGGGACCTGTCCATTGTATCTCGTTGTAATCGAGTAATTGGCTGAGTTGTGTGATTAACTGGTGTTGCAGCTGGCTAAAATCAATCGCATGAGTAAAATCGCGAAGCTGAGTCATTTCAAGTCCAGCATAACCGCAGGGGTTAATACGTTGAAAAGGGCTAAGATCCATATCCACGTTTAAGGCTAGGCCATGAAACGAGCAGCCTTTACGGATCCTTAAGCCCAGCGAGGCAATTTTTTTATTGTCGATGTAAACGCCTGGCGCATCGGGCTTAGCATAAGACTCAATTTGGTATTCTTGTAGCAGCGCAATCAGGGCATTCTCGATATGACTAACCAGATCGCGCACGCCAAAATCCTTGCGTTTAAGGTTCACCAAAATATAAGCCACTTGTTGCCCCGGACCATGGTACGTGACCTGACCACCGCGATCTGATGCCACCACAGGAATGTCACCAGCGACCAGCACATGTTCAGCCTTGCCGGCTTGGCCTTGGGTAAAAACGCTTGGATGCTGGACTAGCCAGATCTCATCAGCATCATCATCACTGCGGGTATCGGTAAAGTTTTTCATTTGTTGCCAGACTATTTGGTATTCGCAAAGCGGATACTGCCTAACAATCAATTTTTTGCTTATCAAAGGGCAACCTGCAGATATCGATTAAAGAACGGTACGGACAATATCGATTTGACCTAAAGCAGAGTATAAGGTTTCGATGTGCTCTTTGCTCTCAACTTGCACTCTTACCGATACGGTGTGGTAAGTGCCTTTGGTACTCGCGCGGATAGTCGGGCTGTAATCACCTGGTGCATGCTGTTGAATCACTTCAACCACTAAGTCTGGCAATTCTGGTTGAGCAACTCCTACTACCTTGAACAAAAAATCGTTTGGGAATTCTAAAAATTCATCGAATCGCGTATTTAATGCCATTGCTTACTTCACTATGTTAAATCAATCAATGCCCAGATAGGGGGCTTAGGTGGCTAATTTTACCTCAGCTAGATGTTGAGGTATATCACATTTTTAATGCGGTTATTTGGGAGGGCTGCGCCCAATGTGAGCGCAGCGTAATCAAATTATCCAAACCAGCGTTTGAATAGTAATTGGAAATAGTCCATTAAACGGCTGAACCAGCTGCCTTCATTAACATCGTTAAGGGCAACAAGGGGAAACTCGGCTAGGTTTTCACCGTCGATTTCATAAGATACCTTACCAACCACTTGGCCTTTCGCGATTGGAGCGGAAAGCTCAGTATCAAGTACGAAGTTGGCTTTTAAGCTTTTGGCCGAGCCGCGTGGGATAGTGATGGGGGTACTGGTTGCTAAACCCAGATCCACATACTCGGTGTCGCCCATCCAAATACGCTCGGAAGCTAATTTATCACCTGCGTTGTATGGTGTTAGCGTCTCAAAAAAGCGAAAGCCCCAGTTAAGTAGTTTTTTACTTTCTTCTTTACGCGCTTGTTCACTTTTGGTGCCCATTACCACGGCGATAAGACGCATACCATCTTTGGTCGCTGAAGAAACTAAGCTGTAACCCGCTGCGCTGGTATGGCCAGTTTTAATGCCGTCAACATTCAAGCTTTTATCCCACAACAAAGAGTTACGGTTATATTGAGTAATGTTATTGAAGGTAAATGATTTTTCTTTGTAGATGGCATATTCTTCAGGTACATCGCGGATCATGGCTTTGGCTAAGGTCGCCATATCGCGTGGGGATGTATTGTGATTTTCTGAATCTAAACCGTGGCTATTTTCAAAAAAGCTGTTGGTCATGCCTAACTGTTTTGCCCATGAATTCATTAAGTCAGCAAAAGCATCTTCACTCCCCGCAATGTGCTCAGCCATGGCCACACAGGCATCATTGCCTGATTGAATAATAATGCCGCGGTTCAAGTCGGCAACCGAGACGGTTTTGCCCACTTCGATAAACATTTTTGATGAGTCGGGGAAATTTTTCGACCAAGCGTTTTCGCTGATCACGACTTGATCATCAAGCGAGATATTACCCGACAGGATTTCCTTACCTATCACATAACTGGTCATCATCTTAGTTAAGCTGGCAGGTGGGATCGGGACATCTTCGTTTAGGCCTGCAAGAACTTCACCTGAGTCGTAGTCCATTAATATGTAGCCTTTTGCGGCTATGGTGGGGGCATTGGGAATCGCTTTGGGAGCAGAAAATGCACTCGCACTTACAAATAAACAAAGAAGGGCGGTCTTTCGCGTAATGTTGGCAATTATCGACATTGAAATGCTGGTCTCTTTATTTGGTCTCTTTTGGAAAAATCCCTGAATACGAATACAGTTCAATTCGACTCAAGGCGCAAAATCTCATTGTAAATTAGCAGATGTTGGCTTTAAGCTTAAGAAAGCAAGTCTCCAAAACTTGTGCTAGCTTTTCAGCCAACTTCTTGGTTATGACAGGTTAATGGCCATCATGTTCAATCGCAAACAGATAAAATTGATTTGTTTGCTCGAGTTAATTTGCTAATAGGCGCTTATGGGTATGGATTGACATCAAAATGCCAAATCCTGCCATCAAGGTTACCATAGATGTTCCCCCATAGCTTACCAAGGGTAAGGGCACCCCGACAACGGGTAATAAGCCACTGACCATCCCGATATTAACAAAAACGTAGACAAAGAAGGTGAGTGTTAATGCGCCCGCTGTTAAACGGCTAAAGGCACTTTGTCCTTGACTGGCAATGTACAACCCACGGCAAATGATAAAAATGTATAACAGTAAGAGTAGGGCTATGCCCACTAAGCCAAACTCTTCGGAAAAAACAGCAAAAATAAAGTCGGTATGGCGCTCGGGCAAAAAGTCGAGTTGGGATTGGGTACCTTGCATCCAGCCTTTACCAAAAATACCACCAGAGCCGATGGCAATTTTTGATTGAATAATGTGGTAGCCAGAGCCGAGGGGATCGCTCTCTGGGTTTAAAAAGGTAAGTACCCGCTGACGTTGATAATTGTGCATTAAGAAAAACCACAGCACAGGTGCAAAGGCAGAAGCGCCGGCCACAGCCACCCCGATGAGCTTCCAGCTAACCCCAGCAAGAAACAAAGCAAATATACCGGAAGCGGCAACCAGCAATGAAGTACCAAGATCCGGTTGTTTAGAAATCAATAAGGTCGGCGTTAGAATGATGGCACAGGCAACCAAAGTGTGTTTTAGGTTGGGAGGCAGGTTTCTGTTGCCTATGTAGCTTGCCACCATTAATGGCATTGCCAGTTTCATGATTTCTGACGGCTGAAACATGAAAAAACCTAAGTTGATCCAACGCTGTGCTCCCTTGCCAACATGGCCGATTAAAAGTACGGCTACTAACAAGGCGACCCCAGCTAAAAATACCGGCATTGCCCAACGGGCATAAAAGTTAGGTGAAAATTGAGCCAATACAAACATGGTAACAAGCCCGAACCCGAGGCGAATTGCTTGACGCAACATTAAATCCATGTCTTGACCGCCAGCAGAATAGAGCACGATCAAGCTGATTGTCATCAAACCCAGTAAGCCAAGTAGTAAGGGCAAGTCGATATGCAATTTATACCAAATGGTGTTTTCTTGACGGCGCTCCACTATTGCGCTCCTAATTCAGTTTGTTCGAGCTGCTCATTACTGAGGGGATTTAATGCAGGGCTATTTAAACCACTATTTAAACCATTGTTTAAACTGTTATTTAACCCGTTAGGTAACGAGAATGAAGGATTCAATTTTTGCTCTTGTTTGCGTTCGAAGTAGGCGTCTAACATAGCACGCGCCACGGGCGCTGCATGAGAGCTACCGCCTCCGGCATTTTCCACCACGACGGAGGTGACGACTTCAGGCGCATCAAATGGGGCGTAAGCGACAAACATGGCGTTGTCTCTGTGGTGCTCCTCCAATTTATCGGCATCATATTCTTCATCTTCTTTCATACCGATGACTTGAGCGGTACCGGATTTTCCGGCTGCGACATAGGCGGTATCGGCAAAGGCTTTATGAGCGGTACCGGTTTTTTTGTTCACTACGCCATACATGCCATCGAGGGCAACTTGCCAGTGGCCTTCATTTTTAAGCACAATTGGCGGCTTGTGATCAGGTGGGACTTCAAATATACCACTCACACTGCGAATGGATTTAAGCAGTCTAGGCACAATAATGTCACCGCGACGTGCTAAATTAGCGGTGGCATGGGCTAGTTGGATTGGCGTTGCTGTCCAATAGCCTTGACCTATTCCCACCGAGATTGTATCTCCTTGATACCATGGCTGATTAAAGCGTGCGCGTTTCCAGCCGCGTGAAGGCATTACCGCACTGGTTTCTTCAGCAATATCGATACCAGTGTAATCGCCAAAACCAAATTGCTTCATGAATTCGCTGGTTTTATCTATCCCTACTTGATAGATCAAGTCATAGAAATAGGTATCGCAGCTTTGTTCTATGGCGTGATAAACATCCACCCAGCCATGACCCCAACGTTTCCAATCACGAAAGCGCTTCGAGGTGTTAGGAATTTGCCAGCTACCCGGATCCCAGATACGTGTTTGTGGCGTAACCACTCCTTCATTTAAGCCAAGCAGTGCCATTTGCATCTTAATGGTAGATGCAGGTGGATAGCGACCTTGGGTTGCACGGTTAATCAGTGGACGATCTTTTGAATGCAATAAGGCGTTGTAGTTTTTGCTACTAATTCCATGAACAAAGAGGTTTGGATCGTAGCTGGGGCTAGACGCTAAGGCTAATACACCACCGTCATTGGCATCGAGCATCACCACTGAGCCGCGTCGACCATCAAGTAGTTTTTTGGCCTTTTGCTGCATCGCCAAATCAATATTTAAGTAGATATCTTTGCCCGGCTCGGGTGGAACAAATTTAAGCACACGGATAATCTTGCCGCGGTTGTTCACTTCCACTTCTTGATAGCCGGGCACGCCGTGTAACATGTCTTCGTAGTAGCGCTCTATGCCTTGTTTGCCTATGTCACGTGTGGCTGCATAGGTGGCTGATTTGCCTTCTTGTTCTAACCGTATGACATCTTTGTCGTTGATCTTACCCACATAGCCCAACATATGGGTTAAGGTTTCACCGTAGGGGTAGTAACGCTTGAGATAAGCCTCGATATTGACGCCTTCAAATTGGTGTTGGTTAACACTGAAGATGGCGGCTTGTTCCATGGTTAAACGGGGCACGAGGGCAACGGGCTTAAAGCGGCGCTGGCGCTTTTTTTGCCGGTAAAAATTGTCGATGGCGTCCTGATCTAATCCCAGCAATTGGGCTAAGTCATTGACGGTTTTTTCGAGATCGGCGATTTTTTCGGTGGTGATTTCAAGGCTAAATATCGGCCGGTTTTCGGCGAGCAGCACACCGTTGCGATCGTAAATTAAGCCTCGGTTAGGAGCCACAGGTAGCACATTGATGCGGTTGTCGTTGGAGCGAGTTTTATAGATCTGGAAAGATTCAACCTGAAGATAATATAGGTTAAAAAACAATACCGAAATTAATGCCAGCACAAACACAATACTGACCACAACTCGTCTGACAAACAGCGCAGACTCGGCGCTGTGATCTCGCATTGCTACGCTGGGTTGGTTCATCAATTACTCTCTGTGGTAAGGATGGTTAGCCGTGACACTCCACGCACGATAAAGTGATTCCGCCACCACCACGCGCACCAAGGGATGAGGTAAGGTTAACGGCGATAACGACCATTTCTGCTCGGATGCAGCAATGCACGCTGGAGCGAGCCCTTCGGGGCCGCCAATCAGCAAGCTTACATCGCGGCCATCATGTTTCCACGTATCTAATTGTTTGGCAAGGGTGGGGGTATCCCAAGGTCGTCCAGTGACCTCAAGGGTGACGATGCGGTTCCCCTTGGGAATGGCGGCTAAGGTTAGCTCCCCTTCCTTTTGTAAAATGCGTTTAATATCGGCATTTTTGCCACGTTTCCCCGCGGCTATTTCCACTAATTCAAGGGGCATGTCATGGGGGAAGCGACGAGCATATTCTTGATAGCCTCGCTCAACCCAATCAGGCATTTTACTGCCCACTGCCACTAATTGAATTTTCATGCGTTTGGCTCACCCGCATCGCCCCACAGTTTTTCAAGCTGGTAAAAGTCGCGGGTTTCGTCTTGCATTACATGCACAATGATGTCACCTAAATCAACTAATACCCACTCACCTGTATCTTGACCTTCCATGCCTAATGGCTTGTTGCCTGCACGTTTAGCTTCGGTATAAAGGTTCTCGGCAATGGAGATAACGTGGCGTTTAGAGTTGCCTGAACAGACCACCATTACGTCGGTTAAGTTAGATTTGCTGCGCACATCTAAGATGGTGATGTCACGGCCTTTTAAATCTTCAATTTTGTCTACCACGAACTGGCGTAATGCTTCTGCTTGCAATGGTTTTTCCTCTCAGTAATTTAAGGGCGGCATTCTAACATGAACCTGCGTGGGGATTAAGTAGTCTGATTAAAGATAGAGATTGTTTTGCTCTATGTACGCAATCACGTTATCGGGCAATAAGTATTTAATGGCTTGGCCTTGCTGGCGTAATTGTCTTATTTGACTTGAACTTATATCCAATTGCGTGACTTGGGTAAAGTAGACTAGGCCCTGCAAATGCTGTTGTAATTGAGCCGGGTCGGTGGTTTTATGAGGCAAAACGTGAGTGATTAATTGTTGGCAGTAGTTTGGCGTCCAGCCCGGACGCTGGCAAACAATCAAATGGCAATAATCTAATAGCGATTGCCAGCGGTGCCATTTCGGTAAGTTGATAAAAGAGTCCATGCCGATGATAAAACATAATGGCGTGTTGGGATGACGTTGACGCAATTCAATTAAGGTCGCTACCGAGTAATTAGGTTGAGGCAAGGTGAGCTCGGTTTTATCTAACACTAACGATGGCGTTCCCTCGATGGCCAGTTCAAGCATGGCCAAACGTTGCTCGGTGGAACTGCCATAGTGCGCCTTGTGGGGCGCAATGTTATTTGGCATCAAATGAACCGCGGCTAATCCTAATTGGTGTTGTAGCTCAAGCGCGGGGCGCAAATGACCAAAGTGTACAGGGTTAAAGGAGCCACCCATAATGGCAATGGGCTTGGTTAGCGTGTTAATTGATTGCTTGGGCTGTTCATTCATATTGCAACGGGAGTTCATAATGCGTTGGCGTTTTTCCTTGAAACAAGAGGCAGATCATTTGCAATTGAGGCCAGCTGTTTTGCTCATACTGGGTTTTGATGCTGAGCTCTAATTGGCTGCAGAGTTGGTAGATATATTCTAATTCTCGACTGGATAAACGAGTTAATGCTTGGTTAATTAAGGCTTGCTTACTGGTCCAAACGCGAGCGTTTTTCATCATTTCGGCAAATTTAACGCCCTTGTTGAGCTGGTATTGATACTCGAGTAGTTTTTTTACTTCGTTATTTAAGGTGCCGCTGAGTAATACGATGTCTGTCCCTTCTTCATGTAGCTGTTGCAACATGCGTTGGGCTCGATTGACCTTACCCGCAAACAGGGTGTCCAACCATTGAAAAATGCCGAAATGGGTATGACCTGTAATGTTATCGGCGACGTCTTGCAAGGTGAGGGGCTGTTGACCAAAGTGTAATGCCAGCTTTTCTATTTCTTGCACACAGGCCAGTAAATTGCCCTCAAAATTACGACACATAAAGTTAACGACATCGCTGTTGCAGTTGAGTCCCGCAGCGCGCATGCGTTTATGCATCCATTGCGGAAAAAATTTAGTTTCAGGGTGGTTAGTTGGAATATACAAGCCTTGCTCAGAGGCCGTGACAAACCATTTTGCCTTCATTTGCTGTAGGCTTAATTTGTCGCCATGGAAAATAAACAAGATATCGGGATTATTTAGCTGGCTTAGTTCAAGCAGTGAGTCGGTAATGCGTTTGTCGGTTTTACTAACTTCAATACTGATAATTTGTTGATTTGAGAATAATGACATGGCATTGGCGCAATCAAATACTTGATCCCAATTCATGTCATTGTCGGTGACAAACTGATGCTCTTCGAGAAAACCTTGCTGGCGCGCGGCTTGTTTAATATCGCGCAGCGCTTCCAACCGCAATAAGTGTTCATCGCCAAAGACTAAATAGAAGCCTTTGAGTTGTTTTAAGTGGTTAGCCAGTGATTCTGGGTAAACCCGCACTTAAGGCTCCAGCGTAGTTAGACGTCGAATGATGCGCTGTGCTGCATTTTCTCGCATCTCATTTAAGATAAGCTCTGCTTCGCGCGAGGATGCAAGGGCTTGCTGAGGGTTATCAAGAAAATCACGGTGAATATTGATAGTGAAGCTCAAAGGCTCCTTACCTGGTTGGGTTATTTGATATTGCACCGAATAGCCCAGCTCATATTCTGCGGATTGGCCGTTATCATACAAGGAAATGACACGGCTTGACTGTTGTTCGCCACCGACCCTTAATTGCACCATTTGCTCATCTGGCTGGCGCAAAATGTCGATATTCGCAAAGCGTAATTGCTGCTCTACCTCACGGGTTAATTGCCCGTAAGGATCGGGTGTGGACAAATACACACTGTTAATATCAGCGCGATTAATCACTTGGCCTTTAGGTGTGAAACCACAGCCGGTTAATAGCAATAATCCGGCTAGCCATAGGCTAGCCTGTTTTAATATCGACATTGAGCCTCTACCGATTAATTAGCAACAATATTAAGTAGTTTACCCGGAACGTAGATAACTTTACGTATGGTTTTACCATCAATAAATTTAGCAACGTTTTCATCGGCTTTGGCTAAGGTTTCAACCGCTTCTTGGGCAGCGTCAGCCGCAACCGTTAGCTTACTGCGTAGTTTACCGTTCACCTGCACCACCACGGTTTTAGTGTCTTCAACCATGGCCTTAGCGTCAGCCACTGGCCAAGGCGCGGCTTCTACATTACCTTGGTGCCCCAGCTCTTGCCACAAACAAGCACTGATGTGCGGTGTGATAGGTGCTAGCAAACGTACAATGGCTTCGAGTGCTTCTTGCATTAGCGCGCGATCTTGCTCGTGTTGTTGCTCCGCCTTAGTTAGCTTATTCATCAGCTCCATGATCGCTGCTATCGCCGTATTAAAGGTCTGGCGACGGCCGATGTCGTCAGAAACCTTGTCGATGGTTTTGTGCAATTCACGGCGTAAGTTTTTTTGCGCTTCGTTTAAGCTAGCAACATCTAGAGCGGGCGCTGCGCCAGCACTAATGTGCTCATGAGCGAGTTTCCACACACGTTTAAGGAAACGCAGTGAGCCCTCGACTGCAGAGTCTTGCCACTCAAGGGTTTGCTCGGCAGGTGCGGCAAACATCATAAATAAACGCACAGTATCGGCGCCGTATTTATCTACCATGACTTGAGGGTCGATACCGTTGTTTTTCGATTTCGACATCTTGCTCATGCCAGTGTAAACCACGGCTTGTCCTGATTTGGTCTGCGCGGCTGTGATACGACCCTTATCGTCACGTTGAACGTCGACATCAAGAGGAGATACCCAAACCTTACCGCCTTTCTCGTCCTCGTAGTAGAAGGCATCTGCCAACACCATGCCTTGGGTCAGTAGCTTTTTAAACGGCTCGTCTGATTCCACTAAACCGGTATCGCGCAGCAGTTTGTGGAAAAAGCGAGAGTAGAGTAAGTGTAAAATAGCGTGTTCGATACCGCCGATGTATTGATCCACAGGTAACCAGTAGTTAGCTTCTTTGGGATCTAACATCATTTGATCATTGTTGGCACAGCAGTAACGTGCGTAGTACCAGCTAGATTCCATAAAGGTGTCAAAGGTATCGGTTTCATGAAACGCGGCTTGACCGTTGTAGCTGGTTTTGGCCCACTCAGGGTCGGCTTTAATCGGAGAGGTTACGCCGTCCATCACCACATCTTCAGGTAATACCACTGGCAGTTGATCTTCAGGTACTGGAACTACCTCACCGTTTTCAAGGTTGAGCATAGGAATAGGTGTGCCCCAGTAACGCTGACGTGAAACCCCCCAGTCACGTAAACGGAAGTTAACGGTTTTCTTACCTTTTCCTGCGTTTTCTAGTTTTGTTGCAATTGCATCAACAGCGCCTTGGAAATCAAGACCATCAAACTCACCTGAGTTAAATAAGATGCCTTTTTCGGTATAAGCTTGCTCTGAAATATCAAGCTCACCTTCAACAGGCTTGATAACTGGCTTAATCTCAAGTCCATATTGTTTAGCGAATTCATAGTCGCGTTGGTCGTGCGCAGGTACCGCCATTACGGCACCTGAGCCATAGCCCATTAATACAAAGTTAGCTGCGTAAACAGGGACTTCTGCACCAGTAAGTGGATGAATGGCTTTAAGACCTGTATCGAAGCCTTTTTTCTCCATGGTCGCCATGTCGGCTTCAGCTACCTTGGCATTTTTACATTCTTCGATGAAGGCGGCTAATTCAGGATTATTTTGTGCTGCTTCTAATGCCAGTGGATGCTGCGCCGCGATACCAACATAAGTTACGCCCATCACAGTATCTGGTCGGGTGGTGTAAATATCAAAGGTATCGTCACGGCCAACGAGACCAAAGGTCATTTCCACGCCTTCAGAGCGACCAATCCAGTTGCGCTGCATGGTTTTTACTTGCTCAGGCCATTCATCTAGTTGGTCTAAGTCATCGAGTAGCTCTTGTGCGTAGTCGGTGATTTTAATAAACCACTGTGGAATATCTTTTTGTTCAACTAACGCGCCCGAGCGCCAGCCGCGACCATCAATAACTTGCTCGTTGGCTAATACGGTTTGATCCACTGGATCCCAGTTGACGGTAGACATTTTTTTGTACACTAGGCCTTTTTCGTAAAGCTTAGTGAAGAACCATTGCTCCCAGCGATAGTATTCTGGGCGACAAGTGGCCAATTCACGATCCCAATCGTAACCAAAACCAAGCTGTTTCAACTGGGTTTTCATGTATTCGATGTTTTCGTAAGTCCATTTAGCTGGCGCGGTATTGTTGTTAATAGCTGCGTTTTCAGCAGGTAAGCCAAAGGCATCCCAACCCATAGGTTGTAATACATTTTTGCCTTGCATGCGCTGATAACGCGACACCACGTCGCCTAAGGTGTAGTTACGAACATGGCCCATATGCAGTCGGCCACTTGGGTAAGGGAACATAGAAAGGCAGTAGAACTTTTCTTTGCTTTCATCGACTTCAACTTTGAAACTGTTGTCAGTTTCCCACTGTTGTTGAATTTTTGTTTCTATGTCCTTGGGATTGTATTGCTCTTGCATATGTTGTTTGTCCGCACATCAATGGGGTTAAAAAATTATCGTCATAGGATACCCCAGCGTGACCAAGGCAACAATAAGGGAGTGGCCTTGGCTGGGGTTTATTCGCGATATTTAGCTAAATATCGCCTTTACTACGCTGGGTATGGTTTAGCAATGTGATTCAATTTGAGCTGTAAAAGCGCCAAATGCAAAGGCTAAAAATGGCGCTGACAAAAATAATCAGAGGCCAAGAGCCAAAGCGACCATAAGGCGTGTGACCTTGCATTGGGATCACTTCTTGGGTGATAACTTGGGTTTTAAATTGCTCAGCTCGAGAGGTGATCTTGCCCTGATGGTCGATAAAAGCGGTAATACCCGTATTAGTGGCTCTTAGCACAGGTCGACCAAATTCGAGGGCACGCATTTGCGCTATCTCTAAGTGCTGGTGGGGGCCGTTAGAGTCGCCAAACCAAGCATCATTGCTCACCGTTAAGATCATGCTGGTATCGGCTTGGATATTCTGCCTTAGTTGCTCTGAGTAGGCGATTTCGTAGCAGATAGCAGGCGCTAATTTGTTTTGTTTTGTTTGCAGGTTAGGTTGTACATAATCACCGCGGTTAAACGAAGACATGGGCAAGTCAAAATAAGGCGCTAGTGGACGCAGCCATTCTTCAAAGGGCACAAACTCACCGATTGGCAACAAGTGGTGCTTGGCGTAGCGGTTAGTATGGTTAGGCTCATAGCCATGTTCAAATGGCGTGTCACCGACTGCAATTAAGGTGTTGTAGTAGGTATTTTCGGGCCTGCGATATTCAATAATACCGGTGATCAAGCTGGTCTCGCGATCTTTCATGTCTTTATTTAAGCGGACAATGAAGGGCTCGACATTAAATTCCAGTGCGGCGATGGCCGACTCGGGCCAAATGATCAAATCCAGCGGCTGTTGAATTTGACTGAGCTGATAATACAACTTGAGAGAGGGCCATAAGTGCTCGTCCTCCCATTTTAAATTCTGGTCTATGTTACCTTGTACTAAGGCAACTTGGCTTGGCGCTTGCGGCTCGGTATAGGTTTGCTGCTTTAAAAAACCACCCACGACAAATATCAGGCCAATGGTCAGGCCAGCTTTAAGCCAAGTTTGCTGTTTTATGGCGATGGTCAAACAGCCACAAATGAACAATATCGCTAAAGTGACACCTTGTACGCCTAAGATTGGCGCAAAGCCGGCTAAGGGAGAGTCAATTTGGCTGTAACCTAACCAAAGCCATGGAAAGCCGGTGAGGAAATGGCCTCGTAGCCAGTCAAACAATAGCCAAACAACGGGAATGAATAAACCGTATTGCCAATACGTGGTTAGTTTAAATCGTTGACTAACATAGCCGACCAAGAGGGTGAATAGGGCTAAATAAGTCCACAGCAACGCCATCAGTGACCAAGTGGCAATGGTGGGCATTCCACCAAAAAGATCCATGCTGACATGGATCCAGCTGATGCCAAAGGCATACATGCCCATGGCAAATAGAAAGCCTATCTTAGCGCCTTCCTTAGCACTTCGTTGATCGAGCAACAGCATTAATCCGGTAATGCTGACAAAGACCACAGGCCAATAAGAATAAGGGGCAAACGCAAGGGGCACTAAGCTACCTAAAATGAAAGCGATGATGCGAGCTTGCCAAGGAGATATTTTATTCAAGATGGTATTCAATTGAGTAGTCACTTCAAAAAAAAGGCTATCTTGCGATAGCCATTATTGCGGTTTATTCGGTATCGGCCAGTGATTCGGAGATAGTCTCTGGCAACTTAACTTGTAACTGGATCAGGCGGCGTTTATCGGCGCTGACCACTTTAAAGGTAAAGCCATCTATTTCGATACTTTCACCACGAGCGGGTAAATGACCAAATGCGTGCATGACCATGCCACCTATGGTGTCTTGCTCATCATCAGCAAAGTTAACCTTAAATTCTTCGTTAAAGTCTTCAATCGGTGTTAATGCTCGTACCGAATAATGACGTTTACTGATGCGTCGAATATCCTCTTGCGGGGTATCTTCAGCGTCGGTTTCATCTTCGATTTCACCAACAATAAGCTCAAGGATATCTTCGATAGTAACCAGACCTGATACACCGCCATATTCGTCAACCACGATGGCCATATGGTAGCGTTCAGAGCGAAACTCTTTGAGAAGTTTATCTAAGCGTTTACTTTCTGGTACAACCACCGCAGGGCGCAATATCTTAGATAGCGAGAAGTCTTCTTGCTGTTTTGAAAAGCCGAAGCTAATCAAGTCCTTAGCAAGCATGATGCCTTCAATATGGTCTTTATCTTCATTGATAACGGGAAAGCGTGAGTGAGCAGACTCAATCACTATAGGTAAAAAAGCTTCAACTGATTGACTCTTTTCTATGGTTACCATTTGCGAGCGTGGGATCATAATGTCACGCACTCGCATTTTTGATACATCAAGTACCCCTTCAATCATTTCGGCCGTATTTTGATCTATCAAGTCGCGTTGGTTAGCTTCTTGGATAACCTCGACAAGTTCTTCCTGACTCTTCGGCTCTGCTTGAAACATTTGGCTAAATTTACTTAACCAGCCACGTTTGGCAGAACCGCTGGGCTGGGGAATATCGTCACTCATGCTTAAATATCTTCCTTTTCACTGATATAAGGATCAATAAAACCCAGTTGTAGCATAATCTGGGTTTCGAGGCTTTCCATTTCTTCGGCTTCTTGGTCATCGATGTGATCATAGCCAAGTAGATGTAATGCTCCGTGAATGATCATGTGCGCCCAGTGTGCATCTAAGGCCTTGCCTTGCGCTTGTGCTTCTTGCTCGACAACGCTTTTACATACCACTAAATCACCCAGTAATGGTAGCTCTATACCGGGTGGGGCTTCAAATGGAAAAGATAACACGTTAGTCGGTTTATCTTTGCCACGGTAGTCACAATTTAATTGCTGACTTTCTTCGCTGTCAACCACTCTCACCGTGAGTTCAGCTTCATCTAGGGAAATGGTGGCATTTAGCCATTTTTCAAGCTCTGCGGCGCTAGGAATGTTAGTTTGGTCTTCACAGGCTAGCTGTAAATCAAGCATCACTGCCATTTTTTGCCTCTGCAGCACGAGCTGCTTCTCGTTTTTGTTTCATGGCCAGTGCTTGCGCTTGCTCGTTTTGCTCAAACGCTTCATATGCTTGTACGATACGAGCAACCACGGGATGACGTACCACGTCTTCGGCTTGGAAAAAGCTAAAGCCAATTTCTTCGACATTAGGCAGTACTTCAATGGCGTGACGCAGGCCTGATTTGACATGGCGAGGTAAGTCTACTTGCGTAATGTCACCCGTGATCACCGCTTTGGTGTTAAAGCCGATCCGGGTTAGGAACATTTTCATCTGCTCTACCGTGGTGTTTTGGCTTTCGTCTAAGATCACAAAGGCATCGTTCAAGGTACGCCCGCGCATATAGGCTAAGGGGGCGATTTCAATAACGTTGCGCTCAATCAAACGCTCCACTTTTTCAAAGCCGAGCATTTCAAACAAAGCGTCATAAAGTGGACGTAGGTAAGGGTCGACCTTTTGTGATAAATCACCCGGTAAAAAGCCAAGCTTTTCACCCGCTTCAACGGCTGGGCGAGTTAACAAAATGCGGCGTACTTCTTGACGCTCTAAGGCATCGACCGCGCAGGCCACCGCTAGGTAGGTTTTACCTGTACCGGCAGGGCCAATACCAAAGCTAATGTCATTGGTTAAAATGTTAGTAACATAGTTAGCTTGGTTTTCGCCGCGCGGTTTAATTATGCCGCGCTTGGTCTTGATTGAAATACTTTTATGATACGCGCTGTGCTCTTGATGATTATGCTCCAGCACTTTCGACTCTTGAATGGCCAGATGCACTTGATCTGGCAATAAGTCCGCAACTTTACCTTTAACCGCTTGGGTTTCTACGTAAAGCTGTTGCAGTATGACTTTTGCCGCATTGGCATGTAAGGCTTGGCCTACTACCTTAAAATCATGATTACGGTAAGTGATCTCAACCCCTAAACGGCGTTCGATTTGTTTGATGTTGTCATCAAAGGGGCCACACAGATTCGCTAATCGGGCGGGATCTGCGGGGCTCAAAACAAATTCAACTTTTTCTAGTGTTGTGCTCAATATTTATTCTCTAGTTCGGTGTGTACGAAGCCACGCCTAAGTGATCGGTGTGGTTCGGGTTTTTACTGATTATATCGGCTGGGCGAATGGATTCTCTTAAGTTCATCTCATCTTCACCACAAATAAACTCGCCGCGTAGTGAATTCGCGTAAACGTCCACAATTTTCACGTCGACAAATTGGCCGATAAACTTATGCGGCGCCTCAAAGTTAACCACACGGTTGTTTTCAGTACGGCCACGCAGTTCAAGTGGATTCTTTTTCGAAGGCCCTTCCACCAAAATTCGCTGGGTAGTGTTGAGCATTTGACGACTAATTTGCATCGCTTGTTGGTTAATTCTGTCTTGCAGTATGTACAAACGTTGCTTTTTCTCGTCTTCGGAGACGTCGTCAGGCAGATCTGCTGCTGGCGTACCTGGGCGTGCGCTATAAATAAAGCTAAAGCTGTGGTCAAAGTTGACGTCGCTGATCAGCTTCATGGTTTGCTCGAAATCTTCTTGGGTTTCACCAGGGAAGCCAATAATGAAATCTGAGCTAATGGTGATATCAGGGCGTGCTTTACGTAATTTACGAATAGTCGATTTGTACTCGATAGCCGTATGCCCCCGTTTCATTAGGTTTAAGATACGATCGGCACCGCTTTGCACCGGCAGATGCAGGAAGCTCACTACTTCTGGGGTATCGGCATACACTTCAACGATGTCGTCGGTAAACTCAATCGGGTGGCTGGTGGTGTAACGAATACGATCGATACCGTCAATGGCCGCAACATAACGCAGTAATTCGGCAAAGCTACAGATCTGACCATCAAAGGTCGCACCACGATAAGCGTTTACGTTTTGGCCAAGCAGGTTAACTTCGCGAACCCCTTGCTCGGCTAGTTGGGCAATTTCGTAAAGCACGTCATCAAGTGGACGACTGACTTCTTCACCACGGGTGTAAGGCACCACACAGAAAGTACAGTATTTTGAACAGCCTTCCATGATAGACACAAAGGCACTCGCACCTTCTGCTCTTGGTTCAGGTAAGCGGTCGAATTTTTCAATTTCAGGGAAAGAAACGTCAACCACAGATGCACCGTCATTGGCTTGAACTTGTTTGATCATTTCAGGTAAACGATGCAAGGTTTGCGGACCAAATACAATATCGACAAACGGGGCGCGTTCACGAATAGCATCACCTTCTTGGGATGCGACACAGCCCCCTACGCCAATAACCAAACCGGGTTTATTATCTTTGAAATTTTTCCAGCGACCTAGCTGGTGGAACACTTTCTCTTGCGCCTTTTCACGAATAGAGCAGGTATTGAGTAACAGTACATCCGCCTCTTCTGGCTCTTCCGTTAAGGTGTAACCATGGGTAGCGTCTAATAGGTCTGCCATTTTTGATGAATCATATTCGTTCATCTGACAGCCCCAAGTTTTGATATGAAGTTTTTTGCTCATTTGCTGCAACTACTCTACTTACTGGACAACTAAAAAAGAGCGCATATTCTACTGATTTCGGTCTGGCCTTACTAGGGTCTGTTGATCTTTTGAGCTGGTTTTTGCAGCGATTTGTTGGGTATTTATACAAGGCAGCGCCTTTGTGGCATAGTGAACTACGCGAAAAGGCGCTAACGCAGTAGAAATGACCAACAAACGCTGTCCTACGGATTCGGCTAAAAGCGTTTTGCGCATCGTTGAGCAGTATTTACTTAGAATGCTAAGCTACACACTGCTCGCCTTGCTCAAAACGCTTTTATCTCGAACAAAAATCAACCACCAAAGATCAACAGACCCTAGGGTCTGTTTCTGTTTGGAGGTTAAAATTTGTTCACTGGGCGATGATTTTTAGGTTTTGCTTTATATCCGTGTCACTTTGTACCTACAAATTCTCGCTAAACATGCATCTAGAGGTAACTTGGGTATATGTAAGCCTTCAATTTAGCTAAAATAGCTTCATTGAATATCAGGCAGTTAGGCAAAGCGGTATGAAAACTACGCAAATAATGATAAACGGTGGCGGTATGGTGGGGGCAACAGCTGCGCTACTGATTGCCGATCTTGGTTTACAAGTCACGGTTGTTGAAGCCGCCAATGCGCCGCAATTTGTGGCCAGTGATCCCCTTGACCTGAGAGTGTCTGCGATCAGTGTTGCTAGCCAAACCTTATTAGCGAAAGCGGGAGTATGGGATGCCATCGCCTCGATGCGCATTTGTCCTTATCGCCGTCTAGCAACCCGCCAACAAGGCGGGCAAACGTTAAGCTTTGATGCCGCTGACATTGCTCAGCCCTTGTTAGGCTACATCATAGAAAACAAAGTGATCCAAACGGCCTTGTGGCAGGCAATGCTTGCACATCCGAATATAGAGTTGCTTAACCCAGCCAAAATAACCGCGTTTGATAACCAAGCTGAAGGCGTCAAGGTGACATTAGCATCCGGTGAGGTTTGGTTTGCCCACTTATTGATTGCGGCTGACGGTGCCCAGTCATTTTGTCGTCAGCATGCGGGCATAGGCATCACGGCGTGGGATTATCGCCAGCATTGTATGCTGATCAACATTAAAACCGATCAAGCGCAGCAAGATATTACATGGCAAGAGTTTGTTACAACTGGGCCGAGGGCGTTTTTGCCGTTGGCTGGCCCTTATGCTTCATTGGCTTGGTATCACCAAGTGGCGGATATTAAACGCCTGTCTTCTCTATCCCATAGTGAGCTTAAGCAAGCGATCAGAGCTGAATTTGCTGAACTCGACTTTGACTTTGAGGTATTGCAGGCCGGCGCTTTTCCCTTAACTAGGCAACATGCTCAGGGTTATTTTCAGCACAGCCTGGTGCTATTAGGGGATGCGGCTCATACCATCAACCCATTGGCAGGGCAGGGGGTTAATCTTGGCTTTAAGGATGTTCAAGCATTGGCTCAGGAGCTTGAGCTAAATGATATTGCTCAGCTTGCACAAAAGCAGCAGGCCTTGCGAGGTTATCAGCAGCAACGCCGCGCCGACAATTTACTGATGCAGTCGGCAATGGACGTGTTTTATAAAAGCTTTAGTAGCCGTTTACCGGGAATGCAGGGGCTGCGTGAGCTAGGGTTAAGCTTGGCGCAAAACTCAGGTGAACTGAAAAATAAAGTAATGAAATATGCGATGGGCTTGTAAGCGAGCCCTGCTCTGAACATCAAGACAACAGATAAAATGCTGCGTTCATAGCTGGAAATCAGTATAAGGCTAGTTAAAAAATAGATAGGGGAGTTGTTTCGATTAAGACATAAATGGTGCGGAAGGAGAGACTTGAACTCTCACACCTTGCGGCACTAGAACCTAAATCTAGCGTGTCTACCAATTTCACCACTTCCGCAGCGCAAAGAAAGAATGGTGGCTACACCGAGATTTGAACTTGGGACCCCATCATTATGAGTGATGTGCTCTAACCAGCTGAGCTATGTAGCCATTCTTTTTTGCAATAATCTAAACACAGATTGTATTTAGAAAATATGGCAGGGATATGAGGATTTGAACCTCAGAATGCCGAGATCAAAACCCGGTGCCTTACCGCTTGGCGATATCCCTGTTGTACTTTTTGACAGCTCGCCACTGGGCCAACTTGTCGAATTTGGCAGGGATATGAGGATTTGAACCTCAGAATGCCGAGATCAAAACCCGGTGCCTTACCGCTTGGCGATATCCCTGTTGTCTGAGTTTTACGTGTAATCTTTTCACACGGATCAAGTTTAACTTAATCAATTAATGGTGCGGAAGGAGAGACTTGAACTCTCACACCTTGCGGCACTAGAACCTAAATCTAGCGTGTCTACCAATTTCACCACTTCCGCACTTCTTATTAGCTTAGCTAAAAAGAAAGTTGGTGGCTACACCGAGATTTGAACTTGGGACCCCATCATTATGAGTGATGTGCTCTAACCAGCTGAGCTATGTAGCCATGCTTTTACGTTCAAGGCTGCGAGGCCCTGTTCGTCGTTGCGGGGCGCATTATGCGGATACAGAGCCAAAGCGTCAATACCTTTTTAGCAAAAAAAATCGAGTTTTGGTTTGTATGCCTAGTTTTTAGACATTTGGCTATGCAGTTGCTGTTTTGTTAATCGAAATGGAATGACCACAACTAAACAGCAGGCGCAACACAAATAGAATGATAGGAAACTAAAAACCAAAAAGCCCCGCAAATGCGAGGCTAGGGTGCGATAGTTTACAGCTGAAACTTAAACGTTAAATAGGAAGTGGATCACGTCGCCATCTTTAACGATATAGCTTTTACCTTCTTGACGCCATTTACCGGCTTCTTTGGCGCCCGCTTCACCCTTGTATTGAATGTAATCATCGTAGCCGATGATTTCTGCGCGGATAAAGCCGCGTTCAAAGTCGGTGTGAATTTTAGCGGCAGCTTGTGGTGCGGTAGCGCCTTGTGGGAAAGTCCAAGCGCGTACTTCTTTTACACCTGCTGTAAAGTAAGTTTGTAAATTAAGTAGTTCATAGCCACTGCGAATAACGCGGTTTAGGCCGGGCTCTTCTAAACCCATTTCCGCCATAAACTCAGCGCGCTCTTCGTCTTCAAGTTCGGCTATTTCACCCTCAATTTCAGCACAAACCGCAACCACTACCGCATTTTCTTTGGCAGCAATTTCTCTTACCGTGTCTAGGTAAGGATTGTTTTCAAAACCGTCGTCATTGACGTTGGCAATGTACATGGTCGGTTTGTCGGTTAAGAAGCTCATGTAAGCAATGGCTGCGCGCTCTTCTTTTTCTAAATCTAGGCTACGGATCAGGTGATCTGCTTCTAGATGCGCACGCACTTTTTCTAATACGGTTAGCTCAAACTTAGCATCATTGTCACCGCCCTTGGCTTTTTTACCAACGCGGATAATGGCCTTTTCACAGCTTTCTAAGTCAGCCAGAGCCAGCTCGGTATTGATAATGTCAATGTCTTCTGCTGGATCAACTTTACCCGCAACGTGAACGATGTTGTCATTTTCAAAACAACGAACCACGTGACCGATAGCATCCGTTTCACGAATGTTAGCAAGGAATTTGTTACCTAAACCTTCACCTTTAGATGCGCCCGCTACTAGACCTGCAATGTCGACAAATTCCATTGTGGTTGGAATTACGCGTTGTGGTTTGACTATTTCGGCGATGGCATCAAGGCGCAAATCAGGAACCGGTACGACACCCGTGTTAGGCTCTATTGTACAAAACGGAAAGTTAGCGGCTTCGATGCCAGCTTGCGTTAATGCATTAAAGAGGGTTGATTTACCTACATTAGGAAGACCAACAATACCACATTTAAAACCCATGAGTGTTTACCTTAATTTAATCTGCTTTAAAGCTATGAAGGCGATTCATCGCTTTGGCGATGCCGTCTTTGGCTAAAATAGGGATGCAGCGAACCGCTTCATCAATCACGCTATCAATCCGCGTTTGATCGATGCTGGGCGCTTTGCCGAGCACATAACCGGTTACCTTATCTTTATGGCCAGGATGGCCAATGCCGATACGTAAACGGTAAAAATTCTTATTGTTACCCAACTTGTTGATAGTGTCTCGTAAGCCATTATGACCACCGTGACCACCGCCGAGTTTTAACTTTGCGACACCGGGAGGCATGTCCATTTCATCGTGGGCGACTAAAATTTCTTCGGCTGAAATACGATAAAAATTGGCCATAGCTACAATCGCTTTACCACTTAAATTCATAAAGGTGGTAGGGATCAGTAAGCGAATGTCTTGATTGTCGATTTGGATTCGAGCGGTTAACCCAAAAAATTTGGCTTCGGGTTTGAGTTGGGTATGATGTTGGCGCGCTAGTTCTTCGATAAACCAGGCTCCAGCATTGTGTCGAGTCTGCTGGTATTCGGGGCCTGGATTAGCCAGGCCCACAAGCAACTTAATATTCGTCGTCACGATTATTCAGCAGCTTCCTCAGCTGCAGCAGCACCACCTTTAGCAGGAGCAACAGTGGCTACCGCTTGGTCGTGATCTGCACCTTTAGCTAGTTCTACTAGCTCTACGCCTTCTGCTAATACTAGATCAGAAAGGTGTAGTGTTTGGCCTAGTTCGATCTTGTTAACATCAACTTCGATGAACTCAGGAAGTACGCCAGGTAGACAGCTAACTTCAACTTCGTGTGCAGTTTTAGCTAGTACGCCACCTGCTTTTACTGATGCTGCAGTTTCTTCGTTGATGAAGTGCAGTGGAACAGTAGTGTGCAGTTTTTGAGCCGCGTCAACACGTAGGAAGTCTAAGTGTTGAACTTTAGGCTTGAACGGGTGACGTTGGATGTCTTTTAGTACTGCTTGTACTTCTTTGCCGTCAACAGTTAGCGTGATAACGCTAGTGTAGAAGCTTTCAACGTCGTTTACTTTTAGTATGTCGTTGTGTGCAAGAGTTAGTGACACAGCTTCTTGGCCAGCACCGTAAAGGATAGCTGGAACTTTATCTGCGTGACGTAGGCGGCGGCTCGCACCTTTCCCTAGGTCTGTACGCACTTCAGCGTTAAGAGTGATTGTTGACATAATGTTTCTCCAATTAAATAGAATGGTTTTAAGCTTGCGACCAGCTTAAAAAATTGCCCATAAAAAAAAGGCGCGCCATGTTACCTTGGCAGCGCCTTTTTCTCAAATTGTTTTTACGCTTTGGCGGTAATTAAATCGCCGCAAACGTCATCAGCTTAGTGCTTAGTGATGAAACATCGCCGAGATAGACTCTTCGTTGCTTACGCGACGAATAGCTTCTGCCAGCATTGCACTGAGTGTTAGCTGAGTGACTTTCTCAATTTTCGCCATTTCTGGTGAAAGTGGGATAGAGTCCGTCACGATAACTTCATCAATCACTGAGTTAGCAATGTTTTGCGGTGCGTTACCTGAGAATACCGCATGCGTTGCGTAAGCAAATACACGCTTAGCGCCACGCTCTTTTAATGCTGCTGCAGCCTGACATAGGGTGCCGCCAGTGTCGATCATATCGTCAACAATAATACAGTCACGGCCTTCAACTTCACCGATTAAGTGCATAACTTGAGCAACGTTCGCTTTCGGGCGACGTTTGTCGATGATAGCTAGGTCGGCGTCATCAAGTAGTTTCGCGTGAGCACGAGCACGTACTACACCACCGATATCCGGTGAAACTACCACAGGGTTTTCTAGTTTCTTGTTCAGCATGTCTTCAAGTAGTACTGGGCTACCGAATACGTTATCAACTGGCACATCGAAGAAACCTTGGATCTGTTCAGCGTGTAGGTCAACTGTCATTACGCGGTCAACACCCACGCTAGACAAAAAGTCAGCCACTACTTTAGCTGTGATAGGTACACGAGAAGAGCGTACACGACGGTCTTGACGAGCATAACCAAAGTAAGGGATAACAGCCGTAATACGACCAGCAGATGCACGACGCAAGGCATCAATCATGACGATCAATTCCATTAAATTGTCGTTAGTTGGTGCGCAAGTAGATTGGATAATAAAGATATCGCCGCCACGTACATTTTCGTTAATTTGTACGCTAATTTCTCCGTCACTGAAAGTACCAACTTCGGCACTACCAAGTTTAGTGAAAAGGCGGTCAGCGATCTTCTGGGCAAGTTCTGGCGTCGCATTACCAGTGAACAGCTTCATGTCAGGCACGGTGGGGAACCTCAGGTTGCTTCCTGTTTAGGGTGATACCAGCGCAAGCGCTGGACGCTAAATAACCATCTTTGGCTACTTAGCTATATCGACGATTTATGTTTTATTTTCGCAAATTCAATTGCTTATATAAAGCAGATTGATTACTTCCCTGCGCTACAAATCCATTAAGCCACGCAGGGCAATTATCTAAAATTGATTGGGCCTGCTGTTGGCTTTGACATGTTGCAAAGACACATGCGCCGGTGCCAGTCAATCTTGACGGCGCGTATTCTATCAAGGCGTCAATTGCCTTGGCAACCTCGGGATATTGTTTTTTAACTAAAGGCTCACAATCATTATGCCAATCAGTGGTTAAGAGCTGCTCTAAAGGGCGCTTAGGCGTGTTACGAATTAACTCTTTATGGGTAAATACACTGGCCGTTGATACATGTACTTGCGGTGATGCAATAACATACCAAGGTTCATCTACCTCAACGCTGGTGAGCTTTTCGCCTACGCCTTCGGCAATGGCCGCTAAACCATGAATAAATATGGGCACATCAGCGCCGAGTTTAACACCTATCTCAGCCAAGACTTGATTGGGGTAGTTGAGCTGCCATTGTTGGTTTAAAGCAACTAGGGTAGTTGCAGCATCCGATGAGCCGCCGCCTAATCCACCGCCCATTGGCAAATTTTTCTCTAACTGAATATCTGCGCCTAGTTGAGTACCACCATATTGCTGTAGGGCTCGGGCTGCTTTGTAGATCAAATTATCTGCCAGTGGGATATCGCTGTCTGGGCTTAGCGTGATGGCACCGTGCTGATTACAGCTAATGGTTAAGTAATCGGCCTTATCAATAAATTGAAACAGGGTTTGCAATTCATGATAACCATCTGGACGCTGCCCATTGATGTACAAAAACAAATTTAGCTTCGCAGGCGCAGGCCAGCGAATTGCCTCAAGGCTGGGTGAAGATCCATTCATAAACTTTTAACTTCAACGTGTTGTCTTGATTTTTAAGGGTGAGGTTTTGCGGCAAGCTAAGGCCTTGTACCTGCATATGGGAAGCGATTGATATTTGCCAAGGCTGTTTGTCAACCAATGCGTTGATTGCAATCGTATTGCCTAGGTCATCATAGTCAGCCTCGGCACCTTCGGGTACGCCTTTGATCCATTGCTGCATTTGATCTAGCGGCAAATCCCAACCCGCTAATTGTTTAATTAACAGCTCGGCCGTCGCAGCACGGTGCTCATTGCCATCGCTGTCCCTAAGCCAAGCGCCGTAGGGATCTTGCTTCACTTCTAATAGGGTTTTAAACAGTTTGGTAAAGGTAATATGAAACTCATCGCCTTGTTGGCGCCAATTAATATCAACGGCATTGGATTTTTGTCCCGCTGCGCGAATGGCCAGTTTTCCGGTTAATTGCCAGTGATCGAGCTGGGCTAATTCTGCTTGTTGGTTAAATTCTGGAAGCGGTTTGTCGGCATCGGATGAAAGCAGGGAACAACCACTCAACCCCATGATTACAAAGAGTATATAAAAACGTAAATGATTCAAATTTGACCCCTTTTGATAATGCTTGCACAGTATAGCTAGGCAATCCAAGCAAAACCAGTCAGCAATCCCTTTTATTAAGCGGGAGTTTTCCGTAAAATTGCGCCCTCGCGAATTTGAAAGAAATAGAAATGACACTGCTTGCACTGGGAATAAACCATAAAACAGCTTCTGTTGCGCTAAGGGAACAACTTGCCTTTGCACCAGATGCGATGGCGGCTGCCCACCAAAGTGCACTGGCGTTAGCCTCGGTAAACGAGCTAGTCATAGTTTCAACGTGTAACCGCACCGAAATCTATGCCGCGTTGGCCAACGACGATGAAACCGAGCTACTTGCTTGGCTTTGTCAGTTTCACCATCTAGATGTGGCTAGGTTACAGCCATATATTTATAGCTATAAACAGCGTGAAGCGGCATCACATCTGATTCGCGTCGCCAGTGGCCTTGACTCACTTGTGTTAGGTGAGCCGCAGATCCTTGGCCAAATTAAGCAAGCTTATCAACTTGCCCGTGATGTTGGCTGTGTCTATCGTATTCTCGATAAGTTATTTCAGCACTCGTTTGCTGTGGCCAAACAAATTCGCACGCAAACCGACATCGGCGCTAATGCGGTGTCGGTGGCCTATGCTGCGGTGAATTTGTCGAAACAAATTTTTGCTGAGTTGGCAGAAACTAAGGTGCTATTAATTGGCGCGGGTGAAACCATTGAACTGGCGGCCAAGCACTTAGCCGAGCAACAAGTTGCGAAAATGTTTGTCGCGAACCGGACTCGCGAGCGTGCAGAGCTTTTAGCATCGCAATTTAATGCAACCGCGTTGACCTTAGGTGAAATCCCTACTTATTTAGCGCAGGCGGATATCGTTATTAGCTCAACTGCTGCGCCACTGCCTATCTTAGGCAAAGGAGCGGTCGAAACCGCCCTTAAACAGCGTAAACATCAGCCCATGTTATTGGTGGATATAGCCGTGCCCCGCGACATCGAAAGTGAAGTGGCCGAGCTGAACGATGCATATCTTTACACCGTGGATGATTTACAAGGTATCATAGAGCAAAATTTGGAAGCCAGACAAAAGGCCGCTGTCGATGCAGAGCGTATTGTTGCCACGCGCAGCGAGGATTTTATGGCGTGGCAGGCGTCCTTACGTTCAGTCAATCATATCCGTGAGTACCGTAATAACAGTGAATCGCTGCGTGATGCCTGCGTCAGTCGCGCACTAGCTCAGTTACAGCAGGGCGAAGATCCCGCGGCGGTGATTAAAGAATTAGGTTTTAAATTAACCAACAAGCTGATCCATCAGCCAACCATATCATTAACCGAAATGGCTCGTAGCGGCCAACAAGACAAGTTAGAAACTTTATGCCAAGGTCTTGGCTTAAGTACTGACCGAGACTTAAATTAATTATTTTGGGGCTGTAGCCCGGAGCAACAATGAAACCGTCCATTATCTCTAAATTGGAAGGCTTAAAAGAGCGCTATGAAGAAGTTCAAGCGTTGATGAGCGAGCCCGATGTGATCTCAAATCAAGAGCAATTTCGTGCTCTAAACAAAGAATATTCACAGCTTGAAACTGTGGTCAACTGTTTTGATGCATACAAGCAAGCCGAACAAGATTACGCATCGGCACAAGAAATGCTGCTAGACGACGATCCGGACATGCGTGAAATGGCCGAAGAAGAAGTTGCCAACGCCAAGTCTGCCTTAGAATCCATGACAGGTGAGCTGGAAATTCTGCTACTGCCAAAAGATCCTAACGATGACAGCGATTGTTATATCGAGATCCGCGCCGGTGCGGGTGGCGATGAAGCCGCTATTTTTGCTGGTGATCTATTTCGTATGTACAGCAAATACGCAGAAAAGCGTGGCTGGCGCGTTAGCGTGGTGAACATGAACGAAAGTGACCAAGGTGGCTATAAAGAAATCATAGCTAAAATGGAAGGCGAGTCGGTTTATGGCGTCATGAAGTTTGAGTCGGGCGGTCATCGCGTGCAGCGTGTGCCTGAAACCGAATCACAAGGGCGTATTCATACCTCGGCTTGTACGGTTGCTGTGTTGCCTGAAGTGCCTGAATCGGAAGCCATTGACATTAACCCTGCGGATTTGAAAATAGATACTTTTCGCGCCTCGGGTGCCGGTGGTCAGCACGTTAACAAAACCGACTCGGCAATTCGTATTACTCACTTGCCAACTGGCATGGTGGTTGAGTGTCAAGATCAGCGCTCGCAGCATAAAAACCGTGCCCGTGCGATGAGTGTATTGCAATCTCGCTTGCAAGCCATGGTTGACGATCAACGTCAAGCCGAAGAGCAAAGTATGCGCCGCAGCCTAGTTGCCAGTGGCGATCGCTCGGAGCGTATCCGTACTTATAACTACCCGCAAGGTCGAGTATCGGATCACCGCATCAACCTGACTATTTACCGTCTAAATGAGGTAATGGAAGGGGATTTAAATGCCTTGATAGAGCCTATCCTGCAAGAATATCAAGCCGATCAATTGGCTGCACTGGCAGAAAATGACGCTTAAGCCATTTTCTATTGCTGATGCCCTAGATTGGGCGCTCCAGCAGTTAGCGCAATCGGAATCGCCCGCGTTAGATGCGCGGGTATTATTGGCTTTTTGTCTCAGTAAACCCGACAGCTACCTTTATACTTGGCCCGAAAAATTACTGAGTGAGACTGAGCAAACCTGTTTTAGTCAATTGATAGCAAGGCGCGCCACGGGCGAGCCGGTGGCGCATATTACCCAAGTACGTGAATTTTGGTCGCTGCCACTTAGGGTGAGCCCGGCTACCTTGATCCCACGTCCCGATACTGAAATCTTAGTTGAGCATGCTCTGCAGCTGAGTTTGCCTAAGCGCGATGAATTTGGTGTGCTTGATTTGGGCACTGGCACCGGGGCGATTGCGCTAGCCTTGGCTTCAGAGTGGCCGCAAGTGCCTGTGATTGGTGTCGATCTTAAAGTGGATGCGGTTGAATTAGCGCAAAGTAATGGCCAAGCACTGGGTATTAGTAATGCCACGTTTAGGCAAGGCAGTTGGTTTGAACCCGTCGCTGGCCAGCAATTTTCACTGATCGTTTCAAATCCACCTTATATCGATGAACAAGATCATCATTTAGAGCAAGGTGACGTCAGGTTTGAGCCGCGCTCTGCTTTAGTAGCAAAAGATAAAGGTATGGCAGATCTTGCGTTGATCGCTCGCCAAGCGCCAACGTATCTGATTGAGCAAGGTTATCTTGTGATGGAGCACGGATATGATCAAGGTAAAGCAGTTCGCACCTTGTTAGCAGAACAAGGTTACAGTGATATCCAAACGGTTACCGATTATGGCGGTAACGAACGTATTACCTTAGGTAAATGGAGTTAGAATTATGTATATGGCATTAAAACACAGTCACTTTCTTTTTATTGCATTAACTGTGGTGCTGTTTATGGTGCGTTTTGGCATGGTCATGTTTGGCAGTCGTTTGGCGGCAAATAAAGCCTTAATTGGCAGCTACATGGCTTGTTTAACAGGCTTAGTACTGACTGGTATTGGTTTAATCGCGGTCACCGGGATGATGCCATTTACCGCTGCGAATGTTTGGTTAACCGACAAGGTATTGGCATTTTTAGCCGTGCTATTGCTGCAGTTTATGGCCCTAAAAGGCGGTAAAACTAAAACCATTAAGGTGTTCGCTTTTATTGGTGCAATCAGCTGGATAGCTTACATGGCTCATGTTGCCGTTAAGCATCAAGCGATCATCTTGGGGTAGTGTGTGAAGTTGTTTCAAGAACAGATAACTGAGCTGAGTTTACTTGATATGGCCTTGCTGATAGAGCAAGAGCTAAATGAAGTTGATATGCCACTGGTGGATGCTGAGTTAGATTTAATGCAGCAGCAGCTTGAAGCGCACCTCAGTCGCTTGACTGGGCAAGCGGATGGTGAAACTTGGCAAGCTGTGGTTAGCTTTTTTTATCAACATTGGCAGTTTAAAGGCGACTGGCAGCATTTTTTTGAATACCGTAATACCCAAGTGAGCCAAGTGTTACTAACGCGACACGGTATTCCACTGACGTTAGGCATTTTGTTAATTCACTTTCTTAGACAAGCTAAGGTTGAGGTTCAAGGGATTTGTTTCCCTGGGCATTTTTTGCTGGCAATCGAGCAGCAAGGTGAGCGGGTGATCATTGATCCCTTTGATGGTCAGGAGCTCAAGTGGCATCAGCTAGAGCTTAAATTACGGGGCGCGAAAGGAGATCTAGCGAGATTGTCTGAGCAAGATCTGCAACCCGATAATTTGAAAGAGATTATCAGACGCTTGTTACATACCAAGAAAGGTGTATTGCTGCGGGAAAATAAGTTTGATCTAGCCTTGTGCTGCTCTGATCTGTTGCTGCGTTTAGCGCCCGGTGATCCGTTTGAAATACGCGATCGCGGATTTATCTTCCATGAGTTAGACTGCTTTAACGTCGCGGTTGATGATTTTAATTACTTTATTGATAAGTGCCCCGATGATCCGTCAATTAGTTTGTTAAAACTGAAAATTAAGCAGATGGATCCTAAACAATGGGTGATGCACTAAGGACATATTATGAGCCAAAAAATTGTTTCTATTGGTGATGTACAAGTAGGTAATGACCTACCTTTCGTTTTGTTCGGTGGTATGAACGTGCTTGAGTCGCGTGATTTAGCGATGAAAATGGCCGAAACTTATGTCGAAGTGACGCAAAAGTTAAACATACCTTATGTGTTCAAGGCCTCTTTTGATAAAGCCAATCGTTCATCTATCAATAGTTTTCGTGGTCCAGGTTTAGATGAAGGCCTGAAAATTTTTCAAGAAATTAAGCAAACCTTCAATATCCCAGTGATCACCGATGTGCACGAACCTTATCAAGCCGCGCCAGCAGCTGAAGTGGTTGATGTGATCCAGCTGCCCGCTTTTTTAAGTCGTCAAACGGATTTAGTGGCGGCAATGGCGAAAACCAACGCGGTGATTAACATCAAGAAAGCGCAGTTTTTAGCCCCTCATGAAATGGCCCATATTTTGACCAAGTTTGAGGAGGCAGGTAATGATCGCTTGATCTTGTGTGAGCGTGGTAGCTGCTTTGGTTATAACAACCTCGTGGTTGATATGCTAGGTTTTGGCATCATGAAAGAAACCCAATACCCAGTGATTTTTGATGTGACTCATGCGCTGCAAAAGCCGGGTGGGCGAGCAGACAGTGCCGATGGTCGCCGTGGTCAAACGGTTGATCTTGCTCTTGCTGGCATGTCACAAGGTTTAGCGGGCTTGTTCTTAGAATCACACCCCGATCCCGACCAAGCAAAATGCGATGGCCCTTGTGCGTTGCCATTGGCGAAACTTGAGCCATTTTTACAGCAAATCAAACAATTTGATGAGTTAGTAAAAAGTTTTGAAAAAATCGAAACTGTTTAAGAGTTGGGTTAACTAACTCTTTGAGGGCCGCTATGCGGCCTTTGTTTTTTGTTCAATAGGGTAAAAATAAAGCAAAAAAAAACGCTGCCAATGGCAGCGCTTAACTGTAGCTAAACAGAAGAAGATTAAATTACCGGTATTTACCACGTCATAATTTAACCTTTCATAGAATAACCTATGAATGCAAACACAACATTGCAAACCATTAGCTATAGTAAAGTATTTTGTAAAAGGAATGTTACAAAATACGAGGCAAGAGCCTAGAGAAAAACACTACTTGTTACATATAGCCTTTGTTGCGTAAAGAAATATAGTCTTTCGCTGGTGATACAACAAACGACAATTTATAATATTTGTCATTAGTTTTTCTAATGGATTAGCCATGTATAACCGTTTGCCTCCATTGAAGGCATTAAAAACCTTTGAATCGGCTGCGCGCCACTTGAGTTTCACTCGCGCAGCACAAGAGTTGTTTGTTACCCAAGCTGCTGTTAGTCATCAGATTAAAGCGTTAGAGGATTACCTTGGCTTGAAATTATTTCAACGTCGCAATCGAGCTTTGCTGCTGACTGAAGAGGGGCAAAGCTACTTTCTTGACCTCAAGGAAATCTTTGCCAATTTGAATCATGCCACGGAAAAGTTATTGGCTCGTACCGCAACTGGCGCGTTAACGGTTAGCTTGCAGCCAAGTTTTGCTATTCAATGGTTAGTGCCGCGCTTGGTTAAATTTAGTGAGCAGTATCCAGAGATAGATGTGCGTATAAAAGCCGTGGATGCCGATGAAGGCTTATTGCGTGACGGGGTGGATTTGGCAATTTATTACGGCAAAGGAAACTGGCCTAATTTACGCTGCCACAAGTTACATACCGAGTATATTTTGCCCATGTGTTCACCCGACTTACTTAAAGGGCCAAAAAAGCTGGAATCGCCCCAAGATCTGAGTCGCCATACCTTGCTCCACGATACCTCGCGTAAAGATTGGAAAACGTGGATGAAGAAAGTCGGAGTCAATGCCACCAATGTTAATCAAGGGCCCATTTTCAGCCATTCATCTATGGTGTTACAAGCCGCTATCCATGGCCAAGGCATCGCCTTGGGGCATAATGTATTGGCTAAGCCCGAGTTAGATGCAGGGCGTTTGGTGTGCCCTTTTAATGAAGTGCTGGAAAGTAAAAAGTGTCACTATTTAGTGTGCGAAGAAAGCCAAGCCGAGCTGGGTAAAATAGCCGCATTTCGTGATTGGATGATTAAACTGGTTGAGCAAGAAGAGCAAGAGCTCGTGGGCATTTTAGAGACGCAATAAGATGAATGATTTGAATATAGAGCACGCCTTACTTATTGATGGTGAATCAAGCACCTGTGAGCATACTTTCATTTTAGCTCATGGCGCGGGAGCGGGCATGGCGCACCCATTTATGGCTGAGATAGCCAAAGGGGTAGCCGAGCATGGCATTAGGGTGGTGAGGTTTAATTTCCCTTATATGCAGCGCATGCTTGCTGAGGAGCGCCGGTTGCCGCCAAATAAGGCCCCTCAGTTGCTGGCTGCTTTTGAGCAGGTGATAGAGCAGGTGGCTGATGACAATGTCGTGATCGGGGGGAAATCTATGGGTGGGCGCATGGCTAGCCATTTGCTGCATTTGCCACAAGTTAAAGCCGGTGTTTTTTTGGGATTTCCATTTCATCCCGTGGGCAAACCTGAGCGGCTAAAAGGCGAGCATTTGGCTGATACTGCTAAGCCTTGTTTATTGATCCAAGGTGAGCGAGATACCATGGGAACTCAGGCTGAAATTATGCAGTACGCTTTATCCCCTTTAATCCAATTAGCTTTTTTAACCGATGGCGATCATAGCTTTAAACCGCGTAAGGCTTCGGGCGTTAGCTATCAGCAAAATATGCAGCAAGCCATCGAGTTGACTGCAAAATTTATCTTATCGTGTTAGGGAAAAACATGGAACTACGCAATCTAGGGTGGGGTGGACGTTGGCTATTGTTCATTACCGGATTATCGGGCGCCAGCGCGGTGGCACTGGGTGCTTATGCTAGCCATGGCTTAAGCTTAGCTGAGCCCTTAGCGGGTTTTGTTGAGCTGGCGCTGCAATATCACTTTTATCACACCCTAGCGCTACTCGCTTGCGCTATGTTGACACTTTTTATCAACCAAGGACGTGGTTATCGGTTATTATACTGTGCTAGCACCTGTTTCTTGTTGGGCATTTTTTTATTCTGTGGCACTTTTTATTATTGGGCAATGACAGGGCAAAAGTTGCTAGGCTTGCTAACACCTGCTGGTGGAATGTGTTTTATTTTAGGTTGGCTGTGTTTGGCCATGATAGCGTTGAGAGGAAATAAACAATGAAGGGCTTATTGCTGTATTGTCGCCCCGGTTTTGAAAGTGATTGTGCTGCTGAAATCCAAGAGCAAGCCGCTATGTATGATTGCTATGGTTTTGTTAAAACCCAAAGCCAATCTGGTTATGTTTATTTTGAATGCTATGATCCTAACCAAGTCGAAACCTTAGTTAAGGAATTGGATTTTTTCCGCCTCGTGTTTGCCCGTCAAATGATAGCGGTCAGTGCATTATTAACCGATCTAGACATCAATGATCGGGTTTCGCCTATCGTCGAGGCAACGCAAACCTTGCCATTAGGCGGTGATGTATGGGTGGAAGCACCTGAGGGCGATGAGACTAAGCCGTTATTGACCTTTTGCCGTAAGTTTACCGTACCGCTGCGCGCAGCCTTGCGTAAAGCAAATAAGCTAACGGCTAAAGAGCAGCCAAGAAAGCCACGTTATCATGTTTGTTTTCTTGATAATCAAACGGCTTATGTGGGCTATTCGTTAACTTACAACAGTTCACCTTTTTATATGGGCATTGCTCGATTGAAGTTTCCTAGCGCTGCGCCAAGTCGCTCAACCCTTAAGTTAGATGAAGCAATTCAACTGTTTATTCCTAAGGAAGAGCAGGAAGTACGTTTAGCGCCGGGCATGAAGGCGGTTGATTTAGGGGCGTGCCCGGGGGGCTGGACTTATCAGTTAGTGCGCCGCGGATTATTTGTGGCTGCGGTGGATAATGGTCAAATCGCGCAATCCTTAATGGATACGGGGCAAGTAAAGCATTACCCCGATGATGGTTTTAAATTCCAACCATTCATTCGTAATTTGACTTGGCTTACGGCTAAAAACGAACATGGCCGCAAGGTGCAATACCCTGAGCATACGCATGTGCATTGGTTGGTTTGTGACATGATCGAAAAGCCCCATCGGGTGGCGAAGTTAATGGCCGATTGGCTCGAGCAAGCTTATTGTCGCGAAGCGATTTTTAATCTTAAATTGCCAATGAAACGCCGTTATTACGCGGTAAAAGAATGCTTAGATATGATGATAGCGCGCCTAGGGGAAGACGCATTTGATTATCAAGTGAAGCATCTTTATCACGATCGTGAAGAAGTGACGGTACATATTCGTTGGAAGGCATTCACTCGTTGATTTACTCGTTGATTTAGTCTTTGATTTACTAGTTGATTTAATCAACTAGTAACTTTTAGGCTGGACCATTTGCTTGGGAATCCGTTCCCCATTGGCTTTACAAGCGTTCTAGAATGGCTTGGGTAAAATCGGTGCCACTGTGGTGGCCACCAAAGGCACAAGTTAAGCGGTCATCAAAAGCAATGGTTTGAGTCAGCGCATTGAGCATGGCTTCGGCTTCATTTTCCTTACCTAAGTATTCAAGTAAGCTTACCGAGGCTAACATTAACGCCGCAGGATCGTCCTCGAGTTGAAGGCTGTTTGATAACTCAAGAGCACAAAAAATCGCACCTTGTTCGCCGAGATAGGATTTCGCGCACAAGCGTTTAGCAATCTGTTTGCCACAAACCTGACTTTTGATGATTTTGCCAAATAACTTATTGGTAATGATAAAGTTATATCGCTCACTGTCACTTGCAAGATTCAAGCTCACCTCATCAATACTGCTAAACTGAACTTGCAGATCAGGAAAATCTTGCTCCACAGCGCGAGTAATTGCTTCGAGTAACACTGAGTCCTGTTCGCTTTCATCAACCACTGTCACAATACGCTTTTGCTTGAATTGCGCAGCTTCCAATGCTTGTTGGGCAAATTGCTGATAATGCAGCGCTAGGTTCATTCCGCTTGCTTTAGTCATATCGAATACAAGGTTAATCTCTTGTACCGGCTGAAATGGGCTCGGGGGGAAATGAAGAATGTAATAGCATTGCGCCGTTAATGCTAATGGCAAATGCAATTGGCTGCGTAATTTAGCTTCTTCTAACGACTCTTCCTTTAATGGCCCAACGAGGGCTATTTGATTATCTTCTATTAGCTCACAGCCCTGCTCTAAGTCTTCGGCAGTGGTAGGGTATGGAGCAAGTTGCAAAATGATCCCAGCCCCCATTTTATCGAGTGCTTGCACTATCGCTTGAGTAATGGACTCTTCACCGTGGCGGCTTGGCACTAGGGCTATACGTTCAAATGTCATAGTTAACCTTACTTTAGTGTGAGAGCTAACAAGATCTATAAAGCGTGCTGTGAAGTTTGCTATTTAGCAAGTATAGGTTTTGCTTTTAATTATGGGGCAAGATTAGCAGATTAATTTCAATTAATCCTATTCTTGTTGATGTTTTTGTTATAACGAATATCTTTTAAATTGAAACCTAAGGGAATATCCCCTTTTAGTATGATGAGATCACGACTCAGTAGTAGGGCTTGTTGATGCTCGCGTACTTTTTGTTGCAATTTATCTTCGGGTTCATTTGCACTTAACAGTTGCTCCAAATCGCGATAACGACTCAGTAATTTAGCCGCTGATTTAGGACCGATACCGGGAACGCCTTTAATATTACTGCTACTGACACCCGTTAAGCTCCAATAGTCAATCAGCTGCTCTGGTAATATGCCTACCTTGTGGCAATAATCGCTGGCCTTGAGCCATTGTTGATTGAAGTAATCGAACTGTTTAATCAAGGCATTATGTAATTGGAAAAAACCTTTATCGGTGGACACGATAATACTTTGCTTACCTTTATTCGCTAAGGTTTGGCACAAGGTTGCAATAAGATCATCGGCTTCGTCTGCTTCACTTACTAAAGATTCGATCCCATGCTCAAGCAAGGCATCTTGAATATTGCCAAGGTAGTCAATCAAACCTGTGGGGGCGGGAGTTCGACCCGCCTTATATTCGGGCCAAATGTTACTGCGCCAGCTTGGCTCAAGCCCATCAAATACCGCAATAACATGGCTGGATGGTAGCTGTTTCAGTAGCTTATTGACACTGTTGAGGGTGGCATGCAAGGTTGCAATCAATTGCCCTTGCTCGGTGCTATGTTGCGTTTGTGATACGGCGTGGATGCGACGAATAAGATTCATCGCATCCACTATAAGTAAGGTGTTAGTCATCCTACTTGTTGATTATTTGATAGCAAGGAACATAGTTTGAGCCTGGCAGCTTCATGCGACCTTGTTTGACAAAATCTTGTAACAGTCTGTCCATCATTTTCATCAGTTTAGGATCGCCATCAATTTGGAACGGGCCTTGTTTTTCAATGGCTCGGATACCGTCTTCTTTCACATTACCAGCAACAATACCTGAGAATGCGCGGCGCAGATGAGCCGCTAATTCTTGTGGCTCTTGATCCAAATTGAGATTGAGATCGGCCATGTTTTTATGGTTTGGTACAAAAGGAACTTGGAAATCGTGTTCAATTTTCAATGACCAGTTATACGAGTAGGCATCACCAATGGCGCGGCGATAGTCTTTTACTTTTGGCATGGCTTGTTTAATGACTTGCGCAGCACTGGCTGCGTCATCAATAATGATTTGATAATGACGTTGTGCTTCAAAGCCTAAGGTGTTACCGATAAAGTCATCTATGGTTCTAAAGTACTCTTCACTTTCTTTTGGCCCAGTTAAGATAATGGGTAAAGGTTGGCGCTTGTTTTCTGGGTGCATCATGATGCCAAGAATGTAGAGTAGCTCTTCGGCCGTGCCAACACCTCCTGGGAAAATAATAATGCCGTGAGCCATTCTGACGAAGGCTTCCAAGCGTTTTTCGATATCAGGTAAGATAACCAACTCATTAACGATTGGGTTCGGCGGCTCGGCTGCGATAATGCTAGGCTCGGTTAGGCCAATGTAACGCCCCCCTTTAACCCTTTGTTTAGCATGTCCCACAGTGGCACCTTTCATCGGGCCTTCCATTGCGCCAGGACCACAACCGGTACAAATGTTTAAACCGCGCAGGCCTAACTGGCTACCCATTTCACGGGTGTAAGCATACTCAACCTCACTGATTGAGTGGCCTCCCCAGCAAACGACCAGATTAGGATCAACGCCAGGATGCAGCACCCGAGAGTTTCGTAAAATTGAGAACACTTGGTTGGTGGTAAAGGCGGTGAGCTCTTCTTCATCGGTAGGGATTTTCTGTGGTAATTGACTGTTTACATAAACTAAATCACGTAATACCGAGAAAAGGTGTTCTTGAATACCATAGATAAGTTCGCCGTCGACAAAGGCATGTTCAGGGGCATTGAACAATTCAAGTTTTACCCCGCGCTCACGTCGAATGACGCTGATTTCAAAATTGGCGTATTTCTCGAGGATCTCTTTACTGCTATCGGTCTTACTACCAGAATTCAACACAGCCAAAGAGCAATTGCGGTACATTTGATAAAGATCGCTGGAAGCAGTTTTCTTTAATCTGTCAACTTCAAGCTGTGACAGTAAATCCATACTACCAACGGGGCTGATGTGTGTGATCATAATGACCCCCTAATTAATAAAGAGGCATGATTGCCTCTTTAACTTAATGATTAGTATAGCTTTATATTTTGTAGAATGCTAAATACTTAATACCACTCGATCGCGGCCTTGGTGTTTTGCATCGTATAGAGATTGGTCGGCTCGCTCAAACGCATCCAAGGGTTGATCGCCTGCGACAAAAGCGGTGGCACCAATTGAGATGGTGATAGAAACACGATTATCTTTAAACTTGAACGGAATACTTTTGATACTTTCTCTGAGTTTATCTAACGGAGCCTGTAAATCTTGGGCATTAATGTTAGGTAATAGTAAGACAAACTCTTCGCCACCAAAGCGGGCGATAAAGTCGGTATCGCGCAGCGATTTTTGTAAGGCTCGGGCGATCACTTTTAGCGCTTTGTCACCCGCCATGTGGCCATAGTTATCATTGATGGCTTTAAAATGATCTATGTCGACAATAGCTAGGCATAGTGGGTGGTCGTAGCGTTGCCAGCGCTTAAACTCAAGCTCTAGACGTTCATCAAGGGCGGCTCGGTTATACACTTGGGTTAGGCTGTCTAAGAATAACTTATGCTTTTGAGCGCTCAGGCGTTTTTTATATTCAGACGTTTCGTCTTTCATCAAACTGAGTTTGTTTTCCATCTCAGCCAAGCGTTTTTCAAGCTCTTTCTCACGTTGTTCAAAGGCTTCTTTTTCAGATAACAAGCGTGTTATCTCTTTCAATTGAGATTGAATTGAAAGTTTGAGCTGTAATAAATCATGGGTATTGTCTACCTGAAGTCCCATGGTGCGAAGGCGAGCACGCAGATCTTCGTTAAGCTCTAATTGCTCATTTCTTATGCTACGAGATTCACTGACTGAGGTACAAAAGGTTTGATGGAAGGCACTTAGGCTTTCATTTAGCGAGTACAAAAAGGCTTGTGACGCCTTGCGCTCTTCGCGTGTACCATCAATGATCAAGTTGATCATTTCTAAGCAGATCCCAGCCAATTGCGCTGGTGCAATACCGCTTAAAATACGGTTACGGATCTTGGCCAATTTTTCGCCGAATTCCCCAGCAAAATCTAATTCCGTGATAAGCCTTTGTAGTTCATCACAGATACGCTTGTGGGAGGTGGCATCGATAGTTGGAATGTTGCTGTCTACTTGCTCTTGCTCACCACTGCTTGCGGCTTGCGTGCGTAGAAAATTAGGCGCAGGGCGCTCACTATGGGTGACTAACTGCTGATAGAAACCGACTAAAACCGCCAACTTATCTTGATGTTCACGTAATATTTCTGATGCTGGGCGATTCATATACTCGCGTATGTTGGCCCTAACATTATTGGGCAAACTTTTAGCTTGCTGAAGATTGGTTGCTGCCGTTTGAGTTTGCTTATCTAATTCTGCTAGTGCAGGCTTGATGGAGATAGGCTTTTTTTGCAGGTATTGCTCAACTTCTTTTATTTCCCCAAGAACCTTATTCAGATCACCTGAGCTTTGCAACTGAGTGACCAGCTGCTCAAGCTTTTCATCGAGCACGGGGTCGAGGCTTTGGGCACTTAATGCAAGTCGTTCGATGAGTTGGCTGATTAGTTTGTTTTCCATGTCGGCCTTAGGTTTATTGACATTATTTCGCTTGGACCCGTTATTGGCATAGGGGGCTATACCGTCTTTGCTTACAATGACACATTTCTGAGTTGGTGTTTTCAATGACATTCCCTGTCAAAACTTCAATCCTATCGCTAATTGGCATTGTGCAATAGTTCTGCTATGCAAACAAGATTTGGGCTTGAAATCTGTCGTCTAAAGCAACTACTTAATTAAGCTTAAGCAATTAAAAGCCAGGCTTCAATTTCATGCTATTACTGGCTTGAATAATAGGCCACAAAATCTGATTTTTGTCGCCGCTACAGTTAATTTTGACTAAGCCCTTGGCGATAGCTTGTTGGCCTAGCTGCCAGATGTCGCCATTGAAAAACGCGGCTTGAGGGCAATCGATGGCGAACAATTCCAGCCAAGCACTTTGCTCACTGGTCTGCAACTGCTTCGCTCCGAGTAGGGCTAAGCAGGCCAAATCGCTCACCCGCTTATGGTCAATTGCCGCCTCTGCCTTAGGCAAAAATGGATGATTAACGATACCGATGGCAACCCCTCTGTTGAGCTCGTATTTGTCGGCAAATTGGCTCAAGGTATCGGTCAAAAAGCTGGCCAAGGTTTCAGCGTGAATATTGCCATCGCGTTTACAGATATAGAGCAGTTGATTGTCTCGTACCTGATAAAAGGTGGCGTGTTCGGGTTGTTGGCTTTGTAAATGCAAGCCAAATTCTTTTTCGATTCGTTGCGCTTTTAAAGCGCCATATTTTTCATACAAGTCGGTCAGAAAATCAATAGAAATCAGTGCGTAGTATTGAGCCTCAGTGTGCTCTTTGGACTGATAAAGACGCTGTGACTTTAACTGACTCGACCACCAAGGCAGCAAGGTATGAGGATGGTGGCTGAGTTGCTCCACTAGCTGTTTAGTGGATGACTTAAGTTGTTTAAGTTTTAGCCAGTTACGTATGTAGCGATACAATAACACCAATAAAATAGTGGCGATAACGACACAAATAAGTAAAAAGCTTTCAAGTTTGCTGGTTAACTTTTGATTGTCTTGCTCTAACACCGTAATTTGTTGAGTTCGTTCAATGAGTTGGTATTGCTCATTAAATTTGTTTTGCTCTAGGGTGAATTCCAACTGCTTTATCTTGGTTTGTAAGGCATGGAATTGTTTGAAGTTTTCAATCGCCTTCTTGTAGTGTCCGGTTAACTCATACGCGGCAGCCAACAGCTCATAGGCTCGTTCACGCTGTTCTAAAAATGATAACGACTCACTCAGCGCTAATACCTTTTCCAATTGGATCCTTGCTATTCCCGCTTCGCCTTGTTCTATGTTTAGTCGCCCTAACAGGAGCAGGGTATCGGCCAACATTTTAGTGTCGTCCATTTTGCTATATTGAAAGCGGGCTAGGTTAAGATAGTTTCTCGCCTCATCAACACTGTGCATTTTCAGGAAGGTTTTACCCATTTCAAAGTTGCATAAGGCACTACCAGTGAGATCTTGTAAGCCTTTTAGTAGGTCACCTGCGTTCCAAAAGTACACCATGGACAGTGAATATTCTTGGTTTTGACGATGCAGAATCGCCATATAGATTTGCGCATAAGCGAGCTCGCGCTCGTCGCCTAAATCTTGGTAAGCATTAGCCGACAGGTTGGCATAGTGCAGTGCCTTGTCTAATTTATTGCCCTGTAGGCGGTAAATGTCGGCAATTTCGTAGGTGGCCTTGGCAATCAGTAAAAAGTTATCTTCGTTTTCCGCCATGCTTTTGGCATCGACAAAATGGCTCAGGGCTAATTGAGGCTGCGAGATGCGAATGTAATATCGTCCCCAATAATAATTTAGCCACGCGATAAGCTGAGGTTTATCGAGTTTATTGGCGATGGCCTTAGCGCTTTCTAACTCTTGGTTGGCTTGTTGAAATTTGTCTTTTTGGGTGTAAAAGTCAGCTAACGCTAAGTGCGTTGATAATTGTAGCTCAGGCGTTTTCGGGTGACTGGAGCTGTCTGCTTGCAGCGATGCCTGCTGTACTTCAAGTAGGGCGTCAACGTGGCGCTGTGTGTGATTAAAGAGAATGTTACCGTAACTGAGTTTGGCCTGAGCCAATTCAAACGCAAGTGAGCTGGTTTGCGCAAGCTCAATGGCTATTTCGATATTGACTAGGGCTTGGTCAATGTTTTTCAGTTTTTTGTAACAACGGGACTTTATTTGAAATGCATTAATTATGCTGCTGCTGTTGTTGGTAGCTAAAGAGAAGGCATCGTTAAATTCAAAACCTTGTTTGGTTTGTTGTAACTGTGATTTATTGCGGCTGAGATAGCCATCAACCAATTCAATACATTTTAACGGATCTGTGATGCGTAAATCATAGGCAGCCTGAAGCTCGTCATTGAGGGATAAGCTCGTAATGTCGTCATAGCCGTAGGCGGGGAATATTGCACTGGTTAGTCCCATCAACAAGATCAAGAACTGGGTGCTTAATGATCGAAACAATCGCAAGATTGGCTGCGCTCTCCAACAAATAAATCTCAGCTGGCGTTATGATAACGCCAGCCCTACAGCAAAAAAACCTCTATTGACGCAAAAGTCTCGGGGTTGTTATGCCGCTCTCAAAGTTACTACGAAATGGGTTAATATCTAGTCCACCTCTGCGTGTATATCGAGCAAAAACAGTCAGTTTTGTCGGTTTGCAATAGTGACTGATATCTTGAAAAATGCGCTCAACACACTGCTCATGGAACTCATTGTGTTGACGAAATGAAATAAGGTAGCGCAATAATTGCTCTGGGTTTATCTTCGGCCCTTGATATTTAATTAATACACTGCCCCAATCAGGTTGGTTGGTAACCAGGCAATTGGATTTTAGCAAATGACTGTATAGGGTCTCTTCAACCACATCGGATGACGTACTGTTTGCTAAATACTCAGGGTTGAACTCAAAGTCAGCTACTTCAATATCGAGATTATCTATCAAGCTACCGCTGAAACTGCCAAGGGATTCATAGTTGCTGTCCATATCCGTATACAAGGTAACGTCAACTTGCCCTTTGGCACAGGCGGATAAATCCTTGATTAAGGTTTCCAGCACCGCTTGCTCAGAGTCAAATTTATGCTGATTTAAGCTGTTGAGATAGAGCTTAAAAGACTTTGATTCAATCAAATTTTCACTATTGGCATCAATTTTACAATGCGCGGTGGCCACCACAGGCTTACCTTTATGGTTTAGCCAAGAAAGCTCATACAAGCCCCATAAGTCGAAACCATGAAACGGTAAGTTAGTTGCAGACAGAGATAGATCGTCACGATTTAAAGCCCGTGGCACGGCCTGTAATAAATCGGGATTGTATGGCGCATCGTATTGGGTGTCTTGACCCAAAGATAAGCTATTAAGGACCGGTGCGTTTTGATAGCGAGATGTTTTTTTCATTGGCGTTCAATAATAGTTACAATAGGCTTATTCTAACCGAAAACAGGCAAAAAGTAGTGTCTCAATCACCTCTTAAACAACTAAGCGCATTTTTCCAACGCTGCGAAGCGCATTGGCAGCAATTAAACCAATGGCCAGAGGTTGAATACGATGAGCAGTGGCCTTCACCTTGTCAGCGCGGCGCCCCAATTGATGGCATGATAACTTGGCAACCCGCGCTCAATACCGACAAGGTTAATTTCGACAATGTTGCTGGTGCATTGAATTGCACTGTTCATCCCGATGTTAATGATTTTTTTAGCACTTGGTACTGCGATCCTTTGCCGTGTCGTTTTATGTCCGAGGGCGCTGAGCCAATGATGATTACCTTGGTTCAAGCTTGGAATTTAGCGGATTACGAAAGACTGCAGGAAAATGTCATTGCGCATATGCTGATGCAACGTCGATTAAAATTACCCGATACGGTGTTTATTGCAAGTTGTGAAGATGAAATGCAAATCCTTGCTGTGGTTAATGACACTGGCGAAGTGATTTTAGAGCAATTAGGTAAAGGCAAGGTTAAGACTTTAGCGCCAACCTTAGGTGAGTTTCTGGATCGGTTGCAACCGGAATAAAAACGGCCAAGGGCGCTCAACCGAGCAGATTGAGCGTCAACTGTTCGTTATATTTAATCCTTAAAATCCCAAGATAGATTGGACACTAAGCGACAGCTATCGCATTTAAAGTCAAAAATATCAAGGATAGGCGTGCTTAAGTGCCAAGGCTGTTGACATAGAGGGCAGGCTCGAGACAACTCTTGCTCTAGACTGGCTCCGCCAACTCGATACAAGTAATAGTAAGTTGGGGTTTTGGTCAGGTACTCAATCCGTTTTGTTAAATCATGACCGCGTCGAAATAAGCGCGAATCAACCTCACTGATTTCAGCTAGCGCACCATGCTCTAAGATAGAGCCGTTCATTTGTAATTGATCACAGGCTTCCCAATCTTCCTGCCATTTTATAGCTTGCTTTTGGCTACCGTTGGCTATGGTCGGGATGCGGTATAAGGGAATAGGGCTAAGATCATCGCCACTACGCAAAGGTGAGCAAGTATGAACATAGGTGGTGTATAAAATTTGCCATGATGGCTCAGCCGCATTGGTGATTTGGGAGTTCAGATCTTCACCCAACAGTTTGATCTTAGGCCTGAGTAGGCCAGCTTTAGTGAGGCCGGCTAAGGCTAGTTTGCCTTGGTCACTCAAAAATGAAGCATGTAAACTGTTGCTTTCAGGCGTTACCAAGCGCAGTTGAAAATAGCCATCTTTAATCGCGATAGGAAACTCACGACCTAATATTTGACCTTGGTAGCGTAAAGCATCGAGATATTGATTAATGCTTCGCTCAACTTGAGCAAAGGTCGTGTCTTGATAACACTCAAAAATAACGTCTTGTATGTACATATATTAATTGGATTGTTTTAGCTGGTCGATTTCACGGCGTAGGTCGGCAATTTCTTGTTCCAGTAAACTGACGGCATGGGCGATATGGCGTTGAATTCTCTGGTCTAGCTCATCCAACTCGGGCTCAGTTGCTATTTGCGTCAAGGGTTCGCTGGGCTCTAACATAGGATGATCTTGCCAAACTTTTAGGGCGGCAATAATTTTGGGCAAAGGGTAACCCTTAGGTAATTTACCTCGAACTAGCGCGACACTGGGCGTTTTACCATTTTTAGCGAGCTGCTGCGCAACGCGAATTGCTTCTTCCATGCTGTTTACTACTCAAAAATTGAAAAGGAGTAGTTTACGCTAGTTTTAACGTCGTAGCATTAAATCTAACTGGTCAATGACCTCGACCCAATCTGAATCCTGCCAAATTTGTTCGCGAATAAATTCCGCCTGTGAATCATTCCAAAACGGCGCGTCGGCAAGCAAGGTGTTGTTATCCAAAGGATGTTGATGACTGAACCTTTGTATGCTCATTTCATCATTCGCTAGGCCTAACTGAGCAAATAGAGACGACATGGTGTAATTAGCGTAGTCCATACAGACCTCCAAACTGCAACTCACGTTTTCTAGTATAGCTAGGCCTAGTTGTTTTGCATTCGCAATTAAATGCGATAGGGCGGAATGTCGAAATGATATTGATGTTGTCCAAGCATATAGAGCCTGCCTTGATAACAGTTTTCACTGTCACTGCTAAATTCAAATATGAAGGATTGCTCAAGAAAGCGCTCTCCAAGCTTGAGATTAATGCGCTCCTTGGCCACCGACACCAGCTGTAAATTTAACTCATTACAACGCTGTTCAATGAGCTCTCGCGCCTTTTCATTTTGTTTACGCTGTTGCCAAAACCAAATACAAATCCCAACCAGTAGCAATAACCAAATCAAATCTGACATTCTTTCTTCCTTGTTAATCTTACCGTTTGGACAAATCGCTTACTGCTGAAACAACAGGCCAATGGCTTGGCTCATGGCTGGGCTACGCTCGGGCTGGCGTATTGCGGCTAGCAGTGAGGCACGTAAGGTGGGCTGAGCCACTAAATCGGCAAATAACTGCACAAAAAGCTGACCATTATCCACTAATGCGAGTTTCTCTAAATAGTCCTGTTGCAACTCAGGGGCTTGTAAATCTTGCCAGCAACGCGCAGCGACGGCAATAAACCATTGTGGATCGAGATTCAATGGCGAAGTTAGCTGATGCTTTATTAGCGCTTGGCGTAAGCCCGTCGCTTTACTGGATGACATGGCGCGCAGCGCTAAGGTAGCGAGATGCGGTTTTGATAGCGCGTTGTGGCGAGCAAATTCATCGAGGGTTTCGGCTAAACGGGTTGTCATGTCATTGTGCTCTAAGCATTCCAATAACATGCTCAAAGGGGGCTCGGGCAATTGGTTTAATGCGTTAATGACATGGCTTTCGTTATCGTCTTGTTTGAGTCTTACCGCAATATCGGCAATCCCTTGCATGCCTAGTTGTTGCCATTGCTGCCAGCCCAGTTGACCACTGAAATAAGCATGGGCTTGTTCGTAATAACGTGAAGCAGGGCGGGCTAAATCCAAGTTTAACTGCGCATGAAACACGGCTTTTTTAAGCTCGGCGGGCTTGAAGGTGTAAGGATTATTGGCAAGGCGCTCTTGTTGCTTTTCATCGGGCTGTTGCTCAAGCGTGGCGCCTAATGCTTCAACCACCAGCTGAATAAAGTGAGTTTGCGGTCCGGCTAATAATAAGCCCCTTTCATCAAGTGGCAGTTTTAAAAACCAAATATAGTGTTCCGGTTTATCAACTTGCCAAAACACCACCGCAAGCCAAGCATGCTGTTGCAATGGATAGGGGTAAGGGACTTGGTTTTGTTCGACTTTTTTAAATTCACTGGCACTTATTTTTTGTACCTTTCGGCCTAGGTCGTAAATCCGGTATTGGCATTGAGCTTGGTCGAGAAAATCGGTCAGAGAATGAATATGCATAGTCGAATACACCTACGAACTAATTACAGAAACGGATAAAAATTGCAGGGCATTATAGGGCTTAAGCACCGCAGATGGTATATTTGCGGCCAAGTATTCTTGGTAACCGCATTTATAAATGAATCAAGCCACCCAGTTAATCGCCTTATTAGCCCAGCTTAAACACGCCATGGGACAAGCGGGTTTATGGCAAAGTGAAACGCCCAGTGAGCAAGCCTTACAGAGCTCATTGCCATTTTGCATCGACACCTTAACGTTCGCGCAATGGCTGCAGTTTGTGTTGCACCCTAAGTTACTGCAAATGGCACAGGAACAGTTGCCTTTGCCCAGTAATATTGGCGTATTGCCCATGGCGCAACACGCGTTTCAAAAGCTCGCTAATTCGACGGCGGTGGTTGAAGAGGTTATCGCCCGTATCGATCAATTACTCAGTCAGGGAGAGCTGTCATGACGCAGTTAGACCAACAAGACACGTTACTGGAGCAGGATGTACCGATTCCCTCTCTTGAAATTGTCTATCAAGATGAATACATAGTTGCGATCAACAAGCCATCAGGCTTATTGGTACACAGAAGCTGGTTGGACAAGGGGGCAACCCAATTTGCCATGCAAATGCTGCGCGATCAGCTAGGACAGTATGTGTACCCAATCCATCGCCTTGATCGGCCGACCTCAGGATTACTCTTGTTTGCATTAAGCTCTGAAATAGCAAAAATCATGAGCGAACAATTTGCAGCACGCCAGCCACAAAAAACCTATTATGCCGTGGTCAGAGGTTGGTGTGGCGAGGGTGAATTAGATTACCCATTAAAGGAAGAGCTAGACAAAATAGCCGATAAACATGCCAGCCAAGAAGCCAGTTTTAAAGAGGCTATCACCCAATATCAATGCTTGCAGCAAGTTGAATTACCTTATCCGGTCGGGCGCTATCAAAGTGCCAGATTGAGCTTAATGGAGCTGATGCCAAAGACAGGGCGAAAACACCAATTAAGGCGCCACTTGGCTCATCTGCGCCACCCCATTATTGGTGATACCAGCCATGGCGACGGTAAGCAAAATGCGTTTGCTAAACAGACCTTAGGTAACCAAAGATTATTGTTACATGCGGCTAAGCTGGTTTGTTGTCATCCAGTGAGCCAAGAGACGATTAGCTTGGTCGCTCCTCTACCTGAGGATTTTTGCCAATTTTTAACCCGTTGCGGTATTTCCCTGCCTTCGATCGTTTGAGTCGAATACAGCCTTTTGCGGGCACCTTTGCCGTTACGTTAATTTGCATTTGTTCCAGTGCTGTAACGGCAAATATACTCATTTATCACCTTGTTTTCTAAGTTATTGATACTTATAGCCTATGTGTTGTTACTTTTTGTTACATAAGTTAAATTAAGTTTTTGAAGTAAAACAAGTTTAACTTTTTTTTTTGTGCTTTAATTAACTTATCAACTGGGGTGCATTATTTATCCAGATGCAAGCTAGTCAAACTTTGTACTTAAGGAGAACAAACATGTTTAAGGCGCTATTTGCAAATCTGCAAAAGGTCGGTAAATCACTGATGCTTCCCGTATCAGTGTTGCCTGTTGCTGGTATTTTACTTGGGGTCGGGGCGGCGAACTTTAGCTTTTTACCCAGTATCGTTTCACAAATCATGGAACAAGCTGGTGGTTCTGTATTTGGCCAAATGGGCTTACTGTTTGCCGTGGGTGTGGCATTAGGTTTTACCAAAAACGACGGTGTGGCAGCATTAGCTGCTATTGTCGGATACGGCATCATGGTGTCCACATTAGGTGTTATGGCGGGTGTCATGGGAGTTGATAAAATTGACACTGGTGTATTAGGTGGCATTTTGGCCGGTGCTCTTGCTGGCTGGGCCTTTAATCGTTTCTACCGCATTCAACTACCAGATTACCTAGGCTTTTTTGCCGGTAAACGTGCGGTACCTATTATCACTGGTTTTCTGAGCATCGCGTTGGCGTTAGTGCTTTCTGTGGTTTGGCCTCCGATTGGCTCTGTTATCAATTCTTTCTCTCATTGGGCCGCTTATCAAAACCCAGAAGTTGCGTTTGGTATTTACGGTGTGATTGAGCGTAGTTTGATCCCATTTGGTTTGCACCACATCTGGAACGTGCCTTTCTTCTTTGAAGCGGGTAACTGTGTAAACGCGGCTGGTGTAGCGCAAACGGGTATTTTAACTTGTTACCAAGTAGCGGATGAAGCTTCACGCGCTGCCGGTAATGGTTTTGGTCAGCTAGCGGGTGGTTACATGTTTAAAATGTATGGCCTGCCAGCAGCGGCAATTGCAATTTGGCACACAGCCAAGCCTGAAAACCGAGCAAAAGTGGGTGGTATCATGATCTCCGCTGCGCTCACCTCCTTTCTAACAGGTATTACTGAGCCAATCGAATTTGCGTTCTTATTCGTAGCTCCTGTGCTTTATGCAATTCACGCTGTTTTGGCAGGCTCTGCATTCGTACTGACTAACATGCTAGGCATGGTACACGGTACGTCATTCTCTCATGGTTTCATCGACTTTGTGGTGCTGTTTGCAAATTCAAACAAAGGTTGGATGTTCCCATTATTAGGCCTTTGCTATGCAGCAATTTACTATGTGGTATTTCGTGTTGCTATCATCAAGCTAGACCTTAAAACACCGGGTCGTGAAGACGAAGTTGAGCAAGACAGTGTCGCGGTTGAAAGCTCTGAGATGTCTCAAGAGTTAGTGGCAGCATTTGGTGGTAAAGACAATATCACTAACTTAGATGCTTGTATTACTCGTTTACGTATTAGTGTGAAAAGTGTTGATGCGGTAAACAAAGAGCGTTTAAAAGAGCTTGGCGCTAAAGGGGTTGTGGTTGCAGGTGATGGTGTGCAAGCCATTTTTGGTACCCAATCTGACAACTTAAAAACCGATATGGAAGAATATATCGCAGGCTTATAGTTCAGCTTTCTTTAGAAACTGTCTATTACATAGTCAAAACCAAACAAGGAGCCTTAGGGCTCCTTGTTTGGTTTTAAGTGACAGTAAGATTAATGATTTGGTGTTAATGAAATATCAACAAATTGTCGACATTTGTAAACTAAGGTGATTAAACTAGAGCAAAAAGTCATTTCCTTAGGATAAATGTGTCAATGGAAGAGCCCGCCCAAAGCCAAGCTACAACGCAACAAGTTAGCGATAACCACTCAGAAGAAACTCTCAATAAAGAGAATAAAACCAACAAGATTAAAAAAATAACGAACATTTTGTTGTTGGTTTTGGTGCTGATGTTCCTGTTCCATTTAATTGCGGATCGCTTTATTCCTTCCACTGATCTCGCGCGGGTTCGTGGTTATGTTGTTCCTATTTCACCACAGGTATCGGCTGACGTCATTGAAATTCTTGCTAAGCCTAACCAACTGGTGCAAGCGGGAGAGGTGCTGGTTAAGCTAGATCCCACCGATTTTGAAATCGCATTAAAGCAAGCCGAAGAAGGGGTTGAACAAGCCAAACAAGGTGTTGGCGCGCAAACAGCGAGCGTTGCCTCGGCTCAAGCGCGCGTCACCGAAGCGCAAGCTAACTTAGTCAACGCCCAAGCCCAATATAACCGAATTGCGTCTTTGGCCGACAAAGGGGTGGTTTCTAAATCAGAACAAGACAACTCGAAAGCGGCATTGTCTTCTGCCAGAGCGGGGTTGGCGTCAGCCAAAGCCGAACTTGAACGGGTGAAAGAGCAACTCGGTGGTGAGGGTGAAGACAATAGCCAGCTGCAATCGGCATTACTGGCATTAGAAAAAGCACAGTTAGATTTGTCTCGAACTCAAATCACGGCACCATCCAACGGTGGGGTATCGAACTTTAAACTCGAGGCGGGTTATCGTGCTAATGTGGGCCAGCCATTAATGACCTTTATTTCCGCTGATGAAATCTGGCTAGAAGCCTATTTTCGTGAGAACAGCTTAGGTAATTTAAAGCCGGGTGATGAAGTTGAAATTGCGCTGGATTTTGCGCCAGGAAAAGTGTTCGCGGGCAAAATTTCCCACATCGATTACGGCATTGACTGGGGCCAAGTTGAACAAGCAGGTAAACTTGCCCAAGTGAGTAAGCAGTCGGGTTGGTTAAGAGAAACCCAACGTTTTCCCGTGACCATAGTGTTTAGCGATGATGCTGCGAAAGGTGTGCTTCGAGTTGGTGGTCAAGCGGATGTTATTGCTTACAGTGAAGACGCTAGCTTGCTAAAACCCATAGGCAAATTGTGGATCCGCATCTTAAGCTGGCTTTCATATGTCCGCTGATCGGGTGACGGCTCGCGCCATTTTACAGCGCCGTGTTTTACGATTTACGGTTGGCATTACCCTGGCCGTGGCCATCTCGGCGCTGTTTAATTGGACTCTCGCGTACATTATGCCGATTTTATTGGCCAAGTTTTTGGTTGATAGGAAAGCGCCGCGGGTGCAAACCGTCTATGAGCTAGTGCTGTCTATGTTGCTGACCATCTTGTTGGCTTGGTTTGTTAGTGTTGGTTTGCTGGAATATCCGTCTTTATTGCTGCCGTTTATCGCAGCATTAATGTTTATTTCTTACTATCTATTTGTCGATCCTCGGTGGAATTTTTTTGCCACCATGTTGTTGGTGGCATCGTTGATCTTACCTTATGCCGCAATCATCTCACCCGGCATAGGTATGGTGGTCGGGATAGGACTTTGTTTTTCAGGTCTCGTCTCGGTGGTCTTGTTTTCATTACTGCACATTTATTTTCCCGATTTAGATCCTGTCAAAGACAGCCATGGTGAGCTTGAACACAGCCACGATGAACGCCTGTTCGAAGCGGCAAAAGCATTGGTTATTGCTTTTCCTGTGATTGCCTTTATTTTCACCTTCAAGCTGTCAGGTGCCATCTTAACCATGATTTTTATCGCTATTTTGTCATTGCAAACGGCCGGAGAGAAAAGCGTTAAATTGAGCTTGTTTATGCTTATCACTAACGTCATTGGGGGATTTATTGCGATTGCAGTATATAACCTTATCTCGTTTGTTCCCGTGCTTAGCTTTTATCTCTGTTTAATATTTCTTATTTCGATGCTCTTTGCCTACAAAATGTACGCGATGCCTGAGAAAGCCATGGTGTTTTCAACCATATTTAGTACCTTGCTGGTGTTGGTATGCTCAACCATGGCATCCACAACGGCGGATGTAGACAGTAAATTTTATACCCGCATAGCTCAAATCGGTGGCGCTTGTTTATACCTTGTGGTGATTTCATATTTCATTGAAGGGCGAGGCTGGAACAGAGTAAAACAAATTTTAGGGCTAAATAGCTCAGTGTAATTACTTCAACAATTCATTAGGAATAACAATGCAAGATAAACAAGGTGCTCCTACCCAATCGTTTTCGGCGCAAGCTGTAGATGCAGCAATTAAGATCATCATGGTGCTGTTGATGGTCTATATGTGTTTCGACATCGTCCGTCCTTTTCTTATTCCAATGACTTGGGGGGCGATCATTGCTGTTGCCTTGTTCCCTGTGGTGACTTGGCTGAGTCAGAAGCTTAAGATTAAACAAAGTAAGGCCAGTGCTATTGTCACGTTGCTAGTATTAGCGGCTCTCATTGCTCCCACGGTATTGTTTTCAGGCTCTATCTTTACTAGCTCGCAAGAATTTATTCAGGCTGTGTTAGCGGATCAAGTCACCTTACCCGAGCCAAATCCCAAAGTGGCGCAATGGCCCATTATCGGTGAGTCCTTATATAGTCTTTGGCAAAGTGCGGTTGCTAACTTGACCGCGTTCAGCAAACAATATGCCGAGCAAATCAAGGAAATTGTTATGTTTTTTGCGGGGCTTGTCGGTGGATTAGGATTGAGCCTACTGCAATTTATTATTTCGACCTTGATTGCGGGCGCATTCATGTCCAATGCTCAAGCCTGTGGCGTCGCTATGCATAAGATATCGGTTCGTCTAGCAGGCAGTCATGGTCATGAATTTACCGCGCTATCGGCTGCAACCGTGCGTAGTGTGGTGGTTGGGGTAATCGGAGTTGCGCTGATCCAAGCCGTGCTAGCCGGCATAGGAATGGCCGTTGTGGGTGTTCCTGCCGCCGGAATATGGGCGTTGTTGGTACTTGTTTTGGCTATTATTCAGTTGCCAGCAATAATCGTACTTGGGCCGGTGATCGCCTATGTGTATTCGGTAGAGCCAGGCGCCACCGCCACGCTCTTTATGATTTGGTCGTTACTGGTTGGCGTCAGTGATACCTTTTTGAAACCTATGCTGATGGGACGTGGTGTTGATATTCCTATGCTGGTTATTCTACTTGGTGCCATCGGCGGTATGATGATGTCAGGTATTATTGGCCTGTTTGTTGGCTCTGTGGTGTTGGCGCTAGGTTACAAATTATTGATGGCATGGCTGGCGAGTGATGAGCTTGATTCCAATGACGCCAACCTAACAGAGTAATCTAGGGCCTGTTGATCTTTTGTGTTGGTTTTTGTAGCGATTTGTTGGGTATTTATACAAGGCAGTGCTTTTGTGGCATAGTGAACTAAGCGAAAAGGCGCTAACGCAGTAGAAATGACCAACAAACGCTGTCCTACGGATTCGGCTAAAAGCGTTTTGCCCGTCGTTGAGCAGTATTTACTTAGAATGCTAAGCTACACACTGCTCGCCTTGCTCAAAACGCTTTTATCTCGAACAAAAATTAACCACCAAAGATAAACAGGCCCTTGGTATAGACCGCATAACGGCAAGCTGACCTGATGTTTGCGGTTTCTTTTGGCTTTCTTGAGCCAAGCCGCTGTTGTCTACGTAATGCTTTTCATCATGAATAGAGATGGTGTAAATGATGCTTAAATGGCTACTCGGTAACCCAGAAAAGAAGTTAAGAAAGCGCTATGACGCTAAGTTAGAGCAAGCCATGTTGGCGCAGCGACGTGGTGATATGAAATCTTTTGCTTTTTTAAGTGCAGAAGCCGAGCAGATCTGGCAAGACATCGAGGCTTTAGAAAAAAGCTGACTAAATCAGTGAAAAAAACCTCGCGAGTGCGAGGTTTTTTTTCCAGCAGATCAACGCATTATTTTTGCGTCGCGGCCTTCATACTAGAGATAAATGCCGCCATGTGCCCAAGTAGAGCTGCTTCATCATCTTGATATTGTTCAATGATCTTAACCACGGCTGAGCCAGAAATCGCGCCTGCAGCACCCGCTGCAATGGCTTCTTTCACTTGAGCCGGCTCTGAAATACCAAAGCCCAATAATGCCGGTGGCGCTTGGTATTTGTTTAAGTTAGCCAGCAAACTTTCAACGGGTTTACCCGCTTTGGTTTCAGCGCCTGTCACGCCCGCACGACTTAATAGGTAGGTATAACCACCGCCGTATTTGCCCACTAACTCCATGGTGTGCTCGTCACCATTAGGCGGCGCAATGAAGATAGGGTGGATACCGTATTTAGCGGCAGCTTCACGGTAGGGGGCACTTTCTTCAACTGGCACATCGGCGATCAATAATGAATCGACACCGGCTTGCGCACAACGCTCATAAAAACGATCGATACCGTTACTAAATACCAAGTTTGCATACAGTAATAAACCAATAGGCAGGTCTGGGTACTTAGCACGGATCTCCGCAAGCATTTCAAAACAGGTATCTGGTGTGGTGCCGCTGTTCAAGGCGCGGGTTGACGCATCTTGAATGGTGGGACCATCGGCTACCGGATCAGAAAAAGGGATCCCAAGTTCAAGGGCATCAGCACCTGACGCAACCAAGCAATCGACAATTTTTAATGACAGTTCACGGTTAGGATCGCCAAGGGCGATAAAGGGAACAAATGCACCTTGGTTTTGCTCTGCTAATGCTGCAAAGCATTGCTCATATCTTTGAGTCATTACAATAATCCTTTTTCTTCAAATAGCTCAGCCACGGTGAAGATATCTTTATCACCACGACCTGATAAGTTAACTATGATGCTTTGCTCTTTATCATCTTGCTCGATGATTTTTAGCGCGTAAGCAAGGGCATGCGCAGACTCAAGCGCAGGAATAATACCTTCTTTACGAGCCAGTTCGTGGAACGCCGCTAAGGCTTCGTCATCGGTTACCGACTCGTATTGCGCGCGCCCGATTGCGTGTAAATGGGCATGCTGTGGGCCAACCGATGGGAAGTCTAAGCCGGCAGAGACGGAGTAAGATTCTTCTACTTGGCCGTATTCGTCTTGCATCATCATAGATGCCATACCAAAGAAGATACCTTTGCGGCCATGACGCAGCGGTGCGCCGTGCTGCGGTGTGTCTATGCCTTTACCAGCTGGCTCTACGCCAATCAGTTCAACCGACTCATCGTCAATAAAATCAGCAAAAATACCAATCGCATTAGAGCCGCCGCCAACACAGGCAATGACCTTGTTCGGCAGTACTTGCTCTTTCTCTAAGTGCTGAGCACGAGCTTCTTCACCAATGACGCGCTGGAATTCACGCACGATAGTTGGGAAAGGATGGGGACCAGCCGCAGTACCCAATAGGTAATGGGCTTTATCATAGCTAGCAGTCCAATCGCGCAGCGCTTCGTTACACGCGTCTTTTAGGGTGGATGAGCCAGAGGTGACTGGAATGACTTCAGCGCCCATTAAACGCATACGAAACACGTTTGGTTTTTGACGTTCACAGTCTTTAGCACCCATGTAAACCTTACACTTTAAACCCAGTAAGGCACAGGCTAGTGCGGTTGCCACACCGTGTTGACCGGCACCGGTTTCGGCGATGATTTCGCTTTTACCCATGCGCTTTGCAAGTAAAGCTTGGCCTAACACTTGGTTGGTTTTGTGCGCGCCGCCGTGAAGTAAGTCTTCACGTTTTAGATACAGCTTAGTTTTTTTACCTTTGGTCAGGTTTTGACATAAGGTTAACGGTGTTGGACGACCAGCATACTCGGTTAACAGCTCTCTAAACTCAGCAATAAACTCAGGATCGTTTTGTGCCTTAATGAACTCTTCTTCCAATTGATTTAATGCTGGCATCAGAATTTGTGGCACAAACATGCCGCCAAACTCACCAAAATAGGGATTTAATTTACTCATCTTTTTGCCTTGATCCTGTTCTTTAATACTGTCTGATAGCGGCAAATGCACGCTGTAATTTTTGTTTGTCTTTTACGCCTGGCGACGATTCAACGCCAGAGTTAAGGTCTAGCCCTAAACAATCTTGATGGGCGGCTTGCTGTGCGTTTTCTGGCGTGATGCCACCTGCTAACATCAATTTACTTTTATCTTGCTTGGCTAAGATTTGCCAATCAAAGGCTTGCCCTGTACCGCCAGATTGACCGCCTGCACGGGTATCAAATAATTGCATATCGGCAGCTGGGCAAAGCACTGGCTCAGCGCCATCAATGGCGATGGCTTTCCATACTTGGCAATGCGCCGGCAATAATGGTCTTAGGGCTGCAATATAGTTTTCGTCTTCTTCGCCATGTAATTGCACTGCCTGTAAACCTAACTCATTGGCAATGGCAGCCACTTGCGCGGCGTCATGGTTTTGAAACACGCCGACATATTCAAGGGGCGCGCCTGTCATCACCGCTCTGGCTTGCTCAGGCGACACGTAGCGCGGCGATTTTTCGACAAAAATTAGGCCGCCTAACACCGCTCCCGCAGCATAGACATCAGCGGCCGCTTCTTTACTGGTCAAACCACAGACCTTGTTATTACCTAAGATCAAGCGGCGACACGCAAGCTCGACATTGTCTTGTGCCATGATGGAGCTGCCAACGAGGAAGCCCTTGGCAAAGTGGCGTAAATCTTTCACTTGATCGTGATGATAGATGCCTGACTCACAAATCACTACCTTGCCTTCTGGCACTAAAGGTGACAGGGTTTTAGTGCGATTTAGGTCGGTACTTAAATCACGTAAGTTACGGTTATTAATGCCGTAAATGCGTACATCCAGTGCCAGTGCGCGCGCCATTTCTTGCTCGTTACTGACTTCGGTTAAGATGCCCATGTTGTAACTATGAGCAACCTCAGCCAAGGCGATGTATTCTTCATCGCTAAGTACCGACAACATCAGCAGCACCGCATCGGCTTGATAGTGGCGCGCTAGCTTAATTTGGTACGGATCTATCACAAAGTCTTTGCATAACACGGGTTGGCTGACTTGATTACGCACTTGAGTGACATAGTCAAATTGGCCTTGAAAGTACTTCTCATCGGTTAATACCGAAATAGCACTGGCGTGGTTTTTATAGGCGCTAGCAATCAGGTCTAGGTCGAACTCTGGGCGAATTAAGCCTTTTGACGGTGACGCTTTTTTACATTCTAAAATAAAATGCGTGCCCGGCGCTTCAAGTGCGCCATAAAAGTCGCGCTCGGTGGGCTTTAATAGATGTTCAAACTCGGTCAAAGGCTGGCTTAGTTTGCGCGCCTCGAGCCAAGTTTTCTTATCTTCGATGATCTTACCTAAGATGGTGTTTTCCAATTCAGACTGCAGTGGCATTGCTCATCTCCGCTAATTTATTCACCAAGGCTAAAGGTTTGCCGCTTTGCATCGCATTGATTGCAAGCTCGGCGCCTTGTTTAAAGTTGTTGGCCAGACCATTGAGCACTAACAGTGCTGCGACGTTAATGGCCACTGCGCTTTGCTGAGCAGGTGTCCCTTGGCCTTGTAAAATTTGCTCAATAATGGCTTTGTTTTCTTCCGGTGTTCCGCCCACAATGGCCTCAATAGGGTATTCTTCTAAACCAAAGTCAGCCGGTGTCACCGTGTATTCCTTGATAATGCCATCTTGCAATTCAGCCACTTGGGTTGGGCCATGCAGGGCAAATTCATCGAGGCCTGAGCCATGCACTACCATTACGCGCTTCATGCCTAGGGTTTTATGCACTTCGGCAATTGGGCGCAACAAACTGGCATCATAAACGCCATTAAGTTCGGTCGATGGGCGTGCTGGGTTAACCAGTGGCCCTAATACATTAAACAAGGTGCGGGTCTTGAGTGCGGCGCGCACAGGACCCGCAAAGCGCATGCCCGCGTGGTATTGCGGGGCAAAAATAAAGCACACGTTAAGCTCGTCCAAGCATTGGCGCGCTACTTCTGGGCTCATATCAACATTAATGCCAAACGCACTCAGTAAGTCTGATGCTCCCGATTTACTGGATACGCTGCGACTGCCGTGTTTACACACTTTTAGGCCACAAGCGGCGGCCACAAAGGCACTTGCGGTGGAAATATTGATGGTGCTAAACCCATCTCCGCCGGTGCCAACAATATCGGTGAAATCATACTCGGGACGAGGAAACGCCTTCGCGTTCGCAAGTAAGGCTGACGCAGCGCCGGTGATTTCCTCTGGGGTTTCGCCTTTGATTTTCAGTGCAGTGAGCGCGGCTGATAATACAATCGGGTCGACTTCGCCTTGGATCACTTGGTTAAAAAAGTCATGGCTTTGCTCGGCACTGAGCGATTGCCCTGCAAATAAGGTGTCTAATATCTGGCTCATGAGGCTGTCCTTAGCTTCTGCTAGCTGGCTGCGAAAGTATGGTTAAACTGGCTTCTAACAGCTTAGCGCCTTCGCTGGTCAAAATTGATTCGGGATGGAACTGAAACCCGATCACCCGATCTTGTTCTTGATAAATCGCCATTGGCATGTCGTTAAAGCTGGCAACAATTTTAAGGCTATCTGGCACAAAAGTCCCTACCAGCGAATGATAACGGGCAACGGGAAGGGGTTGGCTTAGGCCTGCGAACATGCGATTGCCACAATGGTTTATGTCGGATGATTTGCCGTGCATGATTTCTTCGGCTGGGCCAACAATACCGCCATAGTGCTCAATCAGTGCTTGATGGCCTAAACATATACCCAGAATAGGTACTTGGCCGCGGCATAATTGGATCAGTTCGGGCATACAGCCGGCTTCGGACGGACAACCTGGACCCGGTGACAGTACGAGTACCGAGTTTGGGATGGCATCGAGTTCGGCTTTGATTTTATGGGCGTCCACACTGTTACGATAAATTTTTACCGAATGGCCTAGGCTGCGAAATTGATCCACCAAGTTGTAAGTAAAAGAGTCGAAATTATCCAGTAATACTATGGTGTTTAGGGCTGTATTAGTCATGGCTGACGGCCTCCAATGTGGTGCCATGAGCCTTAGCAATGGCGTTAAGTACGGCTGCCGCTTTATTGCGGGTTTCATCGGCTTCGGCTTGTGGCTTGGAGTCATAGACTACGCCAGCACCGGCTTGGACATGAGCGACTTGGTTTTGCACAAAGGCCGAACGGATCACGATACAGGTATCCATTTCACCTTGGCCGGTAAGATAGCCCACGGCGCCGCCATAACTGCCGCGGCGCTGCTTTTCTATCTCACGGATTAATTCCGAAGCGCGGATTTTCGGTGCACCGGTCAAGGTACCCATGTTCATACAGGCTTGGTAGGCATGCAACGCATCTAAATCATCGCGTAATTTACCCACCACGCGAGATACTAAGTGCATTACGTGGCTGTAACGGTCTACTTTAAGTAAATCGGCCACATGGCGAGTGCCTGGCTCAGAAATACGGGCAACGTCGTTACGAGCGAGGTCGACTAGCATTAAATGCTCAGACATTTCTTTCTTATCGAGGCGCAGTTCTAATTCAATTCGGCCATCGAGATCTTTGTTGATGCTGCCGTCAGGGTTAAAACCGCGGCGACGTGTCCCTGCAATCGGGTAGATTTCGACATCGTTCGATTTATGGCAGTACTTAATCGCGCTTTCAGGTGATGCGCCAAATAACACAAAGTCCTGATCGTTTAAGTAAAACATATAAGGACTTGGGTTGGTTTCTTTAAGCTTGCCGTAGGCACTAATTGAGCATGGGCAATCAAGAGAGAAGCTGCGTGAGGGTACCACTTGGAAGATATCGCCTTTGCGAATGTAGCCTTTTAAGGTTTCGACTTGGCGACAAAATTCGACGTCGGATACATCAACGCTGATTTTACTGTCAATGATTTGCTCGGTAGTGGCTGGGCTGGGGCTGAAGGTTTCACAAAGGCTGGCGATTTGATTAAGGCGTTGGTCTATTTTTGTTTGGTTGGCTTGGCTATCTGGGCCGCTAAATATCGAACCAATCAGTTCACAGCGCTGCTTTTGATGATCTTGCAGCAGTAGGGTTTCCGCCACGTAAAATAGATAATCAGGGCACTGGTTGGTGCCATTCGGAACCGTGGGTAATCGCTCAAAGGTGCCGATAAAATCATATGAGAAAGCGCCGCCAAGGAATAGGGCTTCGTTTAACTCAGAGTCGGTTTTGACCTTGTTGATGATGGTGCGAAGGCCATCGACAGGCGAATGGGATTTTAACCTAGTGTCTTCGTCCGAGTCGCGATCTGGCTCGGGGAAGGTGAGCTGTAACGTACGCTCTGTTAGCTGTACTTTTACTTTTTCATCAAATTGTTCGGTTAAAAATACCAGTAGGTTATAGCCATTGTCGGTTAATGCTTGCATGGTCACTTCAAGATCATGACATGCGATGCGCACTGCGGCGTCGAGTAACATTAAACTTTTTAGGTCTGCTTTACTGTCAATTTCTGCTGAGTCAAGCAGCAGACTGTTGTCGCCCTCGCGACTTAATGCTTGATACAGTGGTAAAGATTCTGCGCTGTATTGGCTAGGCCGGCGCAGGGTGGTTAGCTCACCCGTATATTCTGTATTTTTCATTTTAACTCCGATGTGAATAACAAATTGTTTTTATGAGGTTCTATTGTTGATTCACCATCGCCAATTGTGTTTTCTTACCTGAATACGCATTTTAACAGTCCTAATACGAAAAAAGCCCGCTTAGTTGCGGGCTTTTTGTCGGTTTTCTTAAAATATTTTACATATAACAAACCACACAACCCGCTTATATTGGATTGTGCCACCACCAAATTAGAGAAGAATGTGTTAAATTAGACATCTTGGCGTTTTCGTTACATTTAAAGATGCCTAATTCTTCTTTTATTTGGCCTATAAAGTCAAGTTATATTTATGGAACAGTGATGTTAGTCGACTTTCATTCTCATACGCGGTTTTCAGATGGCTTGTTAACGCCGCAAGAGTTGGTGCAACGGGCGGTTGAGCGTCGGGTTGATGTGCTTGCCATTACGGATCATGACACCACGGCTGGGATTGAGCCCGCTCGTGCTGCTATCGCGGAATTGGCGCTACCGCTAACCTTAGTCAATGGGATTGAAATATCATCGGGCTGGGAAAACCATGAAATTCACGTAGTGGGATTACGATTAGACATAACGGATCCCGCTTTACAGGCATTTATTGCTGGCCAAAGTGAAAAACGTGAAGCGCGCGCCATCGAAATAGGGCGTCGGCTAGAGAAAAATCGCCTACCAGGCTGCTACGAAGGAGCTAAAGCCTTGGCCGGAGAGGCTCAAGTTACCAGGGCGCATTTTGCCCGATATATGGTCAATGCAGGAATAGCTGATTCATTTCAATTGGTGTTTAAAAAATACCTAACCCGAGGTAACCCAGGCTATGTGCCTCATAATTGGCCCGATATGGCGCAGGCGATCGCGGTGATCAAACAAGCTGGTGGGGTCGCGGTGTTAGCCCACCCAACGCACTATAAATTGTCTAACAAATGGTTGAAACGTTTATTAAGTGATTTTAGCGCCGCCGGTGGCGATGCCCTTGAAGTGGCGATGTCACAACAATCTCCCCAAGACCGGATAAACTTAGCTCAATGGGGCAAGGCGGCTGGCTTAAAAGCCTCGCAAGGCTCTGACTTTCATCTTGTCAGTAGTTGGTCAGATTTAGGACGTAACCTATATTTACCAAAAGATGCAGAGCCTATTTGGCAAGATTGGCCTGAATTGGCCGCCAAATCATAACAAAACAATAAGAGTCAGTTGCGCCTTTTAAATGATATGGGCGCATGCAAAGGAAAAATAATGAGTCAATTTTTTTATATCCACCCCGATAATCCGCAAGTGCGCCTTATCAATCAAGCCGTTGAAATTGTAAAAAACGGCGGAGTGATCGTTTATCCAACCGATTCGGGCTACGCCATAGGTTGTCAGCTAGGTAACAAAGCGGCGATGGAGCGCATTTGTCAAATCAGACAAATCGACAAAGATCATAACTTTACGTTAGTTTGTCGCGATCAATCTGAGCTTGCTAATTACGCACGCGTGGATAATGCCGCATTCAGGTTGCTGAAAAATAATACGCCAGGTGCCTACACCTTTATTTTTAAGGCAACCAAAGAAGTGCCTAAGCGTTTGATGAATCCGAAAAAGAAAACCATAGGTATCCGTATTCCTGACAATAACATTGCCTTGGCGTTATTGGAGAAGCTGGAAGAGCCGCTGATGTCTTCAAGTTTGATTTTACCGGGCAACGATCATACCGAATACGATCCCGAAGAAATTCGTGACCGTTTAGAGCGTCAAGTCGAGCTGATCATAAACGGCGGCTACCTTTCTGAGAAACCGACCACTGTGGTGGATTTTTCTGAAGGTGAGCCTGAAGTACTACGTCGTGGTACAGGTGATCCTAGCCCGTTTGAATAAACGCAATTTTTATTAAGGGATTTACCGCAAAGCTGCTACAATTTGCGCCCTTTAAAAATGACTGCTGTGAAGTAGGCAAACCAATTGGTTAATAGCAAAAAGCTCACATGGGGTGAGTTTCTATTTATGAATTTGGCGCACCAGTCAGTTGAATCTCGGCGAGCAGTCCATGATGACTGCGCCAATCATTGTTAGGAATGAACATGAGTGAAAAAATCCAAAAACTATTAGCACGAAGCGGCCTTGGTTCGCGTCGTAAAATGGAAGAGCTGATCGCCGAAGGCAAAGTCAGCGTTGACGGTAAGATTGCCAAGTTGGGCGATCGCGCAGAAGCGGATCAAGTGCTTCGCGTTGAAGGACGCATCATCGCAACCAAAGCCGAAGAAGACGTGGTATGTCGCGTGCTCATGTATCACAAACCAGAGGGTGAACTTTGTACTCGCTTTGATAGTGAAGGCCGAGCCACCGTATTTGACCGTTTGCCTCGGGTACTTGGCTCGCGCTGGATTGCAATTGGCCGTCTGGATATCAACACCGCAGGTTTACTGCTGTTCACAACCGATGGTGAACTTGCTAACCGCATGATGCACCCAAGTCACGAAATTGAACGTGAATATGCAGTGCGGGTATTTGGTGAGGTAGATGATGAAATGCTGCGCCGCTTGAAAGATGGTGTCAAGCTTGAAGACGGCATGGCCGCTTTTAGTAAGATCAAAAAATCGGGCGGTGAAGGCATCAATGAATGGTTTAACGTCACCTTAAGCGAAGGTCGTAACCGCGAAGTACGCCGTTTATGGGAAAGCCAAGGTGTACAAGTAAGCCGATTGATCCGAGTTCGATATGGTCAACTGAATCTGCCTAAAGGTTTACCTAAAGGGGGCTGGAATGAGTTACCGCTTAAAGAAGTGAACTTGCTACGCACCGCGGTTGGGTTAACGCCTGAAACCGAAACCAAGGTTAAAGTAGATAAAAGCCCTGCGCGTAAGCAAAACAACCGCATTCGTCGTTCGGTTAAAAAACATCAAATGAAACAGAACACCGAACGCAAGAAAACGCGTAAGCGTTAAGTTTAACTCGTTGTAATAAACCTGCTGCGGCAGGTTTTTTTGTTTTTAAACTGCCACTGCAGTTTTTGTTTGTTTTTAAACTGCAATCGCAGTTTTTGTTTGTTGTACAACTGCATGAGCAGTTTTTGTTATGTTTTGTTTAGGTTGAAAGTGCCATTAAATTTGACCTTGAGCCGAGGTTCGACAGTTAAGTGAGAGTATCGCTAGCCTTCATTGAGCTGGAGGAGTAAAATCGCCGCAATTTTTATCATACTAAGTCAAAGACAAATCGAGAGAGAACGAGATGGGAAGAGCTTACCAGAACCGTAAAGATTCGATGGCCAAAACGGCCGGCATGAAAACCAAAGTTTATTCTAAATACGGTAAAGAAATCTATGTAATCGCTAAGAATGGCGGCCCAGATCCTGACACTAACCTTTCACTGCGTCGCATCATTGAAAAAGCGAAGAAAGATCAGGTACCGAGTCACGTTATTGAACGTGCAATTGAAAAAGCAACTGGGGCAGGCGGTGAAGATTACACCCATGCACGTTATGAAGGCTTTGGCCCTGGTGGCTGTATGGTGATTGTGGATTGTTTAACCGACAATACCAACCGCTCTCACATGGAAGTACGCCAAGCATTCCTTAAAAATGGGGCGAAACTTGGCGCTCCTGGCTCTGCGGCGCATATGTTTGATCACCTTGCTATCCTTGCTTTTAAAGGCGAAGACGACGAGGCGGTACTTGAAGCACTGATGATGGCGGATGTTGATGTCACTGACATTGAAAACGAAAATGGCGTGATCACGGTTTTCGCTCCGCACACAGAATTTTTCAAGGCTAAGACAGCCTTAGCTGAAGCAATGCCTGAGCTAGAGTTCGACGTCGAAGAAATTACTTTTGTGCCACAAACGCAAGCGCCGATCACAGGTGAAGATGTCGCCGTATTTGAGAAGTTCTTAGATATGCTAAACGATTGTGATGATGTACAAGACGTTTACCATAACGGTGAAGTAGGCGAGTAATTATTTACATTACAGCGTCATAAAAAAATAGCCGGGAAACCGGCTATTTTTTTGTCTTAAATTTAATTGGGATTATAGAGTGCCACTGGCAGAAAAGTGCTTGCGAGCAAACTCGATGCGCTCCTCTGGCTTCATTTTTTTATCACCCAAACTTTCAACTAACTGCAAGCGTGGCAGCAAGCCTGCGCCATTGGCGACTTGAATGGCTAAGCCGGGTCGTGCATTCAGCTCAAGTAGCATAGGCCCTTTGTCGCGATCCAATACCATATCGGTACCTAGGTAACCTAAGCCTGACATTTCATAGCAACTTGCTGCCAAATGAATAAGCGTGTCCCACTGGGGAACCACAAGCTCATTTAATGCTCTGCCGGTGTCGGGATGATGCGTCACCGGATCGCCAAATTGTACTGCGTGCAGTGCTTTACCTGTGCCAATGTCGATACCTACGCCTACCGCACCTTGGTGTAAGTTGGCTTTACCATCTGAGTCGGTGGTTGATAGGCGCATCATCGCCATCACCGGAAAGCCCTTAAAGACGATAACGCGTACGTCAGGCACGCCTTCATAGCTAAAGCCATCAAACGCAGTATCGAATTCAATCAGTGACTCAATCACGGCAACGTCTTGTGCGCCACCGAGACTGAATAAACCGGCCAGAATGTTCGACACATGGCGTTCAAAATCTTCATGGGTTTCTTCTGCGCCATTGGGCTTATAGTAGCGATCATGTTCGACTTTAGTGATCACTAAGATACCTTTACCACCACTTCCCTTAGCGGGTTTGATCACAAAGCCCGGATGTCCTTTGATCAAGTCTCCAACTTTGCCCACTTCGGCTTGAGAGCTAATGACACCAATTAAAGCCGGCGTGGTGACCTTGGCATCTTGCGCAATGATCTTGGTTTTTAATTTGTTATCCACCAAGGGGTATAGGCTGCGCTTATTGTAACGGCCGATATAGTGACCGTTACGTTTGTTCATGCCCATAATACCTTTGGCTTTTAGCTTAAATGGATTGGCTAAACCAAACATGATTACTTCTCCACCATAGATTTAAAGCGGCGTAATTCAGATAAGCGATAACCTGTATAGCTACCTAACAGCAGTACTAGTGACATGATGATTAGCTGTAAGCCAAGGAAGTTAAAGGTAATATGGCGTACATAGTCATTATTCATTGCAAGGTAGGCTAGTACCGCAACCAATAAGCTACCACCGCCTTGACGCAGTACCTCTTTGGCGCCTTCTTCTTCCCATAACACAGACATGCGCTCTATGGTCCAAGATAAAATAATCATCGGGAAGAAGGTGATCTTAAGGCCTTCACTTAAGCCTACCTTGTACGAGACCACCGAGAATAAGCCGATCATCAATATAACCATGATAATAACGGCGGATATTCGCGACACCAGCAGTAGATTGAGACGTGACAAATACGAGCGAATGATCAAGCCAGTGCCGACAACTAAGATAAAGCCTATTAGGCCCGTTAGTAGGCTAGTTTGAATAAAGGCCATGGCAATTAACACCGGCATAAAGGTACCGGATGTTTTTAATCCCACGATAACGCGCATTAACACCACAACAAGCACACCAAATGGAATCAATAAAATGCCTTTAAATAGTGCCTGTTCTTCAATTGGTAGACTTTGGATTGAGAAGTTAAGTAAATCTTGGCTGCTCAATTTCTCTTTTACCGCCATCAGAGCTGGCTGCTCTTGTTTGATCATAGAGAAGGTCACTAACGAGTTGTAGCCGCCTTCTAAATCCAGTAATGATGAGTCCGTCTGTTCCCAAAGCAGCAAGTTTTCACGATTAGCTTCTTTACCTGTTTTGGCATCGAATAATAGCCATTGCTCCCCTTCGTACACTTGAACAAAGGCATTAAGAGGCTGGCGGCGACGGCCATCTTCGAGCTTAAGACCGCCAACAACACGAGCGCTGATATTGGCTTGATTAAGCAGCTTCACGACTAAATATGAGCGATCTGGCTCACTGCTCAATAATAGCTCGGCATTTTGGCTAAGATCATTACTGGCGAATTGTTTCAGCAATTCACGGGTATAACTAAACGCATCTGCGCTTCGTTGGGTCACGTCTAAAGTGAGTTGCTCAGCAGCGGTGCCGTAGGGTTCAACCCATTCTGGTGACGTTACTTCAGGAATGGCTGCAAGACCACCGAGATCGGTATTGTCGTCTTCTAACAATTGAACTTTATAGAAGAGCTCTTGGGTTCCTGTGGCTTCACGTATGGTCCATTCAGCACGCGGCATATTGTCTTTTTGAATAAAGTTAAGACCATAACCAGGTGAGGCTGCATTTTGATGTAATAGTGTAAAACCAGGTTGGCTTATCGGCGTGGCGAGGGATGCTTTAACCGCTCCCCCATTAGCAACAAATTCGATTTTGGCATCCACCGACCATACCGTGCGTTTGACCCCTGGGGTTAGTGGCACTTCAAAAGCCACATGGCGTTGGATGGTTAGGGCGAGACCTGTCACAAATAATAAGGTAACGAGAATATAAAACGGGGTTTTTGAGGCCATAGTAAAAAAATGATCCTGCTAGTTTAATTAAATGATAATAAAAGTAAGGCGAGCTAAAAGCTCGCCTGAAAATTAATTTGGTTTAAATTCTGGATGTATTTGCTGCTTACCAGGATCAACCAGAGTGATATCCTTTAAGAATTCACGTCCAAGTAACACGGGATAATTCATTTGCCCACGGTTAGCTAAAGTAAACTCAGCGGATTCCTTAATACTGCCTAAACGTATGTTCAGTTTAACAACAGGACGTCGCTCTGTTTCATCGCTGCTTGATTGTCGAATATTAGAGTAGCGAACAATTTTTCTTTCCACGGTAACCGCGGGTTCGCTTTCTTCATGGGCTATTTCAAATTTAACCCACTTTTCGCCATCGCGCTCAAATTCGGTAACATTAACCGCGTGAATAGAAGAAACGGCCGCTCCGGTATCGACGCGAGCAAGCAAATTGATTTTTGGCGGCGAAATGTGTACCCATTCTTCTTCACCCACAATCACTTTATCCGCTTTGGTACCTTCGATTACCGCATTTTTTGACTCAGGTGGCTTCTCACATTTAGGCGCAGGCAGTGGTGCAGGGGCCACGACTACCTTTTGCTTTTTATTTTCAGCAATAAAGGTGTTTTTTACGTCTTGTAATTGCAGGCTTTGCTGCTGACGTAATTGCTCAAGTTCGGTGGTCAATGTTTGGTTTATTTGTTGGCATTGCGCAATGATGATTTGTTGATTTTGAGCGAGCGCAGAATTTAATTGCTCGGGTGAAACGGTCGGTGTTGCTTCTTGATTACTTGCACATGCGGTTAAGAGCAGTATTGATGTCGCTAACACACTTTTTTTAAACATATTTTTTTCCTAACAAGGTCACACTTTTTAGAACTCAACTAGTGGGCAAAACTAAGGCAAATACCACTAAACTACAAGTGGTACGGGCATATTTATTTTAGCTTAACCGTTTTTCTGGATTACGCGCGATAATCACGGCTCTTTTCGGCGCAGGATGACCTTCAATGGTCAAACTTGGATCATACGGGTCAAGAAAATCTGTCAGCGACTCATTTTTCATCCATTGCGTGCTGCGCTGCTCTGCTACCGTGGTTTCACTAATGTCGACGATACGTACATCTTCAAAATCACACTTCTCAACCCAGCCTTTTAAGGCCTGTGCACTTGGGATAAACCAGATGTTACGCATTTTGGCGTAACGATCAGCTGGGACCAGCACATCATTTGGACCGCCATCGATAACAATCGTTTCCAATACCAGTTCGCCGCCGGGAACTAACTGAGATTTGAGCTGTAAGATGTGATCGATAGGCGATTTACGATGGTACAGCACGCCCATTGAAAATACCGTATCAAACGCTTTTAGCTCTGGCAGCTCTTGAATACCGAGCGGCAATAAATGCACATTTTGGTTGTTGTTGGCAAAATGGCGAATGGTTTCAAATTGGCATAGAAACAATTGCGAGGGATCAACGCCCACCACAAACTCGGCCCCTTCACCTAACATGCGCCACATATGATAGCCATTACCACAGCCCACATCGAGCACATAGCGATATTTAAGTGGGCTGATATGCGGCAACAAACGATCCCATTTAAAGTCGGAGCGCCATTCAGTATCAATATGGACGCCGTGAACCGTGTAGGGGCCTTTGCGCCAAGGATGAAATTTGCCTAATAAATTGGCTAATTTGGCTTGTTCACCTTGAGGTAACTCACCCAGTTGACCTACGCTAACCTGATCTTTGAGGTTAATATGTTGGGTTTCGATTGGCGGGAACTTTTTCAGTACTTTCTGCCAACTCGGAAATTCCCCTCTTAGGTTTTCTTGCTGCCATAGGGCTAATTGTGCTGGTAAGGTCGTTAACCAATGGCTCAGCCGATTTTTCGCAATTTGCTGATAAAAGTTATTAAAATCAATCTGCACTTAGTTACCTCAAATACCTTATTGTTATTATTATGGGTTTATTTAATGGCTACCATAGAGCCGAAGTTAAAGCACTGGAACCACATGTCGACGTTGCTAAACCCTGCTTGATATAAGCGCTGCTTATTCTGCTCTATGGTATCAGGCACCATGACGTCTTCGAGAGCACTGCGTTTTTGACTGATTTCAAGTTCGCTGTAGCCATTTGCACGCTTAAAGTCATGGTGCAGTTCAAACAAGAAGTCGTGGGTGATGTCGTTGTCAAAGTGGAACTTTTCCGATAATACCAATACGCCACCAGGCACTAAACCTTGGTAGATTTTCTCGATCAGGGCATGGCGTTTACTTTTTTCAATAAACTGCAAGGTGAAATTGAGTACCACGATACTTGCATTGCTGATCTCAATATCGCAGATGTCTTGACACATAATGCTCACGGGCACATCACTGCGAAACGCATCCACATGCAATTGGCAGCGCTCAACCATGGCGCTTGAGTTATCTACGCCAATGATCTCACAGTTAGGCTGGGTTAAATTGCGACGCATTTCGAGGGTCGCTGCGCCTAAGGAGCAGCCGAGATCATAAAGTTGCGTATTTGGCTTGGCAAAGCGTGCGGTGATCATGCCAATGGCCGAAATGATATTGGAATAACCCGGCACTGAACGCTTAATCATGTCAGGAAACACTTCGGCCACTTTTTCATCAAAGGTAAAATTACCCATTTGTTCAACGGGGGCGGCAAAAATCGTGTCTTTGTGTTTCATCGGGCTCTCCCTTTTGCTAGGGGGCGTATTTTAATCAAAGCGTCTGCCATTGTGAAATACCTTAGGGATTAATTTCTGAATCGGTTGGTCGCTTATTAACGTCTGAATGCAATTGCCGAGCTTCTGACACCCCCCCTCATTGCTGAAATTTAGCGGCAAATATAGGAACAGGAATAATTTCTGATTGGCTCTTTAATGAAAAGTACATCAAAAACCCTTGTTGATATTATTGTTTTTAATGGTTGGAGTCATTGATAATGCTTTCTCACTTTTAGTAATAACTAGGTTCTGACTCATGAGATATTTTTTTCTATTATTTTGCTTTTTCACTAGCTCAGCTTGGCCTGCAGAAATTTTGTCAGACCTTAAAGCTAAGAGATACCCCCGTCTTAACCAGGAGCTTGAAACCATGTTTTTAAACTTTAGAGAGGGAGGGATTTCTGAGCGTGAGTTTGGACAAGTTCTTCAACCCTTCGCATTAAGTGACCTCGCTCTTGAAGATTTGATTAGTGCTTGGTTGAAAAAGCAGCCTAATACTTGGCAAGCACACCTAGCGGCCGGCATTTACTATCATCATTTAGCTTGGCTAAATAGAGGGGCTGATTACATTGGCAATACCAGCGCGATACAAGTTAGATATATGAAGTCCTACCAAACTAAGGCTACTGCATACCTAACCAGAGTAACTGTACTGGAACCAAAATTATCCCATGCTTGGGCCTATCTTATTAATTTGGCTATGCTCACTGGCGATTCTGATGAAATTAAGCGCCTATACCAACAAGCGAAACGGCAGACTCCAAATTCATTCCTACTACATTGGAATTATGCCACTGCAATTTCGCCAAAATGGGGGGGCTCCATGAAAGCACTGATGGATTTTTCCCAGCAGATGGAAATCGAAAGCAAGGATTGGTCTAACTTGAGGGTTTTAATTGGCTATCAGGATTACGCTGCTGCTGAGATTGCATGGCGAAAGCATAGCGATAAAGATAGCGCGCTTGGCCATCTTCAAAAGGCTTTTCAATATGGTGAAACAATGAGCTACTTAAATCTAAAGGCGCGCATTTTAAGTGCTTCAAAAAATTATGATAAAGCAGAGATGCTTTATCAGCGTTCACTTGAATTAGATAAAATGAATACCGATGCCCTAGTTGGGCTTGCTTGGACTTATTTTAACCAAAAGCAGTATCGACAAGGACTTGAGAATGCCAATCGGGCCTTATCATTAGAGCCCTTATTACCGAAAGCGTTAGCGATAAGAGCTAGAATCTACTCTCGTATAGAACGGCCCAGCGAAGCATTGGCTGACTTAGGGCAAATTGCTCAATATGGAGTGATGTCGCATTCTTTATACCGCTTGCAAGGCAAGTTGTTTTTTTATAATGAAAAAGATTACCAAAGTGCTGAGATTGCTTATCGTTATGCTGCCGAGTTAAAGCCTTCTGACGAACGAGCGTGGTATTTTTTAATGGCATCGCGCTACATGTTAAAAGATTGTCGCTATGTTGATGCCGCTAAACGCTTCGTTAACCTATGTAAACAAGGTGCATCATGTGAAGAGCGTGATCTGAGCTGGAGTAAACAAAATTTAACATGTGCCTTCTAAAGCTATGGCAAGCAAGATAAAAGTACGTGGTCCGTTAAAACATATCCAATTGATTAAACTCGGGCTCAGGCAAGTTAAACCAGCTAGCTGGCTCGCCTAGCATCAGCGCAAACATCTTGGCTAATTCTGGGGCGTGAATGTTGTCCGCCGTGTGTATGTATAAATAGGGCGATTTTCCTTGCGCTAGCCATTGTTTGATGGTTTTTACCCAAGGAAAAAATAGGGCGCGATTATTTTCAAGTTCGATATCACCGATAAAGCGGATCACCGGGTGCTGGCTGGTGGCAATGGCGTGAACAGGCACCTTAGGTTTTTGGCTTTGCCCGTGTTGAATAATCGGGTTGCTGGCATCGGCCAAAAACACGGGGCGAGAGTCCATAATGATCCGGTTGATCTTGTGTTCGATTAAAAAACCATTGAGGCGTTTTTCTACTTCACCCTTTGCAAAATAGGCTAAGTGGCGTACTTCCACCCCATATTGCCAATCTTGGGGCAGTTGCGAAAGAAAACTTAACAGGATGGGAAGATCCTCGGGGCCAAAGCTGGCGGGGAGTTGCAGCTTGATTAAGCCAATTTTGTGTTGCAGTGGGGCAAATAAATTAAAAAACTCGGTTAGCTCTTGGCTCACGCCACATAATCGTTTTTGGTGAGAAATGGTTTGCGGCAGCTTTAAGCTGAACTTGAAATCATCGGGCGTATCTTGTTGCCACTTAGTGACTGTTGCCGGAGTGGGCAGGGCATAAAAGGTGGTATTGCCTTCAACCGTATTAAACACGCGGCTGTAATGAAATAAAGCGCTTTGCTTTGGCTGATTTTGTCTGACTAAACGCGCTTGCCAAGCCGGCTCTGACCACATAGCCATACCGATACGTAAATTTGTGTGAGATGATGCGCCTTGCACGATTTACCCTTGCCTTGCTTTTCCATTATAATAACGCGTTTTCACTGATGCGAAATAGTCGCATTAAGTAAATGCAAAAAGATAAGCAGTAGAGATAGATCATGCCGATTTATGAATATCGCTGTCAGGCTTGTGAGCATGAGTTAGAAAAACTCCAACGCATCAGCGACGACCCTTTAAAGGATTGTCCAGAGTGCAACGAGCCTGCATTAACTAAGCTAATTTCAGCGCCAGGATTTCGCTTAGGCGGCAAAGGCTGGTATGAAACCGATTTTAAAACCGGTAACAAAAAGAATTTAGCAGCGAAAGAATCTTAATTTTTTGCTGGGTGATTGAAGCCAATCACCAGCAGCAACTGAACCAAACCTAGAATAGGAACGAACAAGCATGCGCACCCTATATTGCGGCGAAGTAAACGAACAACATATTGAACAACAAGTAGAATTAGTAGGCTGGGTAAACAAGCGTCGCGATTTAGGTGGCGTTATTTTCCTTGATTTGCGTGATCGCGAAGGCCTAGTACAAGTGGTTTACGATCCCGATTTAGCCGAGGTGTTTGAGCGTGCAAGCAGCTTGCGCAGTGAATTTTGTGTCAAGGTGACAGGTAAGGTGCGTCCACGTCCACAAAGCCAAGTAAATAAAGACATGCGCACTGGCGGCATTGAAATTTTAGGTACCGAGCTGGAAATTCTAAGCAAATCAGCGCCGCTGCCACTATCACTGGATAACTATCAGAACAACAGTGAAGAGCAGCGCCTAAAGTATCGCTACCTTGATTTGCGCCGTCCTGACATGGCGGAAAAAATTAAGTTTCGTGCTCGCGTGACCAGCTCAGTGCGTCGCTTCCTTGATGATAATGGTTTCCTAGATATCGAAACACCTATGCTAACCAAGGCTACGCCGGAAGGGGCGCGTGACTACTTAGTACCAAGCCGTACCCATAACGGTCGTTTTTTTGCGCTGCCACAATCACCACAGCTATTCAAGCAATTGTTGATGATGGCAGGTCTTGATCGTTACTACCAAATTGTTAAGTGTTTCCGCGACGAAGACTTACGCGCCGACCGTCAACCTGAGTTTACCCAAATCGATATCGAAACCTCATTTATGAGCGCCGAGCAAGTGATGACGGTTACCGAGTCGATGATCCGTCAGCTGTTCCAAGACTTGCTGCAAGTGGATTTAGGTGAGTTCCCGCGCATGACTTACGCCGAAGCGATGCGCCGTTTTGGCTCTGACAAGCCAGACTTACGTAACCCAATGGAATTAGTCGACGTTGCGGACTTACTGAAAGACGTTGAATTCCAAGTGTTCTCAGGCCCTGCTAACGATGAAAAAGGCCGCGTCGCGGTTTTATGTGTACCGGGCGGAGCGTCACTTTCGCGCAAGAACATTGATGACTACGGTAAGTTTGTCACCATTTATGGCGCTAAGGGCTTAGCTTGGATCAAGGTGAATGAAGTGGCTAAGGGCGCTGACGGTATTCAATCTCCGATTGCTAAGTTCTTAACCCCTGAAATTATTGCCGCAATACTTGAGCGTACTAATGCCAAAGACGGTGACATCATTCTATTTGGTGCAGATAAAGCCAACGTGGTTGCTGAAGCCATGGGTGCACTGCGTTTGAAAGTGGGTGAAGATTTAGGCCTAACCAAAGACGAATGGAAGCCGTTGTGGGTTGTTGATTTCCCAATGTTTGAAGAGCTACCAAACGGTGACTTAACGCCGCTACACCACCCATTTACATCGCCGACTGGCTTAACCGCTGAAGAGTTGGAAAAAGATCCGGCTAATGCCTTATCTGATGCATACGATATGGTGCTTAACGGCTGTGAATTAGGCGGTGGTTCGGTGCGTATTTACGACCAAAAAATGCAAGCGACTATCTTCCGTATCTTAGGCATTAGCGATGAAGAAGCCGAAGAGAAGTTTGGTTTCCTACTTGAAGCCTTGAAGTTTGGTGCGCCGCCACATGCCGGCCTAGCTTTTGGTTTAGACCGCTTGGTGATGCTGATGACAGGCGCTAGCTCAATCCGTGATGTGATGGCGTTCCCGAAAACCCTCACCGCGGCATGTCCATTAACCAATGCACCGGGTTACGCTAACCCAGCTGCTTTAGATGATTTAGGTATTGAAGTCGTTAAATCGGCAGAGCCAGAATCAGACCAAGCTGAAGGTTAATCGCGTGAAGCGCCCTGAGTCTGTATTAGTTGTGATTTACACTAAGCAGGGCAGGGCGTTACTGCTTCGGCGCTTAGATGATGATCAGTTTTGGCAATCCGTCACGGGCAGCTTAGAAGATGGCGAAACGCCCTACCAAGCGGCCGTACGCGAGGTGCTTGAAGAAACTGGCATCGATATTGAAGTGCTAAATTTACCCTTGTTAGATCTAGCAAGACAAGTCAGATATGACATTCGCCCATTATGGCGCAAGCGTTATCCGCCTGGGGTAACCACCAACTTAGAACATCAATTTACCTTAGTTCTACCTGATACGTGCGATATTCAACTTAGCGAACACAGCGAATTTAAATGGTTGCCATTGAACCAAGCAGTTTCATTAGCCAGTTCGGCCACTAATCGTCAGGTACTACTTGAACTAACTCAATAACTCGGAGGCTAATATGGCAGGTCACAGTAAATGGGCCAATATCAAGCACCGTAAAGCGGCACAAGATGCCAAACGCGGTAAAATTTTCACTAAACTGATCCGCGAGTTAACCGTGGCATCACGTGAAGGTGGCTCAGATCCCGATTCGAATCCAAGATTGCGCGCTGCAATCGACAAAGCCCTGTCTAATAACATGACGCGAGACACGGTCGATCGCGCGGTGAAACGCGGTGCAGGTGAGCTGGATGGTCAAGAATTAGAAACCATTATCTATGAAGGTTATGGCCCTGGCGGCACCGCCGTGATGGTAGAAACCATGACGGATAATCGCAATCGCACCGTGGCCAGTGTGCGTCATGCCTTTAGTAAAGCCGGTGGCAATTTAGGTACCGACGGCTCGGTTGCTTATTTATTTGAGAAAAAAGGGGTGATTGCCTACGGCGAAGAGGTTGATGAAGATCAGCTGATGGAAGCCGCCCTTGAAGCCGGCGCGGAAGATGTGATCAGCCATGATGATGGTTCATTTGAGGTTTACACAGCACCCGAAGACTTTGGCTCGGTGAAAGATGCCCTCGATGCCTGTGAACTGGTTGCCCTTAACGCAGAAGTGACCATGGTGCCATCGACTAAGGCTGAGCTGGATCTTGATACCGCACCTAAGTTTATGCGTCTAATCGATATGCTCGAAGATGATGACGATGTACAAGAGGTTTATCACAACGGTGATATATCCGATGAAGTCGCCGCTAGCTTGGAATAAACTAGTCAGATAAAGACATAAGGGGCGTCAGGCTCCTTTTTTTATGTCACTTTTTACAAGGCAAATTAATGGCGTTAATTTTGGGGATCGACCCCGGCTCAAGGATCACAGGTTTTGGTTTAGTACGGCATCTGCATGGCAAATTTGAATATGTGATGAGCGGGTGTATTCGCACTCAAGGAGACGAGCTAGCGCCCAGATTGCACACGATATACAACGGCATCACGGAAATCATTTTGCAATACAAGCCAGATCAGTTTGCGATTGAGCAAGTGTTTATGGCGAAAAACCCTGATTCGGCGTTAAAGCTGGGTCAAGCTCGCGGTGTGGCCATCGTTGCCGCAACCAATCAGGCACTGCCTGTGGCTGAATATTCGGCGCGGCAAATCAAACAAGCCGTGGTTGGCACGGGCGGCGCTAAAAAAGAGCAAGTGCAGCATATGGTGCAGCACATCCTCAAGCTAGATGGGACTCCACAGGCGGATGCGGCCGATGCGTTAGCGGTGGCCATGTGTCATGGCGCGACGCAAAGTAGCTTGATAGCCATGGCGGGTAAGGTGCGCAAAACCGTGCGTGGCCGCTTACGGTAAGTGTAAAAATGGAAAAATATCTGGATGTTTATCCAGTTGTTTTTTATCCTAGCGTTTTTGCAAAGACAGGGTAAAGGTCGTGATTGGAAGACTCAGAGGCATCATAATAGACAAGCAAGCACCGGAAATTTTAATAGAGGTGGCTGGGGTAGGATATGAAGTCCAACTGCCGATGAGCTCGTTTTATCATTTGCCTGAGCCGGGCCAAGAAGCGATTGTTTACACCCATTTTGTGGTGCGTGAAGATGCCCAGTTACTGTATGGCTTTACCGACAAATTAGAACGCGCCATGTTTCGCGAGTTAATTAAAGTTAATGGTGTCGGGCCAAAATTAGCTTTGGCTATCTTATCTGGCATGACGGCCAATCAGTTTGTGCAATGTATTGAAGATAATAACGTAACCGGTTTGGTGAAGTTGCCGGGGGTGGGTAAGAAAACCGCAGAGCGCTTGCTGGTGGAGATGAAAGATCGCCTTAAGGGTTGGGTTGGGGCTGATTTATTCAATCCAGCTATGCCTGTTACAACGGGCAGTGAAAGCGGTGTGAGTGCTACGGATGAAAAGAGCGAAGCCATTGGTGCGCTGATTTCCCTTGGTTATAAAGCCGCTCAAGCCGAGAGCATGGTTAAACAAGTTTACACTGACGGCGCTAGCTGTGAGAGCTTGATCCGTGATGCTTTAAGAAGCATGGCCTAATAACCCTAGTTAGCAACTATAGTTAGCAACCATCGCCTGCAACCAAAAACTAAGTCTCTAATAAATAAGCAGTGAATATATCATGATAGAAGCGGATAGACTGATTAGCAGTAGCGCCACCTTACAAGAAGAGGTGGTTGATCGCGCCATAAGACCCAAACTGCTACAGGACTATACGGGTCAAGAGCAAGTTAAGAGTCAGATGGAGATCTTTATTGAGGCGGCCAGACGGCGTCAAGAAGCCCTCGACCACCTGTTGATTTTTGGTCCACCGGGGCTGGGGAAAACCACCTTAGCCAATATTGTGGCCAACGAGTTGGAGGTGAATATTAAAACCACCTCTGGCCCGGTATTAGAAAAAGCGGGCGATTTAGCCGCCTTACTGACTAATTTAGAGCCTAATGATGTTCTGTTTATTGATGAAATTCATCGCCTTAGCCCTATGGTAGAAGAGATCCTCTATCCCGCCATGGAGGATTATCAGCTCGACATTATGATCGGCGAAGGCCCAGCGGCGCGCTCAATTAAACTAGATTTACCGCCATTTACCTTGATTGGTGCGACGACCAGAGCGGGCTCGCTCACATCGCCTCTGCGCGATCGGTTTGGCATAGTACAACGCCTTGAGTTTTATGATGTGACTGCGCTGACCTCGATTGTTGAGCGTAGCGCTCACTTTTTGGCGCTTAACATGGACAGAGAAGCCTGTGTTGAAGTGGCCAGACGCTCGCGTGGTACGCCGCGTATTGCTAACCGTTTATTACGTCGGGTACGTGATTACGCCGAGGTGAAACACGCCGGTGTGGTTAATCAAAGCGCCGCTAAAGCAGCCTTAGATATGTTGGAAGTAGATAACCAAGGTTTTGATTTAATGGATAGAAAGTTACTTGAAGCCATTATTGATAAATTTATGGGCGGGCCAGTTGGGTTAGATAACCTAGCTGCAGCCATAGGTGAAGAGCGTGAAACCATCGAAGATGTGCTTGAGCCGTATTTAATTCAACAAGGCTTTTTACAACGCACACCGCGAGGGCGAATTGCCACCGACCGAGCCTATGATCATTTGGGATTTGATAAACCAAGTCGCAATTAACAAGCTGCAGATGGCTTAAACCCCTGATGGGATTTTGTTGTTAGAGGTTGTTAATTGTTTTTACACAAGATCCCCATCGAATATGAATCTTTTTTTATTTGCGGTCAGGTCAAATAAATTTTAGGCTGTAAGTCGTATTCTATTGGCTAAAGCTCGGTTATATTGGCGCCAAATTTTCTGAGCCATGTATGATTAGCTTATGGCTCTTGATTGCTAATGCAGAACTTCGCAGGGGAAGCATTAGCGCAAGCAAAGATTGATAGAGGAGAATCATTTAGTGCACGCAGATATGTCGTTTATTGGCTTGATTTCACAAGCTAGTTTTTTGGTAAAAGCGGTAATGCTGATGTTGCTTGCTATGTCGTTAGCGTCTTGGACGATTATTTTCCAGCGCAATAAGGCATTAAAAGCGGCGCTAAAAGCGGTAAACCGTTTTGAAGACAGATTCTGGTCTGGCATTGATTTATCTAAGCTTTATCAAGAGAGTGCGGTGCGCCGCGATTCACTCCAAGGCAGTGAAAAATTATTCCATGCAGGGTTTAAAGAATACATTCGCTTGCACAAATCTGTGGGAAGAACCCCTGAAACCGTTATGGAAGGGACATACCGTGCAATGCGCGTCACCTTGTCTCGTGAAATTGACGAACTTGAATCTTCACTGCCTACCTTGGCGACCATAGGCTCAATCAGTCCTTATATCGGTCTATTTGGTACGGTGTGGGGGATCATGACAGCCTTTATCGCCTTAGGTGAGGTGCAACAAGCCACATTAAGTATGGTTGCGCCTGGTATCGCCGAAGCCCTTATCGCTACCGCCATGGGATTATTTGCGGCGATCCCCGCCGTTATTGCATACAACCGCTTTTCTCATCAGGTAGGCCGATTAGAAAACAGCTATGCTAACTTTATGGAAGAGTTTACTTCTATCTTGCAACGTCAATCCATGAGCGAGCAGGGGAGCCAAGCATGATGCATGGCGGTTACCAACGTAAACATCGACGCCCAGTTGCTGAAATAAACGTAGTCCCTTACATCGACGTGATGCTGGTATTGCTGATTATTTTTATGGCGACAGTACCTATCATTACCCAAGGGGTTAAGGTCGACTTACCGCAAACCGCCGAAGCGGAATCCTTATCCGAAGATTCTAAACCACCACTGGTGGCCTCGGTGGATATTGATGGCAACTACTTTCTTGACGTGGGCGATAACAGTGAAACGGCATTGTCAGACAGTGAACTGACAACCATGGTGCAAGCGCACCTGCAACTCGAGCCGGGAGTGCCGGTCGTGGTCAAAGGCGATGGCGCGGTTGCTTATGAGCAAGTTGTTAGATTAATGGTGTTATTACAACAAGCTGGGGTGCCGTCTGTTGGCCTTATGACTCAGCCACAAGAACAAAAATAGCAGGGAAAGCCGTGAAGTCTCGATTTGGGGTACCTTTTATTATTGCCTGTGCGCTGCATGTAGTATTACTGCTGGTGTTTATTATTGGCATTGATTTTAAAAAAGAGCCTACACCACCGCCATCGGGATCAGCGATCAATGCCGTGGTCGTTGATCAGTCTGTGGTTGATGCGCAAGTAAGCAAGATTAAGCAACGTGAAGCCGAAAAAAGAAGAGAAGAGGCTGAGCGTATCGCGGCTGCCAATGAAGAGCTAGAGCGGGTGAAAGAGCTTGCTGAGCAAGAGCGTGAGCGACAATTGGCAGAGCAGAAAAAAGTAGAAGAATTAGAAAAACAACGGGCGGCGAAAGAACAAGAGCGTATTGCTGCCGAGCAAGCCGCTGCGGCGGCTGCTGCCGAGGTTGCAGCAAAACAAGCCGAGCAGAAGTTAGCCGAAGAGGCAGCCCTTGAAGCGCAGCGTGTGCAACAGCAAAAAGAAGCTGAACGCAAAGAGGCTGAGCAAAAAGCCCTGCAAGCCGAGCAAGCACGCAAGGAAAAAGAAGCACAGCGAAAAGCAGCAGAAGAAGCCGCCGCGAAAGCGGCTGCTGAGCAAAAAGCCGCTGAAGAGGCTGCCAAAAAAGCCGAGGCTGAGAAGCAGCGTAAGTTAGAAGAGGCTCGTAAGGCCGAGGAAGAAAAAAAAGCAGCCGAAGAAGCGGCCAAACAAGCCGAAGCTGAGAAAAAACGCCAGCAGGAAGAGGCCCGCAAAGCAAAAGAAAAAGCAGAGAAAGAAGCCGCAGAGCGTGCGCGTCAAGCAGAGGAAGCCAAGCGTAAAGCCGAGCTAGAAGCGTTAATGGCTGCTGAGTTTGCCGCGGAACAAACCAGTGCTTTAACGTCGCACCAGCTATCGGAAAAGGATAAATACACGGCGCTAATTAAAAGTAAGGTAGAGCGAAACTGGCACGTTGAATCAGGCTGGAAAGGCAAGCATTGCTTACTTAATATCCGTTTGACCAATAGTGGTTTAGTGATTGGCACCAAGCGGGTTGAAGGGGATGCTCAGGTTTGTCGTTCGGCAATCGCGGCGGTTAACCGAGCTAATACTTTACCTGTACCTAAGGATCCAGCTGTGTTAGCTGAATTTAAAGATTTTAATTTGCGTTTAGAGCCATAAGTTAAAGGCAATCAAGGAACCTTGTTATCATGAAAATGAAACTGTTTTTATTCATCGGATTATGGCTAGCGCTAGCGACAAGTGCGCAAGCCAAATTAGAAATAGTCATCACCGAAGGTGTTGATGGTGCGCGCGTGGTGGGCATCTCCCCGTTTAAATTTGAAGGCGAAGGGGCTGTGCCAGAAGATTTAGCCAGTATCGTCAGTACGGATTTAATGCGCAGCGGTAAGTTTAATCCTGTCGCTAGAGACAAAATGCCGCAAACGCCTGCAAACAGCAGTGAAGTCGACTTTAAGGCATGGGCTGCATTGGGAGCAGAAGCGGTGGTAACGGGCGTCGTCACCATGACTGAGCCGAATAAGTACCAAGTGACCTTTGAACTGGTTGATGTGATTGCTGGTCAAACTCAAAGTGCAAGCTATGTGCTAGATAAGCGTCGTAGCGTGGTTAATCAAAATCAAATGCGTCAATACGCCCACCGTATTAGCGACCTAGTGTATGAAAAACTCACCGGCGAAAAAGGCGCGTTTTTGACTCGCATTGCCTACATTGCGGTAGACCCAACCGATGAGTTTCCTTATCAGCTGCGCATTGCGGACTATGATGGTTTTGGTGAAAAAATGGTGGTGCGCTCGCAGCAACCTTTGATGTCGCCTTCATGGTCACCCGATGGCCGTCGTTTAGCTTATGTGAGTTTTGAAAACAACCGCTCACAAATCTATATCCAAGATATTTTTACTCAAGAGCGTACCCAGTTGACTTCGTTTCCGGCTATCAATGGCTCGCCAAAATGGTCGCCAGATGGCCAGCAAATGGCGATGGTATTGTCTAAGGATGGCCAACCCGATATTTATGTGATGAATATTCGCACCCGCGACCTTAAACGCGTGACATCACACCGTGCTATTGATACCGAGCCAAGCTGGGCGCCGGATGGTAAGTCGCTCATTTTCTCTTCGGAGCGGGGTGGTAAACCACAAATTTATCGAGTAGATTTAGCCACCAACGAGACCAAGCGGATGACTTGGGAAGGCGAGATGAACTTAGGCGGTTCATTTACTTTCGATGGCAAAAGCTTAGTCATGGTGAGTCGAAATAACGGCCAATATCAAATTGCTCGTCAAGATATTGACACGGGTGATTTACAGGTTTTGACCACATCAAGTTTAGATGAGTCGCCCAGTATTGCGCCCAATGGCAGCATGATAATTTATAGCACGATTTATGGTGGTAAAAAGAATCTCGCCTTGGTTTCAATGGATGGTCGTTTTAAAGCGAAACTACCTGCTCGTAGCGGTGAGGTAAGGGCACCGGCATGGTCGCCTTACTTAAATTAATCAAATCCAAAATTACAGGAACAATGTATGGAATTTAACAAAGTATTAAAGGGCATAGCAATTTCACTACCTTTAATGGCGCTAGCTGCGTGTAGCTCTAATCAATCAGCAACAGAAGATGAAAGCACTCAAGTCGATACCAGTATTGAAGGTGCCAATGGTGCTAACGGTGGCAACGGTGTTGATACCGAAGTGATTGCACCCATCGATATGACGTTTGAAGAGCAATTGGCGGCTAAATACGGCCAAGCTATCCTAGAAAACACCATTAGCTTCGCGTACGACCAATCAGAAATTGCACCTGAATACCGTCAAGTATTAAATGCGCATGCGCAGTATTTGGTTGAATCACAAAAATCAGTGATCATTGAAGGCCACACTGATGAGCGTGGTACACCAGAATACAACATTGCATTAGGTGAGCGCCGTGCGTTATCTGTGGTGCGTTACCTACAAAGTATGGGTGTACCTGCATCACAGCTAAGTACAGTGAGTTACGGCGAAGAGAAACCCGTTAACTTTGCTCATTCAGAAGCGGCTTATGCTGAGAACCGTCGCGCAGTACTAGTTTACTAAGGGGACCCCCTCTGGTTATGAGAAAAATTATGAAAACGGCCATGTTAATGGCCGTTATTTCGACAAGTTATCACGCTTTTGCTGCCGCTCCCGTTAAGGATGTTCGTGCCGCTGGGGCATCGGGCGATCTAGAAACGCGTTTAGCAACACTTGAGCGGATGCTAGATGCACGCAATCAAATGCAATTTGATATTCAACAGCAGCTGAATCAGTTACAGCGCGAAATGAATACACTGACTGGTACAATTGAAAAGCAAAACTACAAGATTGAACAGATCCAAACCAGACAGCGCGAACTATACCAAGAAATTGATACCAAGCTGGCACAACCTGCCGTGGTTGAAGCTGAGCAGCCTAGTGAGGTCGAAGCTGCGGCCCCTGCTGATGAGAAGCAGGCCTACCAAGCGGCAGTGAATCTGGTGCTGCAGGATAAAAAGTACGATGAAGCCATCAGTGCGTTTAAAGGGTTTATCCAAACATATCCCGATTCAAGCTATTCGGCCAACGCTCACTACTGGTTAGGGCAGTTATTGTTCAATGCACAGCAGCATGAAGCTGCTAAGGTAGAATTTGATATAGTTGCGACAAAATATGCCGATTCGACTAAACGCGCCGAAGCTTTACTAAAAAGCGGCATTATTGCCGAGTACCTAGGTAACAAATCCGAGGCGATATCGCTATATCAGTCGGTGATTTCTGAATACCCGGGATCGGCTTCAGCAAACCTAGCCGAGCCACGTTTAGCTGCACTAAAATAAAAAAAAAGTATTTTATGGCTGCTTATTTAGCTAGTTTGTTGGTTTAGTAGGCAGTCAGGAAAAAAAATACATTTTTAAGTTGCACTGGGTTTATAAATCCGTAATATAAGCCGCCGTTGCCTAGGCGGCTGTGAAAGCCCTTAGCAAACGATGTTAGCCACACAAAAATGATTGTGTGCCACGCAATATGCGTACTTGGGTTGTTAGCTCAGTTGGTAGAGCAGTTGACTTTTAATCAATTGGTCGAAGGTTCAAATCCTTCACAACCCACCACATTCAAGTATCAGCAAGCGCTGTTACAGTGTTATTACCAACACACTCAGTAAGAGTAAATGGTAAAAAAAATTTGGGTTGTTAGCTCAGTTGGTAGAGCAGTTGACTTTTAATCAATTGGTCGAAGGTTCAAATCCTTCACAACCCACCAGAACAAAGCAAGCGGACATGCTGAACGGCAGATAGAAAAAATTTGGGTTGTTAGCTCAGTTGGTAGAGCAGTTGACTTTTAATCAATTGGTCGAAGGTTCAAATCCTTCACAACCCACCAAACTTTAAAATGGCGCTAATGCGCTGATACAATTCGGGTTGTTAGCTCAGTTGGTAGAGCAGTTGACTTTTAATCAATTGGTCGAAGGTTCAAATCCTTCACAACCCACCAAACTTTAAAATAGCGCTAAAGCGCTGACACAATTCGGGTTGTTAGCTCAGTTGGTAGAGCAGTTGACTTTTAATCAATTGGTCGAAGGTTCAAATCCTTCACAACCCACCAAACTTAAAATAGCGCTAGAGCGCTGACACAATTCGGGTTGTTAGCTCAGTTGGTAGAGCAGTTGACTTTTAATCAATTGGTCGAAGGTTCAAATCCTTCACAACCCACCATTTCTTAACCCCGCAATGCGGGGTTTTTTCGTTTTTACTGTCATGGTTTTTCTGCTCATCGCGTGTATAATACCGCCCCACTAGATCTCGTATAAACGTGGACAGCAAATGAGCCAAATTGAGCAAGCAATCCTAGAATCTGATTATCCTTTTCCACCTAAGCCAGCAGTGCTAAGTGAAGCAGAGCGTGAAGCGTATAAAGCGCGGATCAAAGCCTTATTGATCGAAAAAAATGCGGTACTCATTGCTCACTATTATACCGATCCTGAGATCCAAGCCTTGGCAGAAGAAACCGGCGGCTATGTTGCTGATTCTTTAGAAATGGCACGCTTTGGTCGAGATCACCAAGCTGACACCCTGATCATTGCCGGGGTTAAATTTATGGGTGAAACGGCCAAAATTCTTACACCACATAAGAAAGTTCTGATGCCAACTCTAGAAGCGACTTGTTCACTGGATCTAGGCTGTCCAGTCGACAAATTTTCTGCTTTTTGCGACCAACATCCAGATCATACCGTGGTGGTATATGCCAATACGTCGGCTGCGGTTAAAGCCAGAGCAGATTGGGTGGTCACATCCGCTATCGCATTGGATATTGTTGAGCACCTAGACAGTGAAGGCAAAAAAATCATTTGGGGGCCAGATCGTCACTTAGGTGCCTACATTGAAAAGCAAACGGGCGCTGAAATGCTGATGTGGCAGGGCGCGTGTATTGTGCATGATGAGTTTAAAGCTAAAGCCCTTAAAGACATGAAAGCGGTTTATCCCGATGCGGCAGTATTAGTGCATCCAGAATCGCCTGCCAATATTGTTGAACTTGCTGATGCAGTGGGCTCTACTAGTCAACTTATTAAAGCTGCGCAAACCTTGCCACATAAGAAACTTATTGTGGCAACCGATCGTGGTATTTTCTACAAGATGCAACAAGCATGTCCGGATAAAGAGATGATTGAAGCCCCTACAGCGGGCAGTGGCGCAACATGTCGTACTTGTGCTCATTGTCCTTGGATGGCCATGAATGGTCTACAAGCGATTGAAAAGTCGCTATTAGACGCAACGGGGCATGAAGTATTTGTTGATCCTGAGTTGGCTAAGCAAGCAATGATCCCACTTGATCGCATGCTGTCTTTTGCTGCCAATAACAAGTAATCACTTAATATTGTTTGAGTTAAAATAAAAAGGGCCGGATGGCCCTTTTTTAATGCGTTGTAAACCTGATTAACCTGAGCTTTGGTTAAGCTATATTGTATGAGTAATCCGCAAAAACGCGGTGAGTATGTCCTTATACGCTCTGCGTTTTCATCCCTGAAAACGAAGCTTTGCTACTTATTCATACCATATCTGTTTGAAATACTTTTAACCAAAGCTGAAGTTGATTAGTTAATGGTGGTGCTTAAAATATGGCTTTCACCAGGTGCAACGGTGACCGCATTACCTGTGATGGCCGCCTCTAAGCACAACATGGTTTGATAGCCGTCATCCGGCATATCAGCCATGCTTTTAGCGCCTTCAATCCAAGGTGTCCATGCAACTATCGTGTCATGGCCTTGGCTGATGATGTTCAGTTCGCGGCTAAGGCCTTGGTCGGCGAGTTTGACGGTATCAGTTGGCTCAATGTAAAGAGAGTCGACTGGGCCTGATAAGGTCAGGCTTGGCGCTGCATTTTTGATTGTTCGATTATCTAGGCTGTCGATGTAGGTTGGACCTAATCCCGTGACTTCAACTTGCTCTGGCGCAGAAATATTAAGATAGGTATGTAACGCCGCTAAGTATTGCAGTGGCTGAGTGCCGGTATTTTTTGTGGCCAAGCTAAGGGTTAAGCTTTTTGCTATGGTGGCCGTTAAGGTTAATTCAAACTGATAAGGCCACAATGCTTGAGTTTTAGGGCTATCACTTAGTTTGAATGAAATGACGACGCCATCTTGGTCTTCACTGATTTCTCCTAATTGCCATAGGCTATTGCGGGCAAAGCCATGAGCAGGTAAACCTTCACCAAGAGCCGCAGCTGGTGCACCAAACCAAGGCCAGCAGATAGGCACGCCGCCACGGATTGCTTTGCTATTATCAAAAATAGCTGTTTTACTTAACCAGATTGCTGGCGCTTGGTCTTTGGCTTGGAAATGAAGTAAGTGAGCGCCATGAAGGGTAAAACATGCCTGAGCCTCAGCGTGGTTTATACTCACAAATTCCACACCATTACCATCTACCATAAGTTGCACAGATGGGGACAGATCTCGTTTTGACGTTAAATTTAGATGGTCTATCATAAAACCTCATATAGCATTGAAAATTATGCTTTAATTGTTAGTTGATAAAAAAGACAATGATGGATTAAGCTATTGACGTCATCATTCTACCAGCCACACGTCGACTCGGCAGTAGGCGAGACGAGGCTTTGTTTGTTTTAAATCAAACTCTAACAGAGTTTCTGGTGGTGCTTTTTAGCCAGTAACGTTGCGAGTGATGTTAATACGAAGAACTACGTTTGTGCCTAGCGTTTTTTTGTCAGTGCGTAATATAAGCTCCATCTTTACGCGTTATTTTTAAATTATTATGGCCAGCGTCCAAAAAATGGGAGTGGTATGTCAGAGAGTCTACTTGCAAATCTTGCTAGCATGAAGGGAATTGATCCCAATTATACCGATGCGTGGGGTAATCAAACTCAGGCCAGCCCAGAGGTTGTGTCTCGCATTCTTAATGCGATGGGGTGTAATACCTCACCTGAGCATCTTGCTGGTGAGGTGGCTGATGCGTTAAAGGAGCATTGGCTGTCCAGCTTAGCGCCAGTTATTTTGGCTTACCAACAAGAGCCGTTGCAACTTGAACTTAAATTGCCGATTGAATTTGTAGCCGAAACCTTAAGCTATGAGATTGAAACCGAGTCCGGTGAAATCCTCAAAGGGTCATTTTGCCCGGTTGATGGGCAGTTGCTGGCGGTTGAACACATTAATGAGGTTGAGTTTCAAGCTTATTCGGTCACCTTGCCATTGATGTTAGAGCTTGGCTATCACGATTTACGCATTTTTGATCAACACGTTGAAGATGCATTGGGTATCAGTCGAATTATTATCGCCCCTCGAGCTTGTTATACCCCAGCAAATGTTGCCGCAGGTAAACGCCTGTGGGGAGTGAGTGTTCAGTTATACGGCATTCGCAGTGAGACGAACTGGGGTATAGGTGACTTTTCCGATCTAAAACACTTGTTAGCCCATATTAAGCAGCAAGGCGGGGATTTTGTCGGCTTAAATCCGATCCATTCTTTGTATCCGATGATGCCCAAAAACGCCAGCCCTTATAGCCCTTCATCGCGCCAATGGCTAAATATTATTTATATTGATGTTAGCTGTTTACCTGAGTTCAAAGCCAGCAGCGCCGCGCAAGCATTATTCAATAGCCGCGATTTTCAAGACAAACTTAACTATGCCCGCGTGGTTGAAGATGTCGATTATGAGCTTGTTCATGAATTAAAGCTCAGTGCATTAAAGTTGAGCTATCAGCAGTTTAAAGCCGAATTAATGAGTAATAGTGCGAGAGCAAATGCCTTTAATCAATTTGTTAAAGACAAGGGCGATGCCTTAATGCAGCAAGCCGTGTTTGATGCGCTGCATGAATACTTAATTCAGCAAGATAGCCACGCTTGGGGTTGGCCAGCGTGGCCGCAGGAGTTACAAGACTATCACAGTGCTGGCGTTCAACAATGGCGTCAACAACACCCAGATGAAATCCAATTTTGGGCTTATTTACAATGGCTAGCCGATGAGCAATTAAGCCAAGCTCATGAGCATGCCAAGGCCCTTGAAATGGAAATTGGAATTTACCGTGACTTGGCGGTAGGCGTGGCTTCTGGTGGCTGTGAAATTTGGGCAAACAAACAAGATTATTGTGTCCAAGCCACCGTTGGTGCACCGCCGGATGTGCTTGGCCCCCTTGGCCAAAACTGGGGCTTGCCACCATTAGATCCTTCACAGCTAGTTGAGCGTGGTTTTGCAGCTTTTATCAAGTTACTGCAAGCCAATATGCAAGCTTGTGGGGCCTTGAGAATCGATCATGTGATGGCGCTGTTGCGATTATGGTGGGTGCCAGCTGGAGAAAGTGCAGCACAAGGGGTGTATGTCTACTACCCAGTTGAAATCATGTTGGCAATACTCGCCTTAGAAAGCCAACGTAATCAGTGTTTGATCATAGGTGAAGATCTTGGCACTGTGCCTGATGGCATGGGTGAGTTACTGGAAAATGCCGGCGTTTATTCTTACCGAGTCTTTTGTTTTGAGACCGCCGAAGATGGCGGTTATATCTCACCTTCTTTATACCCAGCTCAAGCAATGGCGACCGTGGTAACCCATGATATGCCAACCTTACGCGGTTACTGGCATTGTGATGATCTTACCTTAGGTAAAACTTTGGGACTATATCCGACCCAAGAGCTTGTTGATCAACTGATGGCCGATCGCCACAGCGCCAAACAACAAATGCTAAACAGTTTATTTGGGCATCAGGCTATTTCTGACCGGATATCAAATTGTGTTGACTTTGTTGGCATGGATCGAGAGTTAAGCTTTGGTATTCAACAACACCTCGCTCATGCTCGCTCTCGGTTGCTGAGTTTGCAACTGGAAGACTTTTTAGAAATGGATAAACCCGTCAATGTGCCAGGCACTAGTGATGAATATCCAAATTGGCGGCGTAAGTTAACTTGTAATCTGGAAGATATTTTTAATCAACCACAGATACAAACACTATGCCGTAACATCAGCTTAGCCCGCAGTATCGCAGCTGAATAATTGATACGCGCGCTGTGGGCATTTTGAAGCCCGCTGCGCGCGTTGCCATTAACTTTTTAGAGTACGTTATGACAACAACTTCAAAACCAGCTAAAAAAACAACCCGTGCCGCTGCTAAGCCAAAAGCCGCTGCGAAAAAAACCACTGCGACAAAACGAGCAACCCGCTCATCTGAAGTAACTAAGACAACAAAAACAGCGGCTCAAGCGAAACAAGCGCCAGTGACGAAAGCGGCTTCAACCAAGGCGTCAGCTAACCAACATCCTCTACTTACCCCGCTTGAAGGGGCTTGCTTGAATCAACCGTTTGAGCATTTGGGTTTGCTGCCACAAGCCAAAGGCTATTTGTTAAGAGCTTGGTTACCAGAAGCAACGCAAGTTGAGGTGTTTGCTTTTGGCGAAGAGCAAGCTTTGGCGCAACTTAGCCGTGTTGGAGAAGCCGGTTTATTTGAACTAGCACTGCCTGATATTGATGCGCCTTTTAATTATCGTTTGCAGGCCACTTATGCCAATGGCGCTGCGCATCGTTTTATTGACCCTTATCAGTTTCATGAGCAAGCCTACCAGGGGCTAAGCACCATGACTCATCGGCCACAAAATCTGTATCAAGTGTTAGGTGCCCAATTAACCGAGCTTGAACTCAATGGTGAAGTTATCAGTGGGACGCGTTTTGCGGTATTTGCGCCAAGTGCAACAAGTGTTAGCTTGATTGGTGATTTTAACCATTGGGATGGCCGTAGACATCCAATGCAACGCAGTTTGTGTGGTCACTGGGTATTGTTTGTCCCTGAGCTAGGCGCAGGTGAAAGATATAAATATGAGCTAAAAGACCCTCTCGGTAATCGCTTGCCACATAAAGCGGATCCTGTGGGCTTTTCGGCCGAGCAGTATCCTTCTCATTGTTCTGTGGTTTATGATCACAACCAATATCAATGGCAAGATGCTCAATGGATCCAATCGCAGCAAAATGATAAGCGCTACAGCGCCATGAATATTTACGAAGTGCACTTGGGCTCATGGCGTCGCAAGCCAGATGATAGCAAAGGCAGTCGTTACTTAACTTACGATGAGCTGTCGATTGAGCTGGTTGAGTATGTCAAGGAGATGGGGTACACCCACATTGAGGTGATGCCGGTATCTGAATTTCCGTTTGACGGTTCATGGGGCTATCAGCCAGTGGGAATGTTTGCGCCAACGAGTCGCTTTGGTAACCCAGATGCCTTTAAACACTTTGTTGATACCTGTCATCAACATGGTATTGGTGTCATTATTGACTGGGTGCCGGCTCATTTCCCATCAGACCCACATGGTTTAGCTCGCTTTGATGGCACGCCACTGTATGAATATGAAGATCCCCGCCGTGGTTGGCATCCTGATTGGAACTCTTACATTTATGATTTTGGCAACGACAATGTGCGCCAGTTTTTAGTGGCCAGTGCATTGTTTTGGTTAGACAAATTCCACGTTGATGGGTTACGCGTTGATGCGGTTGCATCCATGTTGTATTGGGATTATTCGCGTAACGAAGGTGAATGGGTGCCTAATGTCGATGGTGGCAATCATAACTATGAGGCCATCAGCTTACTTAAGTGGTTTAACGAAGAAGTGTATCAGCAATACCCTCATGCCATGACTATTGCCGAAGAATCCACCGCTTTTGCCGGTGTGTCTAAACCTACCTTTGAAGGCGGTTTAGGTTTTGGCTTTAAGTGGAATATGGGCTGGATGCATGACTCGCTTGAGTATATGTCTAAAGACCCTATGTACCGTAAGTATCATCATAACGAAATGACCTTTTCTATGGTCTATCACTACAATGAGCATTTTATTTTACCGCTATCCCATGATGAGGTGGTACACGGCAAGCAGTCTTTATTAGGCAAAATGCCAGGGGATGAGTGGCAAGCGAGTGCTAACTTACGTGCTTATGCTGGCTTTATGTTTGCGCATCCCGGCAAGAAATTAAACTTCATGGGTAATGAAATAGCCCAGTCATTTGAGTGGAATCATAATGAGCAACTCGGATGGTGGCTACTGGAATACGATAAACACAAAGGGCACCAGCTACTTTGTAAAGATCTAGGGCATTTCTACCAATCTGAGCCAGCCATGTATGAGGCGGATTATCAACCACAAGGCTTCGTTTGGTTAGATCATCAAGATGGTGAGCATTCGATGTATGCCTTTATGCGTCAGAATTTGGATAAGACGCACCAGGTTGTTGTCGTCAGTAACTTTACTCCTGTGCCGCGTGAACATTACCGTTTAGGTGTACCTACAGCTGGTGACTATGAAATTGTGGTCAATACCGATAGTGAGTACTACTGGGGCAGTAATTATGATGCTGGAATTAACTTTCATGCTCAAGCCATCGCACATCAAGGTCAATCTCACTCAATTGAACTCAATGTGCCCCCGTTAGCGACGCTTTACATCCGTAAAAAGGCATAAAGATGAAACCTGTGTTAAGCCAAGTAGCAAGCCAAGATGCAACGTCTTTATCGTTACAAAGCATGCCGTTTCGGCAATTGGAGGGAAGGATTTTGCCCTTGGGGGCTGAGCTGACTGACGCAGGTTGTAACTTCTCGATTTACAGTAATTGCCACCGGATCTGGTTGGTACTATTTGATCAACATGAGCAGGAGCAAACGCGTTTTTTGTTAACCGAAAAACGCGGTAAATTTTGGTCCACCTTTATTCAAGGGGTCAAAGTTGGCCAGCTATATGGCTATATTGTTGAAGCCGACCACAACGTGAGGCAAAACGAAATAAACGAGAAGCTGCTAATCGATCCTTATGCCAAAGCCTTAAATAAGCCCGTGACATGGAGTAAAGAGGTGGAGTTTGCACCCAATGCCCATGTGATGGCCAAATCCGTTGTTGTGGATGATAGTTTTGATTGGCAAGGTGTGACTAAGCCAAATCTTAAGGCCAGCGAGATTATTCTGTATGAGCTTCATGTCAAAGGTTTTACTTGGCTTAATTCTGCTGTACCAAGTGATTTACGCGGGACGTATTTAGGATTAAGCCACCCGGCTGTAATAGCGCATTTAACAGCTCTAGGAATTAAAGCGGTGCAAATCATGCCCGTTGCCAGCTTTATGGCTGAGCCAAGGTTAATGGAATTAGGGCTGACCAACTACTGGGGCTATAACCCAGTTAACTTTTTCGCTCCCGACCCACGTTATGCAATCAAAGATGCCGTGAGCGAATTTAAAACCATGGTGCGTCAATTTCATCAAGCAGGTATTGAAGTCATCCTTGATGTGGTATTTAACCATACCGCAGAAGGCGGTGACGGCGGTCCAATACTTAGCTATAAGGGGCTTGCTGAAAACAGCTATTACTACTTTGAGCATGCAGATAATCCTGACATACCGACTCGCCATGCTAACTTTACCGGCTGTGGCAACACAGTGAATTTGGACTTACCTTGGGCATTAAAACTCACCCTAGATGCATTGCGTTATTGGTCCACTGAAATGCAAGTGGATGGTTTTCGCTTTGATTTAGCCGTGACTCTGGCGCGCGAAAGAGGCGCATTTGAGCCTTATAGCGCCTTTTTTAAAACCCTATTTCAAGATCCTATCCTTAGCCAAGCTAAGCTCATCGCTGAGCCTTGGGATATTGGTCCCGGTGGTTACCGATTAGGTCAATTTCCCAGCAATTGGTACGAATGTAACGACCGATATCGGGATAATATCCGTGCATTTTGGCGCGGTGATTCGGGGCAAATAGCTGAGTTTGCTACCCGTATTCTTGGTTCGCGTGACATCTTCCCTAAAAACAAACGCAGTATTCATACCAGTGTTAATTACATTTGTTATCACGATGGTTTCACGCTAGAGGACTTGGTGTCTTACGAGCATCGCCACAATCACGCCAATGGTGAAGAGAGCCGTGATGGCCATGGCCATAACTTATCCAGTAATAGCGGCGTAGAAGGGCCGAGCTTTGATCTTCAAGTGATCCAGCGCAGAGAGCAACGTAAGCGTAACCTCATTGCGACTTTGTTCTTATCCCAAGGCACTCCTCATTTTTTGGCTGGAGATGAAATGGGGAGAACTCAAGGCGGTAATAACAATGCCTATTGCCAAGATAATGCCGTGAGTTGGGTCGATTGGAATTTGTCTGATTTACAGCGCCAACAGCTAGCCTTCTGTAAGCAAATGATAAAGTTGCGTTTGCAATCCAGTATCTTTTCGCAATTGAGTTTGGCGGATGATGGTTTTCAAAATCAATCGGAAATTGTGCAGGCCCGATGGTATCACCCCGATGGCCATTTTATGCAAAAAAGCCAGTGGCATAGTGCTACCGCACAAGTGCTTCAGCTTGAGCTAGAATCCAATACCGAACATTGGTTATTGATTTTCAACGCCTCCGAATATGATGTTAGTGTGACGTTGCCAGAGCTAAAAGACACCCTAGTGAATTGGCAGTGTGTGTTTGATACATCGGTTAATGAGGGGCGGCTATGTGATCCAAACTGTGTAATGAGTCCGCGTAGCACCAGTCATGCTCATTCGTTAATGTTGCTCACCGCCAAAGAATTTAATCCTTTGTGATAACTTTTCTGGCGTTTCATTATAGCCTTCCCGCAGCGAGCTGCGGTCCTACATATAAGCCCGCTATAAAGCGGGCTTTTTCAATTCTTAAGAACTAATGCTTACTTAGAGATGTGAGCGATTAGATCTAGCACTTTGTTTGGGCTTAACATGAGTCCGATTTCGTTGTACAGCGAATGACAGGTACAAAAAAAACCGCCTAAGCGGGTTTTAAAATGCTAGCTTATCGCTACTAAGTATTAATTACTTAGAGATGTGAGCTATTAGGTCTAGCATTTGTTTGCGCTTAACATGAGTCCGATTTCGTTGTGCAGCGAATAACAGGCACAAAAAAAGCCCGCTATAAAGCGGGCTTATTCAATTCTTAAGAACTAATGCTTACTTAGAGATGTGAGCGATTAGATCTAGCACTTTGTTTGGGCTTAACATGAGTCCGATTTCGTTGTGCAACGAATAACAGGCACAAAAAAGCCCGCTATAAAGCAGGCTTATTCAATTCTTAAGAACTCATGCTTACTTAGAGATGTGAGCTGATTAGGCCTAGCACTTTGTTTGGGCTTAACATGAGTCCGATTTCGTTGTGCAACGAATAACAGGTACAAAAAAACCCGCCTAGGCGGGTTTTAAAATGCTAGCTTATCGCTACTAAGTATTAATTACTTAGAGATGTGAGCGATTAGGTCTAGAACTTTGTTTGAGTAACCGATTTCGTTGTCGTACCAAGATACAACTTTAACGAATTTGTCAGTTAGGGCAACACCTGCTTTCGCGTCGAATACAGAAGTTTGTACTTCGCCGATGAAGTCTTGAGAAACAACTTGGTCTTCAGTGTAACCTAGAACACCTTTTAGCTCGCCTTCAGAAGCTTCTTTCATCGCTGCACAGATTTGCTCGTATGTAGCAGATTCTTTAAGGTTAACTGTTAGGTCAACTACAGAAACGTTAGCAGTTGGTACACGGAAAGCCATACCAGTTAGTTTGCCGTTTAGCTCAGGAAGAACAACGCCTACAGCTTTAGCAGCACCAGTTGAAGATGGGATGATGTTTTGAGAAGCACCACGACCACCGCGCCAGTCTTTAGCAGAAGGACCGTCAACAGTTTTTTGAGTCGCTGTAGTAGCGTGAACAGTAGTCATTAGACCAGATTCGATACCGAACTTGTCGTTTAGTACTTTAGCTACTGGAGCTAGACAGTTAGTAGTACAAGAAGCGTTAGAAACGATGTCTTGGCCAGCGTAAGTGTCTTGGTTAACGCCCATTACGAACATTGGCGTAGCGTCTTTAGAAGGACCAGTAAGAACAACTTTCTTAGCACCTGCAGTGATGTGTTTACGTGCTGTTTCGTCAGTTAGGAATAGACCAGTTGCTTCAGCAACTACGTCAACACCGATTGCATCCCATTTTAGATCTTCTGGGTTACGCTCAGCTGTTACACGAACAGTTTTACCGTTAACTACTAGGTGACCGCCTTCAACTTCAACAGTACCGTTGAAACGACCGTGAGTTGAGTCGTACTTAAGCATGTATGCCATGTAATCTACGTCGATTAGGTCGTTAATACCTACAACTTCGATGTCGTTACGCTCTTGTGCAGCGCGGAATACAAAACGTCCGATACGACCGAAGCCGTTGATACCTACTTTAATAGTCATCTTTTAAGATCCTTACAGGTTTGTTTATCTGGAAACTGTGGTGATACTACCTAAATCAAAGAGTGTTAAACTTGATTCGTATCAAACTTACGCCTTTGATGTTAAATCCTTTCATTTGAAATATTCAAAATGGCAAAAAGTGCTGTTTTTGCCGCTTTTTGATATTGCATTTCGTTATTTTCCTACATTAGTTCATATTGGTTTTAACAACAAGTGTTAATTTTGTTGCATAATTAGTGAGCGATTTACAAAAATCTAACTCAGCTAACCTTCACACCAACCTTTACCTATGAACCAGAAGGAATCTGAAAGAAAGTAACAATAAGTTAGTAAAATTACATAATTAGGACAAAATTTAAGGCAAAAAGGGGGTTTTTGCAAGTTTTTTTACAAGGTGAAATAAGTTTTAGGACTAATCCGACCCAAGAAATGTTACGTAATTACTTATGTACAAAGGTATATTTTGTGTATTGGTTGAGGTGTATGCCAGTTACTAGGTAAAATATCCTTTATTTGGCGGAATCACCCTCCGTTTTCGATGCACTATCACATGATGAGCTTTAAATTATGACAAAATCGATAGAATATTGGCGCAATAAGCTGACTCCGGAGCAGTTTCACATCTGCTTTGAAAAAGGCACCGAAGCCCCGTTCAGCGGAGGTTTGCTCCATAACAAAGACACCGGTGTATATCACTGTGTGTGTTGTGGGCAATCATTGTTTGCATCGGAAAATAAGTTTGATTCTGGATGTGGCTGGCCTTCTTTTGATGAATCAATTCAGGGGGCCATTCGTTATCTGGAAGATAATAGCCATGGCATGCAGCGAGTGGAGGTGCAGTGCAGTCAATGTCATGCTCACTTAGGTCATGTGTTTGACGATGGACCTACATTAACCCATAAACGTTACTGTATTAATTCGGTGAGTATGAAGTTCACTGAACAAGATTAAATGGGGACTGTGTTGCTTTAACTCATTAGTGAGTAAAGCAACACTCAACTTAAGTGCGTAAGGTTTAGCGACACTAAAACGTAAAGCTTGCGTCCTTAGGCACAAAAGTTCCGTCGGTTATTTTTTCTGCTAGCTCCTTGGCAAGCGTATCTAGTTTCTGTTTCTCTTCTTCACTAAATACTTGATAGCGCTCTAATGTTTGTAAGCTGACATTCTTCTTGCCAAGCTGTTTAGCGACTTGCATCCAAATATAAGTCTCAGGATAGCGTTTTTCTTGTAGGTTTAATGTGGTCAGCGAGTCATAGATACTTTCAGGCGGCAACTCACCTTTATAGTTACTGATCGCGCGATAGAGCAATTTAGCGGTTTTGTCTGGATCGCGTTCAAAATAGTAACTGGCCATTGCTAATGCTAGCTCCGGCTCATCAAGAGCAGGGGAATCTTCTATCGCCATAAACCGCGCTTTGGCTTCTTGATTGCCGTGAACTCGCCAATGATAGTAAGCAAGGTGAGGCTCATTAGAATTGATGGTTTCTTGTTCAAGGCGTTGAATTTCATTTTCGGCAGTAATTAATGCATTCACGCGCCCGGTTTTCTTATCTTTGTAAATTATTGGCTCAACCTGTGCTGCGCGTTCAATACATGTCTTATAAGACTTAAAATCACGAAGCAGATGGTATTTGGCAAGGTCGGTATCAATCTCAGGGTTCGTTTGTTCTTTGCGACTACGAATGACATTGGTGCGCTCTTCTTTACACCAACCGTCATCGGTATTGAGATCACTACAAAGCTCTGGAGTATTACTGCAAACTTCTTTGATATTGATTTTTTGCTCGCAGCCTGATGCCATAAAAAGCAAGGGAAGGACGAGAAAGGTTAAGCGTTTCGACATGAGTTTTGCCATCTTACTGATTGATATAACGAAGTTGCCCAAGGCAGCAACGTCTTATTTATAGCTTTAATGATAACCTAAGAAATTTGATTGTGACCATTTTAACTTCAAATCTGCTAACAAGCTGGCATTAAAACAATCTCAGGTGATTTCAACGCTTGTTTAGGGCATGATAGCGTGATAGCAACAGCAGTCACTATGGATGTAATCAATATGTCGTTAGAGCAACTAGTCGCCAATCTTAGCCCTGAAATTTATGAGCGTTTGAGAACCGCCGTCGAAACTGGCAAGTGGTTTGATGGCAACCCGTTAACCGAAGAGCAAAAGGCGTATGCTTTACAAGCCGTTTTTGCTTGGCAAGCTCACCATAATGAGCAACCTGAGCACTTCACCGTAGCCAAAGGTGGTGAAGTGCACATGAAGAGTAAATCAGAGTTAAAACAGCAATATAAGCAAAAAATCGAGATAACTCAGCAGGATTAATCCGGGCTTAATTCACCGCGTAGACTGAGCTGCATGCTTGCTTTTAGCTGCTCAAAACTGCCGTTTTGGCTAAGCAGTGCATGCAGTTTCGCTAACGCGGCCTCCTTAGTCATATCTGCCCCGCTGATCACGCCTGCTCGAGCTAGGGCGTTACCTGTGGCATAGCCGCCCATATTCACCTTGCCTTTGATGCACTGGGTGAGATTTACCACCAAAATTTCTCGTTGATGAGCCTGATCAAGTAATTCAAGTAGCGCACTATCTTGCGGCGCATTCCCAACGCCATAACTGAGCAAAATCAATGCTTTTACTGGTTGCTTTAGCATATTGGCTACGACTAAGGATGAGATCCCAGGGTAGAGCGTAATAATACCAATAGGTTGAGGGGTGATTTGCACCACTTTTAATTTGGAATCCGTTGGTGGCAGCAATGAGCCAGCAACCACGCGAATATTAATACCCACATCCAATAAGGGGTCAAAGTTAGGCGAAGCAAAGGCTTCAAAGCCATCGGCATGAACCTTGGTCGTTCGATTACCGCGAAACAGCTTGTTATTAAAAAACAAACTGACTTCTGGAATCGGGTAGTTGGCTGCAATAAAAAGTGCATTAAGAAGATTACGTTGGCCATCGGAGCGAAGCTCGGTGAGGGGAATTTGCGAGCCGGTGACGATGACCGGCTTGGCCAGATTTTCCAGCATAAAAGACAAGGCACTGGCGGTAAACGCCATGGTATCTGTGCCATGTAAAATCACAAAACCATCGTATTCTTGGTAGTTTGCTGCAATATCATCGGCAATGCGCTGCCAATCATCAGGGCACATATCCGATGAATCGATTAAGGGCGTGTATTCATGGATGGTGAAATTTGGCATTTCGTCACGGTAAAATTCAGGCATGTTCGCAATATTTTGCGCTAATGCCCCAGCGACCGGAATATAACCTCGAGTAGAGCGCTGCATACCGATGGTTCCACCTGTGTAGGCAACGTAAATGGACTTTTTAGCCAACATCTTATCTCTTGCTAAAACAATTTATGGTCTAAGTATATACCCAATCAACCGGAAGATGCATGCTTCAGAGCGCCGCCGTAGGCACGCAAATACAGGAATGTAGGCACCTCTAAATTAGCGTAACAACGTAGTGCAACACCATTTGTAAAGATAGAAAACAAACAGCCCAGTAAAACTAGGCTGTTTGGTAATATTTAAGCAATCAGATGAAATTAGATTTTGACCTGATCACATGCTGGACATAACGCATAAATCCCTTTGGGATCATTAAACTGCACTAAAGGAGCCGTTTGCTCATCTAATGTTTTGAGCAATTGTCGCAGGGTTGGTGAACTGATCACGCTTTGCTCAACTAATTCTGCCGATTGTGCCATTAAATCAGCCATAAATTGTTCTTTAGCACTGAGCTCAGGGCGAATGACTTTCACTTCATAGTCTTCGAGTTGAGCTAGATTCACAGCGCGGCTAAGCGCCATGTCTAAACCACCTAGATGATCAACAAGTCCTATTTCCTTGGCATCCTTTCCGGTCCAAACGCGGCCTTGGGCTAACTTGTCCACTTTAGCTAGATCCATATTTCGCCCTTGGGCGACCACTGAAATAAATTGTTGATAGCCATTGTCTATGCCCATTTGAATGATTTGTTTCATGTAATCAGGCAAAGGTCGGGTCACATCGACACTACTTAAAGCGTGCGTGCCAACGCCATCATTATTTATGCCCATGTTAGCGAGCGCATTTTCTATGGTGGCAAACATGCCAAAAATACCAATTGAACCTGTTAGGGTTACAGGTGATGCTACTATCTCGTTAGCGGCCGACGCTATCCAATAACCGCCTGAAGCGCTGGTACTACTCATCGACACCACCACCGGCTTATTGGCTTGTTTTAGCGCTAAAATCTCTTGGCGCACTTGCTCAGACGCAAAAGCGCTACCACCGGGAGTATCAAGGCGCAGTACCACGGCTTTAACATGAGGATCAACGCGAGCTTGGCTTAATAGTTTGGATAAGGTTTCCCCACCAATCACGCCAATTGGTTGCTTACCACTCATAATTTGGCCGGTTGCAAAAATCGCCGCTACCTTATCTTGGCCTTGTTCTTGGTAGTTAAATACTTCGGGAATGGCGGCGAGGTAACTGTTTAAATCTATGTTTAGGTAGCCTTCACCTGATTTACTTTTGCCTATATTCGCCATTAAAAATTGCTTGGCTTGTTGCTGCGTGCGCAACTCATCAACTAACCCAGTGGCTTTCGCATAAGCGGCTTGGTCGCCATTGACGGCGCGAAGTCGACTTAAATAGCTGTCAATATTAGGCGCAACCGCGTCTTGGGCAATTTGTCGCTGATCTGAGACGGTATTAACATAACTGTCCCAAAGCTGATTTAGCCAGTGTAGATTGGCCGCTTTGCTCGGCTCTGACATATCGTCGCGAGTGTAAGGCTCAACAAAGGATTTGTAAGTCCCCACTTTAAATACATGGGGGGTGATATCGAGTTTCTCGATAGCCGATTTAAAGTACAAACGATAAACCCCAAGGCCTTGTAAAATGATAGCGCCTTGTGGATTTAACATCACTTCATCGGCATAGCTGGCTAAAAAATATTGGCTTTGGCTATAGAAATCACCATAAGCATAGATTTTCTTGCCACTGGTTTTAAACTTTTCTAGGGCATCGCCAATTTCAAAAAGCTTATTCATCCCTGTGCCCTGAAGCTGCTCGAGACGTAAAACGATCGCGGTGATGCGGTTATCGGCTTGGGCAAAACGAATAGCGTGGATCACATCGGTTAACGCAATTTCACGAAATTGATTAGGATCTTGGCCAAAAATCTCATTGGAGATTTCTTGAAACGGATCCACCGGGCGGCGCTCTTCAACAATTATCCCCGATAAATCCAAGGTTAAGGCGGCACCTTGGGGCACTTGAACACTGTTGTCGGTGTTAAATGCCAGCACAACCACGGCCACAATGGCGAGAAAAATTAAATTTAATATTAACAACCGGACAAAATTGATGGTTTTGCCTATGGTTCTAAAAATCCACTTAAATGCACGCAAAATCGTATTCCCTTCCTTAATTTATCGCTTCACTTTACTAGAGAAGCCATCAAGAAAAAACTCTTTGTGCTAAAGGTTTCATCTTGTTAGCTCAACTATTATGATATTGATTACTATTTAGCAAAGGAAGTCTCGCTTTATGTTAGCCATGGATTTACTACTTAAACGTCGCTCTTGTGCGCGCTTAACCGAGCCCGCTCCCGATAGCTGTGAACTTGAAACCATTATTCAAGCAGGCCTTCGCGCCCCCGATCATGGCGGCCTACACCCTTGGCGCTTTATTATTGCCCAAGGTGATGGCTTATTGCGTTTGGGTGATATTTATTATCAAGCCATGCAAGCTCAAGGTGCAGATGATGCTGCACTGCAAAAGGCACAAAATATGCCACAGCGAGCGCCTTTGGTGATCACTGTAGTTGCCCGTGTGACACCAGAGCATAAAGTCCCCGAAGTCGAGCAAGTGATTTCGGCAGGCTGCGCCGTACATGCGATGCAAATGGCTGCGCAAGCCCTTGGTTACGGTGGTATTTGGCGCTCGGGCGAATTGTGCTACAACCAAGACGTGGAACAAGGCTTAGGGTTAACCGAACACGAAAGTCTAGTGGGCTTTTTGTATCTAGGCACTAAGGTCGCTGAGCCGCCAGCGCCGAAAACCCTCAGCATGGATGACTTTGTCAGCTTTTTATAGTTAGTCGTATGTGATCAGGCGTGTTGCATTTAGTGCAACACGCTGGTGGCAATGATTGGTTAGCCCTTTGTTACTTGCGTTTTAATTACCAAGTTTGATTTATTCAGTTTAAATTACCCAATTTGAAATACCAAAGGGATAGCTTGCCTTAAGTTGGAATGATTAAATGGATTTAGAGTTGACCTATGCGCAAGTTGATTTGAATAAAAGCTTAGCAATTTGCCTTGGTTTTCGAAAAGATGCTTATAAGGTTAGCTATGGCCATGACGCTGGCTACAGCGAACACGAGACAGTTGAATGGTTTGAATACTTGTCAGAGCATAATCCGAGTGGTTTTTTACACGTTATGGCTGGCGACGAAATCATTGGTCAGCTTGAGTTCAAGGCTGGACTTGAACTAGAAGACGCAAGGTTAGGTGGCTATGTTAATCTGTTTTATCTTGACCCTGATTGGCGAGGCTTAGGAATAGGCAAATAAGATAATTGCCAGTTGAGTTTGGTGAGGTTATCAGTTGGGTGTTTCGGCCATGGATTGGTGGGTTGTCATTGTGACGTGTAAGCTAGCTTAGCCAAGGAGTTAAGATGGAATTCATGCTGGTTGTTATATTTGTCATCATTATGATTGTTCTAGTTTGCGGGAATGATCCTTTGCCAAAACAGTATCGTCGGCGTGTCTGTACGGGACGTCGTTGGCAGCGGGCCTTTCCTGATGCGACTAAGCAAGACATCCGACGCTTTTTAAGTGATTTCACCTTGGCATTTGCTTTTGATGAGCGAGACAGGCTGCAGTTTGCACCAACAGATAAAATTCTTGATATCTATCGTGCGCTTTACCCCCATCAATGGATGGCAGATTCGCTAGAAATAGAAACCTTGGCTGAAGACATAGACGCTAAGTATCAGATAAAGCTAATGGATATATGGCACGATGATCTGACTTTAGGGGAGGTTTATCGTGCAACGCGCATATAACTAGCTTATCCAGCAAAGGGAGCGGAAGTGAGTTAGCGCAAAAAGTGGTAGGTGTACTATCTTGCTGCCCTGTTATTTCGCTGTTATTTCTATTTCGTCTAGGCATTAAGGTCGCTGTGTCGACAGTGCGCAAGCTTTATAACCAGCTTCTTGCTATCTATTCAAGCTCCTCGTTTTTATCTGCTTTGCGATAATACCCCATCAAACTCCTCTGTCAGTTATGCTCCAATCTTAACCACGATAATACTGAGCTAGGTAAATCAACTTAATTTTTACCAGTGAGCCCTGTTTTATAGTGCATAAATAAAGAAAATATGCATAAATCAATATTTATTAGTCACTGCAATATCAAATATACTTAACAGCGAATCACGTTTAGCGCGTTGATATACATAACTTTAGGGGGAAGAGTGAAAAAATTGGCACTTGTTTTTGGTTTATTACTCACTGTATTCAGTCCGTGGTCATTAGCAGAGGGCAAGGGTGAATGGATTGAAATTGGCCATAAAACGGTATCGTTTAAATCTGAAACCGACGAAGTAAAGCCATATATGGCAGAGCGTGCCGTCAGCAAAATTAAGCTGCATGTTGACCAAGGTACGGTGCGAATCAAAAGCGTAAAAGTCTTCATGAGCAATGGCGATGAAAAAGAGTACGACGTGTTGGGACTGTTGAATAAGGGCATGGAAACACGTGCGCTAGTCTTACCCAAAGGGGAAGATATAAAACTAGAGCGTATCGAGCTAGGCTATGATTCTCTCGGTAATGTATTGATCAGTAAGCGTGCCAAAGTAACCATTTTGGGTTTTAAACCTGCCCAATAAGCTCCCCTCGCGTTTGATTAACTTGCGCTAGTGGCCGAAAATCTGCTGCTAGCGCGTTCAGTTTACGGCTGCAATATCATTCAATAATCGGCTGCTGTTTTACTGTACTTTACACCTCTGATTGAGGAGAAAGTTATGACTAGCCAAATTATTGCAATGATAACATTTGCCTTTGTTGGCGCTGTTACACCGGGTCCGGTGAACCTGCTTGCAACCAGTACTGCAGCATCGCAGGGCGTGGGAGAGGCGATAAAACACGTGGTGGCAGCCTCATTTGCATATGCTTTAGTGGTGGCTCTGTGTGGTGTGCTAATGCAAAGTCTGTTAACCGTGTTACCCGCTTTAGAAACATTAATGCAATGGTTTGGCAGTGCATTTTTGCTGTACTTAGCGTACCAGATTTTTACCGCGCCTAGCGTCCCGTTGGCTCATCAAAAGCGGACTCAATCTGGCTGGTGGACGGGCAGCATCACGCAGCTGTTGAACCCCAAAGCATGGCTTTATGCTTTGTCGGGTGTGAGTATATATGTGCTCGGACAGCACCATAAAATGCTATGGTTAGCCCTGTATGTTTTGGTGTCACTGCTGGTTTGCTTGGTGGGAATTGGTGTTTGGGCTTGGTTAGGGCATTGTTTAGCTCAGCAGCTTTCGTATCCGCATCGACAAACTCTGTTTAATCGGGCGATGGCACTGGTGCTCACTCTTTCGGTCGTGGTGATATGGATATAATCAAATGAAGCAAGATACCAGCACGCACTTTAAGCAAAGCTCGCTTCTGCCTTGGGTTGAAATGCGGGTAGCGAATCAAAGTCGCGCTTGTTATGCGGCGCATTCTCATGATGAATTTTCGTTTGGTATGATTGATCAAGGCGCTGCGATTTACAAAAATCGTCATCACAGCCATGATGCGGGGACAGGTGATATTGTCACCATTAATCCGGCTGACTTGCATTCATGTAACCCCAAAGCGGGGCTTTGGTCTTACAGCATGCTGTTTGTGGATGCCTTGAAAATGGGTGAGATCCAGCGTGATCTAGTCTCACTTAATGCGCGCCAGAAAAGTGTAGATTACATCCCGTTTAGGCATGATTTAGAGCGTAGCCCACTGATCAGAAAAGGATTTGTAGCCTTATTTAGCGCCTTATTAGCCGCCGAAAGTGAATTGCAAGCCGAGCAGGCTTTATATGATTTTGTGGCGGCGTGCTTTTGGCAGCAAGCGCCTGTCGCGCGTAATCTCAGTCACGTTTCGGTGCTTAAGCGGGTGCGCGATAAAATGTGTGATGAGCTAAACACACTGCAGTCGCTAGAATCCCTTGCTAATGAAGCGGGGATGAGTCGCTATCAGTTTATCCGCGCTTTTCGCCATCAATTTGGCCAGCCCCCTTATGCCTATCTCATTGACGAAAAGATCAAGCGGTCAAAAGCCATGCTAAGGCAAGGGCAAAGCATCAGTGAGGTTGCGCTCAGCTTAGGCTTTGCTGACCAAGCACATTTTCAGCGCAATTTTAAAAAGAAATTGGCGGTTACACCTAAGTATTACCAATCCCATTTTGTTTGATGTTGGCAACAGGGGGATTTCATCTGGTTGGGTTTAATCTTGCGGGTAAGCACACGCTATGTGTTCATGCATTTATGAACCTGATTTAGTGTGATAACGGCACGAAATTATCGTCATCGCTTGGTCATCGACAGCGTAAAAAAGCCGATTAGTGTCATCAATATGGCGAGACCAAAAACCAGTTAGGCTTTGAATATATTTGGGTAATTAAGAGCTTTATAAGCCGCCTTGCATGCCTTAATAATTTCGGCTCTTCTGCGCTCTTTTGACCAGCCATTAATGCATTCACAATGCCATTCGTCCTCGAGAACTGGAAATTCTCCCAAAGAGGCGGGGACACCAAGTTGAATGCTTGCGTTATATATCATTGAGGCGCCAGCTTCTGGGGTTAAAGAACCGTCGATCACCTCTTTCATTAAAACTCTGGCATATCCTTCTATGGCGTCTTCATCACAGGGGCGATTGATATTGAGCTCATTTAAAACCCTATTGAAATAATCATCGGCCTCAAACTCGTTTATTGGTTTCAGGAGAGTCGCAAGGACAGCAAGATGTGCCGAATCCACTCCTTGCTCAAGCAAGTTCATAGCCCAAGCGCACTTATACTCACTTGTGCCAGAGCCCATCGCAATTTGCCCAAGAACTTTATATGTTTCAATTTTCTGCGAATCGGAGAACATTTTCCCTCAGAGTCTAACGCTGCTCAATTGGCCAAAAATAGTGGGTTAAACGTGTAGCAAATCGAAGTGTAACTCACTGTTTTAGATTTGTTTATATTCCCTGTATGTATTTTTTCAGCGCGTTTTAATTATGACTGGATCTAAAATACATAACGCTTCAAACACTAGCTTATTAACTGTGGGCCTGAATAAGCTCATTTACCCACTCTTTAAGTTTGGGAATTACTTCTTGGGTTTCTGACTCAAAGCCCTCTTCATGAAAGTAACCCTCTGTTTCGATTTTATACTGCCAATCTCTACCTTCCTGATGTACTGAATAAGGTATTCCCTCTAGGGCTTCGATTGAGTCGTACACTTTTTGTGCAAAAGCATCTCGATCTTTACGATTTTTATCGTATTCATCTATTTCGACTAAAAGCCTTTCTAAAACGGATTTATTCGACATTGCTTTCTCGATGCTTTTGTACCGAAGGATGACCGGACAGACACATAAAATAATAGGCATTGTTATACCAAGGCACCATAACAATCGCAAAAGAGATGACTGTCCAGTTACTCTATTTGGTAAAAATGACCTATTGATGCCATAGTCGTTTGTTAGTTTGCGTGCCAAAGTGACACAGAGATTGATTATTGCACACTTTAAGACCATAATACACATGTGACACTTTGACACAATAGGAGATAACATTATGGCGACTACTTTGCCTCGCATCACCGCTAGAGTTGATGTCGATACACAAGACTTACTTACTAAGGCTGCCGCGATCGCTGGCATGTCTAGCATCAACTCGTTTGTTCTAAGCGCTGCAATCGAAAAAGCCAAACAAGTCATCGAACGTGAGCAAGCTTTAAAACTGAGCCAAGTTGATGCGATGTTGCTCATGGAAGCTTTAGACCGTCCTGCAACACAAAACTCAAAACTAAAAGCTGCAGCTGATCGATACGAGAGCAAAACTCAATGATGAATACGGTACTTCTAGATAAAGCTAAACATGATAGAAACCGATTTAACTGTGGCATCGAAGCTCTCAATAATTACTTAAAAGGAATGGCGAGTCAGCAAGCAAAGAAGGACAACACCAGAACGTTTGTTTTGGAAGATGATAGCGAAAACTCACATGTCATCGGCTTTTACACGCTAACAATGGCACCAATTGACTTAAAGGCATTGCCTGATAAGTTACAAAAAAAGCACCAATCATCCACCTCTGGTGGTCTGATTGCCCGTCTTGCTGTCGATGACCGATACAAAGGGAAAGGCTTTGGTGAGTGGCTGCTTATCGACGCACTCAGAAAGCTATTAGCCGCTAGTGATAGCGTTGCATTTCCAGTTGTTATCGTTGACGCTAAAGACGGAGCAAAACATTTCTATGAACGCTATGGTTTTCAAGCATTTCAAGATGCTGAAAACAAACTCTTCATCACCATTGCAGATGTGAGAGCAAGCTTATTCTAGTGATCCGCTACCTATAGTAACGCTAAGCTAAGTGGATAACAAACCAACCACCCAACTAAATATGACCACTTATAACATTGAACTTAACCGAACCAAAAATGACAAGCGTTTGTTAGTTCGTCTTGAGCGCCTTGATAATCATTGAGCCTCCTCCAGCTACCTTTAACCTAGGTATGCTAACGGTGACAAAACCAAACGGAGAAAGCTCAAAAAGAGAGTAACAGGCCACCCATCACTTTTTGCGCTAACTCACATCCTGTTCCATAGTTAGCAGACCACTTATGAGCAGGATGTGGCCATGACTTTATCTCGCGAGCAGTTGATTTGCCCTGAATCAACGCCTTATTACCATGTCACCAGCCGCTGCGTGCGTCGCGCTTTTTTATGCGGCATCGACCACTACACTCAAAAAAGTTACGAACATCGTAAGCCTTGGCTGCTGGATAAAATCAGACAACTCGCCAGTATTTTTACCATAGATATCTGTGCTTACGCCATTATGAGTAATCATTACCATATGATATTGCACATTAATTTAGCCGATAACCGTGATTTATCGGATGTTGACGTCGTGGACCGCTGGCAACAATTGTTTGCTATGCCCATGTTGGTGGATGATTGGCGAATGGGTAAACAACAGAGCAATGCTCAACAAGAGGTGGTTGCTGAGTTGATTGCAAAGTGGCGTAAACGCCTTAAAGACATCAGTTGGTTTATGCGTTGTTTAAACGAAGATATCGCCCGCAGAGCCAATCAGGAAGACAAGTGTAAGGGCCATTTTTGGGAAGGGCGGTTTAAAAGCCAAGCCTTGCTGGATGAAAAAGCGCTGCTGACGTGCATGGCTTATATCGATTTAAATCCAATACGTGCCGATATGTGCCAGCGCATCGAAGAGCAAGAATACACCTCGATTTATGAGCGGATACAGCAATATAAAGCAAAGCAAGATGCCAATCAGGTAACGAAATCCGAACTATTGCCCTTTGAGCGTCAATTTGATTCACGCCAACCCCATGAAATTCCATTCTATTTTGAAGAGTACCTGCAATTAGTCGACTGGACAGGGCGCGCCATTCGTGATGATAAGCGTGGCTACATTCCCGCCAATCAACCAAAGCTTTTGCACGAGCTGGGCATTGAGCAAGATAGCTGGCTGCAACTTGTCAGCCACTTTAGCCGTAGCTTTGGCAGCGCAGCAGGCAGCTGGGAACACCTCACAGCACATAGCATCCAAGCAGGTCACTGCTGGACACGTGGCCAAGCAGCATGTCACCGACTGAGTGGATTTGGCTAATTTTTCCCAGCTGTACAAACTAACTGCGTAACTTGCTTAACAAGCAAGATTGATCATGACTAAAAATTACACATCCAGTCAGAGCTACGGATTTCTAATAACATTTTAGCCAAACCTTTCGTTCATTAATGAATCAGTAGTGAACCTTTTCAGCAAGTTCCAGCCTTTTGCGCTGGCTTTTTGTGCGCCAGCTTCAACCATCAAATCGCGGTTATTTAGATGGCTGTCCAGTATTTGGTACACTTTAAGCGATCATCGTGCAACAAATCTAATTGGGGAAAATTAATTGCCTCACAGATAATCGTTGCAGTCTGTACGGTTCGTCCAAGCGGGCTGCAATATACTTGATATTTGTGTCCAGACAAATGCTTCTTTAACTCAGCGCCAACTGAACGTGCTTGTGCTTTTCCTTTGTTCGTGAGCGGCGAATTGCAATGTCCTTGCAGTCTTTGCTCTGAATTAAACACCGTCTCACCATGCCTTATAACGTATATCTTCTTAGTCATTTGTTAATCCAAAATACAACAATAACTATCAAAACTATACGAACCGTTCTGTTATTGCAAAACGTTAAATTTGAGTCAATTTTGACTCGGTAGCATAACGCCAAATTAAGGTGTGAACAACGCAGACACCTTACCTAAGGCATTGTGCCATAAACACTAAATTGGCTTGAAGTGACAGCGCCGAGCGGTGTGAATCATTCTTAGTCTCTTGTTAGGCGACTTATATTCAGGTGCAAAGCGCTGTTATTTTGCACCTTTTTCCTGTTGATTTTGATGATTTATCAAACTCAATTTGCAATTTCTTCATTGTGCCTATTACTGATTGAGATAAGTTTACATTCTCAATTACAAAACAGCCGTTTGACTCGCACCTTTTATCAAACCTAATATGTTCATCACCGTGAGAACCTATTCCGTAGCTGTCAATTACGATAAATGCTGGAGCTTTTTCTAGAATGCAATCAAGAACGTCAGCTGTAATTGAAGTGTCCATAGCTCCATACTCTGCTGTTCCATAGATATTTCTTTCGATATTCCCAGTAAACAACACAAGTGCTTTTCCTGAAAAATCTGAACCCGAAATATCACTAAGTAACGGCATTCTAACAGTACAGTCTAAAACCTCAGCTTCAACTTCATATTTCGCCTCTTCTGGCTCTGAGTCATAACAATCTATGTGTGTTCCAATGTGACCAAAAGCGCTTACAGAATCCGACTGTTTTTTTGCCCACTCATACGCAGGGTGCCCTTCCTCTACCAGTAGGCTTAATTGTTCTTTGTGCATATACAGCCTCGACTAAATTGAAACGAGTTAAAGGTACTCTGTTGTTTAAAAAAGCCAATTGACGCCTAACGCCCACTTATGAGTTTTTATACCAATAAGTTTCAGACTCATAAAGAATCCCTTTGTTTGGCCAAGGTCCTGAACTTAGCTGGCTTTTGGCTTCGTCAATTTCTCTGGAGTTTAGTGGCCTCCAAGTTTTACTTCGCTTGATGCCATCCACTTCGCTAACAGGAATAGGATATTCTTTTAGTAGCTTTGCTTGAGCTTCAGCAAGAGAATAACCATTTGCTCCACCTTTAGAACATGGGTTTGCAAGCTGGACACCGTCGTCTTCCCAGTTGCAGACTTCACAAATCATGTAACTGCCATAATTGTCTTCTACGGTTTTAAAACCACAAACTGGGCACGGTAGTTCGTCAGTCATCTTTACTCATAACGCCCGCATAAAGCGCGGCTAATACGTAGGTTGCTTTGTGTTAATTTGGGAGCGACAGCGAACGACACAAAGCAACCGGAGTATTGGCCGTCGATTTTAATGCGA
>NZ_JBKFDK010000006.1:0-190216 GCF_046452435.1 Motilimonas thetidivivens
AACAGACTAAAGAATAAACGAAAAATACATCTCGATTAATTGTTCGCCATAAACCAAATACAGCCAGCCCGCTCCAGCCAGATAGGGGCCAAATGGGATTGCTTGGCCACGGCCATTTTTTGCCAATACCATTAACGCGATACCCGCTATCGCGCCGACAAAGGACGATAGCAAAATAATCACAGGCAGCGACACCCAACCAAACCAAGCGCCTAAGGCCGCAAGCAGCTTAAAGTCACCATAGCCCATGCCTTCCTTACCTGTGAGTAATTTAAATGCCCAGTAAATGCTCCACAGGCTCAAATAACCGGCGGCTGCGCCAAGCACTGCACTTTGCAGGTCGGTAAAGGTGCCAAATATATTGGCCAACAAGCCAAGCCATAATAGCGGCAAGGTTAATTGATCCGGTAGTAGCATGGTATCAAGATCGATAAAGGTCATTGCCACTAAAAACCAGGTTAAGGTCAGCGCCAGCATCAGCGGCCAACCAAACGGTACCACAAAAGCAACGGCAACCGACATTAATCCCGTCAGTAGCTCAATACTAGGGTAGCGAGCAGAAATCGGGTTAGCACATTCACTGCACTTGCCTTTCAATACTAACCAGCTGATCACCGGAATATTTTCAAGCGCCGTGATCTTATGGCCACATTTAGGGCAAGCTGAGCGAGGTACAACCAGGTTGTAGATGGTTTTAGGTTGCTCTTTTGGTTGGGTTTTTAATTCATCAGCCAACAGAATACGGCACTCTGATTGCCATTCTTGTTGCGTCATAATTGGCAGGCGATGGATCACCACATTTAAAAATGAACCGACCATTAAGCCTAATACCCCTGCAAACACAATAATGGAGGCGGGGTAGGCCTCCATTACTAAAATTACATCTTGCATTAACATTATCCGAGTTATAACAAGTTAGCCAACGACCGAGCCTAGGCTAAAGATAGGTAAGTACATAGCGATTACTAGGCCACCAACGACTACGCCTAATACCACCATAATCATAGGTTCAATCAAGCTGGTTAACGCATCAACAGCATCATCTACCTCGCGCTCATAAATATCAGCGACTTTGGTCAGCATGCCATCAAGATCACCCGATTCTTCACCTATCATGATCATTTGCGTCACCATATCAGGAAATACGCCCGTGGTGCGCATAGCCACATGCATCTGCATACCCGCAATAACCTCATTGCGAATATTTAAAATCGCACTGCGATAAACATAGTTACCCGATGCGCCAGCAGCTGATAATAAGGCATCTATCAGTGGGATACCGGCGGCAAAGGTAGTTGACAGGGTACGAGCAAAGCGCGCCATGGCGCTTTTATGTAAAATCGTATTCACTACGGGAAGCTTAAGGATAAATTTATCTGTGTTGTCACGGACGCTTTCAGACTTAGTATGCGCCTTTTTAAATAAAAACACCCCGATAGCAATAGCTGCAAAAACGATATACCACCATTTTTGCAGTAAATGCGATAAGCCAATAACAAATTGGGTAAAGGCAGGAAGTTCTGCACCAAAGCCGTTAAAGATGTCTTCAAATTGTGGAATAACAAATAGTAATAAGATACAGGTAACCGTGATGGCAACAAAGACAACCATGGCTGGGTAAAACATGGCTTTTTTAATTTTTGATTTTAACGCCTCGGCCTTTTCTTTATATATCGCAATGCGATCAAATAAAGTTTCCAATGCTCCCGATTGCTCACCGGCTTGTACTAGGTCGCAATAAAGATCGTCAAAATATTTTGGATGTTTACGCAGGGAATCAGAAAGAGGCGTACCGGTTTCTACTTCCGATGTGATCTGACCGATTAGATCCCGCATGGCTGGCTTTTCGTTACTTTTACCTATCATTTGCAGCGTTTGAACTAAAGGCACACCGGCTTGTAACATGGTCGCAATTTGCCTTGAGATCACGGCGATATCCATCGGCTTGACTTTGTTGCCTATGCTACTTAAAAAAGACTCGGTCTTTTTAGTCACCTTAGTAATATTTACGCCTTGGCGTCGCATCTCCGCTTTTAGTTGAGCGGCCGATTCCGATTGCATTTCACCGGAAACTTTTTTGCCCTTGCGGTTGACGCCGCTCCACTTAAAGGTATGGATTTTGGGGGCACTTTTGGCTTTAGTTGCTACTGCCATATAAATTCCTTGCTAAGCTCAATGCGACAAATGACTGTGCTATTTGATGCAGCCAAATGTCTGCACCAACTGATATGAGTATAGAGTATAAGGTGAGTTTAACTTGTTGGCTAATAAAGACTAATTATTGGTGACGCGGGTCACTTCTGAAAGGCTAGTGACTCCTTCCACGGCCTTAATCAGGGCTGATTGTCGCAGCGTATGCATGCCTTCTTTTTGCGCGATATCGTTAAGTTGCATAGCATTGGCATTATCTAAAATAGCGCGGCTGAGGGTTTCCGACATCACCATCACTTCATAAATGCCCACCCGACCTTTATAACCATCGGTACACTTATCACAACCGACCGCTTTATAAGTGGTTATGCCTTTGGCCACTTGAGCTTGGGTAAAGCCAAGCTCTAACAATTCGTGGTTAGGGATTTGCTCTGGCACTTTACAATGCTCGCATAATCTTCGGGCAAGACGCTGCGCCATAATCAGGGTCACCGAGCTGGCTACGTTAAAGGCAGGCACGCCCATATTTAAGAGTCGAGTTAAGGTTTCTGATGCTGAGTTAGTATGTAAGGTCGATAGGACCAAGTGACCCGTTTGCGCCGCTTTAATACCAATTTCGGCGGTTTCAAGGTCACGGATCTCACCCACCATCACGATATCTGGATCTTGACGCAGGAATGAGCGCAGGGCACTGGCAAAGGTTAAGCCCGCCTTGGGGTTGACTTGTACTTGGTTAATGCCTTCTAAGTTAATCTCTACCGGATCTTCTGCGGTAGAAATATTACGCTCGGGCGTATTAAGGATATTTAAGCCAGTATATAGGGAAACGGTTTTACCCGAGCCGGTCGGCCCAGTAATTAATATCATGCCTTGAGGTTTACTAATTGCATCCAAATACTGCTTTTTTTGTTTTTCGCTGTAGCCTAAGGCGTGAATATCTAGCTTAGCCGCCGAGCTGTCCAAAATCCGCATTACGATTTTTTCGCCCCACATGGTTGGTAGGGTAGAAACACGCAAATCCATGGATTTATTTTTCGATAGCTTTAACTTAATCCGACCATCTTGGGGAATACGGCGCTCGGCAATATCAAGCTTAGACATGACCTTTAATCGAGCAGAAAAGCGGTTGGTTAAATTCACCGGTGGTGTGGCGACTTCGGTTAAAATACCATCGATACGCAGGCGTACCCGGTATTTTTTTTCATAAGGCTCAAAGTGAATATCCGATGCGCCCTTGCGAATGGCATCGGACAGAATTTTGTTGATGTATTTAACTATCGGGGCGTCATCATCGCCCATATTTTGCGCTTCATCGAGGCGCGATTCACTGTCATCGACATCGATATCGCCGATTTCGCTTTCATCCAGATCGCCAAGGGCTGAGGTATCATCCTCAGTGAGCTTCTCAATCGCCTTTTGTAGCTTATCTTCCTCAACCAGCAAGGCTTCGGTATGCATAGCAAAGCTAAAGCCAAAGTCTTCCAGTGCACCCACATTAGTAGGATCAGACATGGCAATGTACAGGGTATGGCCTTGGGTGTAAATCGGCAGCGCGTGATGCTTTTCGATTAGTTTTTCATTAACAAACTTATCGGGAATATCGTCTAAATGAAAAGAGTCGAGATCCAGTAAGGGAATGCCGTATTCCGCTTCACAAAAATCAGCCAGCTCTTTGGAGCTGATAATTTTGTTTTGCACTAAATAGCTGACTAACGGGAGTTTTTCAGACTTGGTGGCAACAAGAATAGTTTGGGCTTTTTCTTTGGGGAAAAAGCCACGAGCGGCTAGATTAGCTAACAGACCGCTCGTGGATTGTGTTATTGACATAAATTAAATTAACAAACGCCTGCTGCTACACATGAACCAGGAGTAGCAGTTGGGTTTTGTTCCCAATTTAGGCGCCCAGCTGCATCACCAGTACCAACCAAAATGTATGTTAGGCCAGCACCTGCTCCATCGACTAGGCCAGAAGCAGTTGTAGCTGTTATCGTAATAGTCCATTTTTTACCATCAGCTGTATCAGTTGCTGCAGCATCGGTAGTCAACGCTGCTAACGCTATATCACCATATGGTTTCGCACGACCTGTGCCTGCAGCTGTAATATCAGGGTTTACATTTGCTGAGTTTGGTTGACATAAGCCCGCTGGACTTTGTGTTTGTACACAGGTTTCAACCGAGCTTTTGTAAGGCTGAGCAGCTGCAACAATTTCAGAAAACTTAGCTTTTTGGGTATAAGTTTGGTAAGCCGGCAATGCAATCGCTGCCAAAATACCGATGATCGCTACCACGATCAATAGTTCGATTAGGGTAAAACCCTGTTGTGCTTTGTTCATTTGCTTGTTCATAAAGGACTTCCTTCACTTACGGTTTTTATTAGGGATAAGGGTAGGTAACCGGAGTTTATTTAATGCTCCATTACCTGTGTTGTAACATCTCAAGAAAATTGATCTAACACAAGTTAGCTAGATCATGTTTTCACACTTAAACTTTAGTCCACAGTGGCGTATTTCACACTTTGCAAAGATAAACGCAGTTAAGTTTCGTTTTACTCTGTTAAGGCAATCACACCTTGCTGCATTCTTGCTCATCAGCAATCAGTTTAAACAGTCGCGAATTACCTGAGTTATGCATTATTTGTATCGCAAATAAGCAGGCTTAGGTTAATCACTCCTGTGTTGATAGTTAGCAACGCAGCGATTCTAATGAAAGGCTCACCTTTTTATCAAGCACTTTCGTGCCAATATGACAAAATTGCGACTTTACATCGCAAAATTTAAATATTGATATATAAGGAAAAAGTATGGAGCCCCGCCCTGTAGGACCTGAGCTCGCTCAGGGAATGGGGGGATATTCGCCGAGCGAGCTCGGCTCCCACAAAAGCTGAGAATCCCATAAAAATAGAACTACCCACAAGGCTCGGCTAGTTGATTCAGGCTCTTGTAGGACCTGAGCTTGCTCAGGGAATGGGGGAGATATTCGCCGAGCGAGCTCGGCTCCACAAAAGCAGAGGCTAACCCACAAAGCGCATCGATAAGTCCACGGCTTGCACATGCTTGGTGAGGGCACCTACTGATATAAAATCAACCCCAGTTTCGGCGTAAGTAACGATAGTGCTGGTATCCACATTGCCGGACACTTCTAATTTAGTCGCGGTGTTGTTGAGGGCGACGGCTTGTTGCATCATGGCCACGCTAAAGTTATCTAGCATGACCACATCGGCTTTGGCATCAAGGGCTTGTTGTAGCTCATCAAGGTTTTCCACTTCCACTTCCACTTTTACATTGGGATTTAGCGTCTTGGCTTGGCTTACCGCTTGGTTAATGCCGCCACAGGCTATGATGTGGTTTTCTTTGATCAAATAAGCGTCATATAAACCGATCCTGTGGTTATGGCCGCCGCCGCAGGTGACGGCATATTTTGATGCATTGCGCAAACCGGGCAGGGTTTTGCGCGTATCCAGCAGTTGACATGAAGTGTGGGCAATTAAGCTGGCGTATTTGTGCGTTGCACTGGCGATGCCCGATAAGGTTTGAATAAAGTTTAACGCGCTGCGCTCACCGGTTAACAAGGTACGCGCTGGGCCGGATAAGTAACAAAGCACTTGGTTAGGCGCTACCTTATCGCCATCCTTAACTTGCCAGTCAATGACAACGGTATTGCCCAGCTGCTTAAACACTTCATCGGCCCAAGCCTGACCACAAAACACGGCTGGCTCACGACTGATAATACTTGCCTTGGCTTGAGTGTCGGGCGCAATCAGGTTTGCGGTAATATCGCCTTGCTCTGCGCTTAGGCCATTTAAATCTTCGGTGAGGGCGAGGGTGACACTGTGGGCGATTTCTTGCTGGTTCATGCTGAGTCCTGTGGCGCGCACTGTTAAGAAGCGACTAGTAAAAACTTAAGGTTAGCTGGTTGCCTTGTTGCACCATTTTAAATTGCTTTAACACATTCATGCCGAGCAAGATGGTGTCATCCTTCATATAAGGATTAATTTGAGCGCGTAGATCGTACAATGTTAGCGGGCCTAAGCTCAAGCTTTTAATCATGGTTGAATACACCTCAATATTGCCATTGGCGGTACTGACCCAGCTGGGATAACCCTGCTGTAAACCTAACTGCTCGGCGATATGGGCGGGAACCACGGTAGAGGTTGCGCCGGTGTCGAGCATAAAGGTAACTTGTTGGCCGTTTATCAAACCATTGACCACGTAATGGGCTTGGCGGTTTTGCACCAAGGTGATGCTTTGGCCTTGCTGACTTAACCCTTGATTCGGGTTGTATTGGTTGGCTAACTTGCTATTAAAATATTGAATAAGTAGCGCGCCAAGGCAAAGCCATGCAATTAACCACATCCATTTACTGATTTTTTTGGTGGGATTGGCAGAATTCATCTCGCTCCTACTTCGGCTGCTCACGCGTTGTTTTATATGCTTATAATACGCATCGCGTGTTGAAATGGCACAATAATAGAGAAGATTATGAAATATAAGATAAATCAACAAGGTGAAATTGACGGTGCGCGTCAAGTGGCATCGCCCTTTTGTGATGCTCGGCCTGTGGGCGAAGCCATTTCCTTATTGGTGATCCACTCCATTAGTTTGCCGCCCGCTCAATATGGCGGCCCCTATATTGACCAGCTGTTTACCGGTCGGCTTAACCCGACTGAGCATCCTTATTTTGAAATTATTCATCAATTTAAAGTTTCTGCTCATGCCTTGATACGTCGCGATGGGGAATTAGTGCAATACGTGCCGTTAACCAAACGCGCATGGCATGCGGGCGTATCCCATTTTCAGGGACGCGAAAAATGTAACGATTTTTCTATCGGTATTGAACTAGAAGGCACCGATGACAGCGAGTTTACCTATGCCCAATATCACACCTTAACTCAGCTTACAGAACAAATCATAAAGTATTATCCTTTGATCACCGCGCAGCGGATCACCGGCCATAGTGATATCGCGCCGGGGCGTAAGACCGACCCTGGTAGTGGGTTTGATTGGCCTAGGTATTTGGCCAGTTTGCAGGGCCTGTAGCGGCCGAGCTCGGCGAATTATCATAGCCATTCCCTGAGTAAGCTCAGGCTCCACAGACTAACCACTAGGCAGGAATCTTGTGAAAGCCGAGTTAGCTCGGCGAATTATCATCGCCATTCCCTGAGCAAGCTCAGGTCCCACAAACTAACCACTAGGCAAAAATCTTGTGATAGCTCTTACAAAGCTCGGTTTCCCACCGGCTTTTGCGGGCAACATCATTTTCTTAACATAGTTGTCAAAATGTATTGTTAGGGTTGGATATATGTAACGAAAAGTGCATTGGTCTGACCTTTTTTACCCCAAATGTCGTTTTTTGGCTAAAATCCTTTGATCAGGATCAGCTTTTTGGTGGACAAAATGTTAGAGCTTTGCTATTTTTTGCGCCAAATGAAATTGGTAATACCAATTGCTCTAAACATGAGCTTGAACGAGAAAGCATGGCCTATCAAAAAATTAAACAGCCTAAAATTGCCGATGTGATAGAAGCGCAATTAGAAAGCATGATTCTGGAGGGAAGTTTAAATCCCGGTCAGAAGCTGCCGCCTGAGCGTGAATTGGCTAAGCAGTTTGATGTTTCTAGGCCATCACTGCGCGAGGCGATTCAACGCCTTGAAGCACGTGGCTTACTCACAAGACGCCATGGTGGCGGTACATTTGTTGGTGCTGAGTTACGTCAAGGGTTAACCGATCCTTTGTATGAGTTACTCAACTCCACGCCTGAATCGCAATATGACTTACTTGAATTTCGTCATGCTCTTGAAGGGATCTCTGCTTTTTATGCGGCGTTACGCGGCACCGAAGCAGATTTTTCACAAATTCGTCAAGCCTTTGCTGATATCGAAAAAGTACAGCAAGATGGGCAAGATTTAGAGGCAGAAGCTAAGGTTGTGGTAGCCTTTTACTTGGCTATCGTGGAATCATCGCACAACCTTGTTTTAATGCATTTAATGCGCGGTTTGCTACCTTTGTTAGAGCAAAATGTATTACACAATTTAAAACAATTGCAGCGTAAACCGGACATTGCCAAAGCGATTAGCGAACACCGGAAAATGCTGCTTGATGCGATTTTGGGCAAAGCGCCTAAAAAAGCCAGAGACGCGTCAGATCGCCATCTGGTTTTTATTGAAGAAACCCTGCTGGAAATCAGTCGTGAAGAAAATCGCCTTGAGCGCTCTTTACGCCGAGTTCAGCAACAAAAAGAATAACTGGGTGTAATTTAACCAAATATAAAGTTAAACACACTTTCGTTTGTACGTGCCAAAGCAGTCACGTTATCGTGAATAACATATAGGAAACTGCCATGTCAGATATCCAGAAGCAAGATCTCGACCCACAGGAAACTGCGGAATGGTTAGAGGCTTTAGAAGCGGTCATTTCAGAAGAAGGTGCTGAGCGCGCTCACTACCTACTTGAAAAACTTGCTGATAAAACACGTCGTAGCGGTGGTCATTTACCGTTTGATGCAACCACAGCATACGTTAACACCATTCCACCGGGTCAAGAGCCGCACATGCCGGGTGACATGGTTCTAGAGCGTCGTATTCGCGCTATCGTGCGTTGGAATGCGTTAGCTATGGTGCTACGTGCATCGAAGAAAGACTTAGACTTAGGTGGTCACATCTCAAGTTTTGCGTCTTCTGCAACCCTTTACGATGTAGGTTTTAACCATTTTTTCCGTGGTCCAAACGAGCAAGACGGCGGTGACTTGGTTTATTTCCAAGGTCACATTTCACCGGGTATCTACTCTCGTGCATTCCTAGAAGGTCGTTTGACCGAAGAGCAGCTTGATCACTTCCGCCAAGAAGTAGACGGTAAAGGCTTACCTTCATATCCACACCCTAAATTAATGCCTGACTTCTGGCAGTTCCCAACGGTATCTATGGGTCTAGGCCCAATTTCTGCGATTTACCAAGCGCGTTTCTTGAAATACCTAACGGATCGCGGCATTAAAGACTGTTCACAGCAGCGTGTTTACTGTTACCTAGGTGACGGTGAGTGTGATGAGCCAGAATCATTGGGTGCTATTGGCATGGCGGCACGTGAAGGCCTAGATAACCTATGTTTTGTTATCAACTGTAACCTACAACGTCTTGACGGTCCTGTTCGTGGTAACTCTAAGATTATTCAAGAGCTTGAAGGTACTTTCCGCGGCGCAGGTTGGGAAGTGATTAAGGTTATCTGGGGTCGTTACTGGGATCCACTATTAGCACAAGATAAGTCAGGTAAACTACTGCAGTTAATGGAAGAAACCGTTGACGGTGAATACCAAAACTTCAAAGCTAAAGGCGGCGCTTACACCCGTGAGCACTTCTTTGGTAAGCACCCAGAAACAGCTGAAATGGTTGCTAACATGTCAGATGAAGACATCTGGCGTCTAAACCGTGGTGGTCACGACCCATACAAGGTTTACGCAGCCTACAAGAAAGCCGCAGAAACCAAAGGCCGTCCAACGGTTATTCTAGCTAAAACCGTTAAAGGTTACGGCATGGGCGCAGCGGGCGAAGGTAAGAACATCGCGCACGGCGTTAAGAAAATGGACCTTGATGCGATCAAACATTACCGCGATCGTTTCAACATTCCAATTTCGGATGAAGATCTACCAAACATCCCATACTACAACCCAGGTCCTGATTCGGAAGAAGTGCGCTACATGAAGGCACGCCGTGAAGCGCTAAAAGGCTTTTTGCCACAGCGTCGCATTAATTCTGATATCGAAATGCCAACACCGCCATTAAGCGCATTTGATGCGGTACTGAAAGGCTCAGGTGGTCGTGATATTTCTACTACCATGGCATTTGTGCGTATCTTGACGGTATTGCTAAAAGATAAGCAAATCGGTAAGCGCATTGTACCTATTATCCCTGATGAAGCGCGTACCTTTGGTATGGAAGGCTTGTTCCGTCAAGTAGGTATCTACTCGCGTCAAGGTCAGAAGTACACGCCACAAGATAAAGACCAAGTGGCTTACTACAAAGAAGACATCAAGGGTCAAGTACTACAAGAAGGTATTAACGAGCTAGGCGCGAAAGCGGATTGGTTAGCGGCGGCAACGTCTTACAGCACCAACAACAGCCCGATGATCCCATTCTACATCTACTACTCTATGTTTGGTTTCCAACGTGTTGGTGACATGGCATGGTTAGCAGGTGACCAACAAGCGCGTGGTTTCGTGATTGGTGGTACGGCAGGTCGTACAACCCTAAACGGTGAAGGTCTACAGCACGAAGATGGTCATTCGCACATTCAAGCGAACGTGATCCCGAACTGTATTACTTACGACCCAACTTATGGTTATGAGTTGGCCGTGGTGATCCAAGACGGTATGAAGCGCATGTACGAAGACAACGAAAACATTTATTACTACCTAACGGTAATGAATGAAAACTACGAGCAGCCTGAAATGCCTGCTGGCGTAGAAGAAGGTATTCGTAAAGGTATCTACAAGCTAGACGAAGTGAAAGGTCAAGGCAAAGCTAAGATCCAGCTTCTAAGCTCAGGTACTATCATGCTGCAAGTTCGTGAAGCGGCGCGCATTCTAGCCGAAGAGTACGGCGTTGATGCAACGGTATTCAGTGCCACTTCGTTCAACGAACTAGCACGTGAAGGCCAAGCGGTTGAGCGTGAAAACATGCTAAACCCATTAGCTGAAGAAAAAGTACCTTACATCACTACCGTACTTGAAGCGGGCGTACCTACTGTTGCGGCTACCGACTACATGAAAGCCTATGCTGACCAAGTACGTGCTTACGTACCAGGTCCATACAAGGTACTAGGTACAGATGGTTTCGGCCGCAGTGATAGCCGTGAAAATCTACGTCGTCACTTTGAAGTTAATGCTTCTTACGTTGTGGTTGCGGCGCTGACTGAACTTGCTAAGCAAGGCAGCGTTGAGAAATCGGTTGTTGCTGAAGCTATCGCTAAGTACAACATAGATGTAAACAAAGTTAACCCACTGCACGCATAACAATAGGTATTAAGAGAATGTCTGATATTAAAGAAATTCTGGTTCCTGACATTGGCGCAGACGAAGTCGATGTAACCGAGATTTTAGTCGCCGTGGGTGACACCATCGAAGAAGAGCAAGGCCTAATTTCCGTTGAAGGTGATAAAGCTTCAATGGAAGTACCAGCCCCTTTTGGTGGCGTAGTAAAAGAAATTAAAGTGGCGGTCGGTGACAAGGTGTCTGAAGGCACATTGATCATTACCGTTGCAGCAGCGGGCGGTGCCGCAGCACCTGCTCCCGCAGCCGAGCCAGCTCCAGTTGCAGCTCCTGCAGCAGCGCCAGCGGCTGCGCCAACGGGCGCCAGTGAACTTCGTGAAATTACAGTGCCAGATATTGGCGCTGATGAAGTTGACGTAACTGAAATTTTGGTTGCGGTTGGCGACACCATTGAAGAAGAGCAAGGTCTGATTTCTGTTGAAGGCGATAAAGCCTCAATGGAAGTACCTGCACCTTTTGCTGGTGTAGTGAAAGAAATTAAAGTTGCTGTTGGCGATAAGGTATCTGAAGGTACTTTGATTGTTGTGGTTGAGTCTGGCTCAGCGGCACCTGCTAGCGCGCCAGTGGCTCAAGCCGCTGCGGCTCCAGCGCCTGTTGTTGAGGCTGCACCAGCTGCTTCAACTACAGAGCTAAAAGAAGTTCACGTACCGGATATCGGCGGTGACGAAGTGGCGGTAACTGAAATTTTGGTTGCTGTTGGCGATAGCATCGAAGAAGAAGCGGGCTTAATTACCGTGGAAGGCGATAAAGCGTCAATGGAAGTACCTGCACCGTTCGCGGGCGTGGTAAAAGAAATTAAGCTTAACGTGGGTGACAAGGTTTCTGAAGGCAGCCTAGTGGCTATCGTTGAAGTGACGGTAGCGGGTGCTCCTGCGCCAGTTGCAGCAGCGCCTGCACCGGCACCAGCTCCGGCACAAGCAGCGCCGCAACAAGCTGCGCCTAAGCCGCCACCTGTGCCGCATCACCCAAGTGCAGCGGAGCAAAAAGGTTCAGGCCTAGTGCACGCTTCACCTTCGGTACGCCGTTTAGCGCGCGAATTTGGTGTTGATTTAACTAAGGTTAAAGGCTCAGGCCGTAAAGGTCGCATCATCAAAGAAGACGTACAAGCGTATGTGAAATACGAACTATCGCGTCCTAAAGCAACCGCAGCAACGTCGGTAGGCGGTGGTAACGGTCTGCAAGTAGTTAAAGCGCCGAAAGTTGATTTCTCTAAATTTGGTGAAATCGAAACAGTAGAGATGTCTCGTATCCAGAAGATTTCTGGCCCTGCGCTGCACCGCAACTGGGTGACTATTCCTCACGTTACGCAATTTGACGAAGCGGATATCACAGATCTAGAAGCATTCCGTCAAAGTGAAAACGCGATGAATGCGAAGCTAGGTAACGGCATCAAGATCAGCCCGCTTATCTTCATCATCAAAGCGGTGGCTAAAGCGCTTGAGCTACATCCCAAGTTCAACACTTCATTGGCTGAAGATGGCGAAAGCATCATCTACAAGAAGTACATCAACATAGGTGTGGCGGTAGATACGCCAAACGGTCTAGTGGTACCTGTGGTAAGAGACGCTAACATCAAAGGCATTCACGAGTTAAGCCGCGACTTGGCAGAAATCTCTAAGAAAGCACGCGATGGCAAGCTAACCGGTAAAGACATGCAAGGTGGCTCTATGAGTATCTCTAGCCTTGGTGGTATCGGTGGTACTCAGTTTACGCCAATCGTAAACGCGCCAGAAGTGGCTATCCTAGGTGTTTCTAAGTCTGATATGAAACCAAAATGGAACGGCAAAGAGTTTGAACCACGCTTAATGGTTCCACTGGCTCTTTCTTACGATCACCGTGTTATTGACGGTGCGGATGGTGCTCGCTTTATCACCACCATCAATGGTTTACTGTCTGATTTACGTAAATTAGTCCTGTAAATGTTAAGAGGTCGGCGTTTGCCGACCTTTTTACTTCCATTTTCTTAACATGATTGTAAACTTGTTGGGATTTTTTGTACCCCGACAAGCCAAAAGAATAAGAGGCCAGAATGAGTAACGAAGTGAAAGCACAAGTCGTTGTGCTAGGATCCGGCCCTGCCGGATATTCTGCCGCGTTTCGCGCTGCAGATTTAGGTTTGGAAACTGTGTTAATTGAAAAATACTCTACCCTAGGTGGCGTATGTCTTAACGTAGGCTGTATTCCTTCTAAAGCCTTGTTACACGTTGCAAAAGTAATTGAAGAAGCCAAAGCCCTTGCTGAGCACGGTGTTATCTTTGGTGAAGCGCAAACCGATATCGACAAAATTCGTATCTGGAAAGACAAAGTAGTTAGCCAACTAACCGGTGGTCTTGGCGGTATGGCTAAGATGCGTAAGGTTAAAGTGGTTGAAGGTTTTGGTAAATTTACTGGCCCTAACTCGATTGAAGTTGAAGGCAAAAACGGTAAAACCACAGTTAACTTTGATAACGCGATTATAGCTGCGGGCTCACGTCCAGTTAAGTTGCCATTTATTCCTCACGATGATCCACGTATTTGGGACTCAACGGGTGCCCTAGAGCTGAAAACCGTACCTGAGCGTCTACTTGTTTTAGGTGGTGGTATTATCGGTCTAGAAATGGGCCAAGTGTACAGCGCGCTAGGTTCAAACATTGACGTAGTTGAATTTGCAGACCAGCTAATTCCTGCTGCCGATAAAGACATCATCCAAGTTTACACTAAGCGTGTGAAGAAGAAATTCGACATCATGCTAGAAACGAAAGTGGTGGCGGTTGAAGCTAAAGAAGATGCGATTTACGTTACTTTTGAAGGTAAGAACGCACCTGCTGAGCCAAAAGCTTACGATGCGGTATTAGTTGCGGTTGGCCGTGTACCAAATGGTCTAAGCCTAGATGCAGAAAAAGCCGGTGTTAACGTGACTGAGCGTGGCTTTATCGAGGTTGATAAGCAAATGCGTACTAACGTGCCACACATCCATGCTATCGGTGATATCGTAGGTCAACCTATGCTAGCGCACAAAGGTGTGCATGAAGGCCACGTAGCGGCTGAAGTTATCGCGGGTAAGAAGCACTACTTCGATCCTAAAGTGATCCCATCAATTGCATACACTGAGCCAGAAGTGGCTTGGGTTGGTTTAACCGAGAAAGAAGCCAAAGAGCAAGGCGTTAACTACGAGAAAGCGGTATTCCCATGGGCTGCTTCTGGTCGCGCAATTGCATCTGACTGCTCTGACGGTATGACTAAGCTGATCTTTGATAAAGACACTCATCGCGTGATCGGTGGTGCGGTTGTGGGTACTAACGCAGGTGAACTACTTGGTGAAATCGGTCTAGCTATCGAGCTAGGTGCGGACGCTGAAGACATCGCCCTAACTATCCATGCTCACCCAACACTACACGAGTCTGTGGGTCTAGCAGCAGAAGTTTACGAAGGTTCAATTACCGACCTTCCTAACCCTAAAGCGGTTAAGAAGAAGTAATCATTCACTTCGGCTAATAGAAAAAGCAGCTTCGGCTGCTTTTTTTGTGCCTTATGTTTTGATTTTTCGACTTGTTGGTTATTTGTAGGACCTGAGTTCGCTCAGGGAATAGCCGATAGGTTTTTAGATTGGTGAAAATAATCGCTGCATGACTGCAGCTCCTACTAGGCTATGACTCTGGCAAATGGCTGCGACACCATTCGCTCATCGCGGCAACCAGTGCAATCAATATATAGATGGGCCAAGTAAAACCTTGAGTTAAAAACGTACCCGATACCACAGTACCTAATAAGCCTGCCAAAATAGCTTGAGCGGTGGCAAACACGGCAGGAGGCACTTGCTCCATGTGGCTAGCGATTTGTTTTAACGAATGAAGGGATGAGCGGATCATCACCACTATCATATAAATAAAAACGCCAAGGCCAAGGAAACCGGTTTCCGCTAACACACCAAACCAAGTGCTGTGCACAGCATGATTTAAGCCATCCCAATGGGGGCTGTAGTAGTAATAATTGTAATAAAAATTATCCAGCCCCATGCCCAGAATCGGGTGATCCAGCGCCATATTAAACGCGGCTTCCCACGCATATAAGCGTCCCATGGCCGACTCGTCAACGCCCGATTCCGCCGCGCCGCCCGAGGCGCGATCAGAAATCCCCGCAACAAGATAAAGAATGGCAAGACCCAGAGTGCCAATTAAACCCAGCAGGGCTTTTGATTTGATATAGCGATAACCAAACACTGCCAGCACAGTAACGATACCGAGCAGGCCGCCGCGACTTTGGGTGGCGATTACGGCAGCAAAGACGGCGATTAAACCGACTAAGCCCAGTATGCGTGACCAAGCACTGAGCTTAGGTGATACGCACAAACTAGCCGCAAACGCAGCGGGAAACATTAATACCAAGGCTAAATCATTAGGATCGCCCAGCACAGAGCCTAGCTCACGGCCTATGGTCACCCGAGTTTCTTCCACCAAGCCGATACCATTGGCTTTGTTACTCAGTGCCACCAGCGCCACCATGATGCCTGCAATAACATTGATATGGCTGGAAAAAGCAAAATGTTTGGCTTCTCTGGTTAGCCAGCTAATGGCAAAGGTCATTAGGGCGATTTTCCAGTAGATGTTATTAAAATAGGCGATGGCGACGGGGCGGTTACCGGCAAAAATAACCCCGATGACCACTAAAGCAAAAAACACACTGACGGTGGCCAGCTCCTTGTTCCAATATGGCTGAATTTGTTGGCTAATCAACAAATGCCAGCCCAAGGCGGCAATGGCGCCCAGCGATAACATCAAGGGGATTTTAAAGTTGTAAATCACCGGGAACACTTCATGTAAGCGAAAGAAGGAAAAAGCAACAAACAGCACCACCATTAAAAAAGGCACATTAAGCACAAATAAAATGGCCAAAGGCGCGATGGCAAGCGCTAACGCGACAAGGGGATTTGGGGCAAACCACCAAATGACCGCTAGCATCACACAGCTCACGCTAGCTAAGGCAATCTGCCAACCCTTGTGGTTGGTGAGATTGAGCTTAGCGCGGTGGGTAAAGTCAAAATTAGGCATCGTGTTGGGCTCGCGTGGGCTGCATAGAGGCTCTGCTTTGCTGCCAAGCAAAACTTAAGCATAGACTCAAAATAAAGCCTAAACCGAGATAGACCAAGACGCTTTTAACGGAAACCCAAAATGCGGCACTAAATAAGGCTAAAATAGTAAACACGCCCGCCAACACCAGCCATTTTATTGGATAATTAAGGGGTAAAGCTTGTTGGCTAAAATAATAAAACAAGGCTAATCGGGCGAATTGTCCCAACATTAAACTCGACAGCACCGCCATTACCAGCCATTGCGGATGATTAGGAGCAAGCCACTGGCTAAGATAGCAACTTAGCCACATCAAGGCGGCGCAAAACAGTGCAGTACAGGCATTTATCTTAAATTGGGTATGGGTGTGCTGACCGCTGAAGCAGCCAATATTGACTAATTCGCAGGCTTCTTTAAAAAACACCACGCTAAGTAAAAAGGGTAACACAGTCACTGCACTGTGATATTGAGGGGGTAACAGCCATGCGATGAGTAGTGGTGCGACGAAGGCCACGGTAATGCAAATAGCCGAGAGCAAGATAAGCCCCAATAATTGAAACTTAAGTGCATTTTGCTGGCCATTCACGTCCGCCAGCACAGTAAAACGTTTGGGCGACCACCACATGGTAAAGGGTTGTAACAATAACACCCCAGCCAAAGCAAACTTAGCTGCAATCGCCACTTGCGCCAAGGTAGCTTCATCGCCATAGGCCGCAATTAGCCAGCGATCTAAACCCGCCAAAGGAAAGTTCACCAAACCACTGGCGATCACGGGCAAGGCATAGATCAGCACAGGTTTCACTAAGTTTAAATTTAAACGAATGCCACTGCTTTTTAATTGGTAATAAGCTAATCCTATGGCTTGGCATGCTGCGGCTATCAGGCCCGCCAGTAAAATGCTGCGAATGCCACCGATAGTATGAAGTAGCACCAAAGTGAGCACGGCTTGTAATAGGGCGCGGCCAACGGCGAAACCAAAAAATAACCCAGCTTTGTCGGTTAGCCTGAGCCAGCCAAGGGGCACGGCAATACAGGCTTCTAGCGCAACTTGTAGCAAAATAAGTTGAATATCCAGTAAGGCTAATTCACCGGGTAACCCGTGTTTTGCCAGCTGGCTTAACCAAGGTATAGACACCAGCACTAGCGCCACCAGCGCACAACTTAAACCGTAAATATTGGCTGCTTGTTGGCGCTTTGCAGCTGGGCTGCTGGCAAAGCCGACATGCTTGTATAAGGTGTCCTCTAAGCCAGCTGCGAAAATGATACTGCATAAAATGGCCAAGGTGGTTAAGGTTTCTAAGCGGCCAAACTCGGCGGGCGTTAACTGATGAGCGATAAAAGGCAGCATAAATAACGAGATGCCCTTCATTAACGCCACGCTGGCACCATAAAATAGGGTTTGATTGAGTATATGGCGGTAGCGTTGCCAGCTCGTTTGCAACCATCGAATTACCTTAGTGCTGCGCATATTGATCGCCTCCTAGGTGTTGCCAAGCCATGGCTCGAAGCATTTTGAATACCAAGGGGCGATAGCACACTTCGGCGCGATATTGCTCGGCGACCTGTTGCGCGGCATAACCTATCGCTTTTTGGCGCTCAGGATGTTGCTGTAAATAATTGAGCTTGTGCGCCAAGTCTTGGGCATCGTTAGCGCGATAGACAATACAGTTGTGACCATGACTTAGCTGCTGGTGCCACCATGCGCCATCATCGGGAATAACTGGGCACAAGCCCGCGGCCATGGCCTCTAAAATCGATAAACCAAATGGCTCTTGCTGGCTGGTGGATACAAAAATTTGGTGCTGCGATCGGATCTCATCGAGATGATTTGGCGCTTCGTACCAGCGCACATAGGGCAGATTGATCGGCGCTTCATCGACAGCCAATTGACTGTTTTGTGGGCGGATATAGCAAACCGTGCAAGGAGTGGGAATGGCCAGTTGCTGACTGGCTTGTAAGAACAGTGACAAGCCTTTCCATTTTAGCAGCGACGCCGCCCATAAAACGCCTTTAGCACCTTGCTGGCGGGGGCGTGGCCAAGCACTGTCGGGAATGCCATTTTGCATTAAGTGGCAATGGGCTTGAGCGAAAAAATCGGAGGTTTCGATATTGGATAATTTTAAACTCAAGCAATGCTCAAGGGATTGTTTGGTCGATGCTAAATAAAACAGTAAATCACATCTGAGTAAGGCTTTGGCTATGGTGTTGGATTTAGCAACTGGGCCATGAATGCATTGTAATAATGGACAATTTAGCCAAGGCTTAGCCAAATACAAGGCGAGATCGACTCCCGGCCCAGATGCACCGACACACATTTCGGGGCGGCCGATACAAAGTTTCAACCAAATAAGTTGAATGGCTAGCACTAAGTGGCGGATAAAATAACGCCAGCCTTGTTCGCAATTTTTGAGCCATTTAGGTTGGTACAGGTTCACGCAGTGATAGCTTACTTTTGCGTGGTCGAGGGTTTGCCAGTGATTGGCGTGGCTGGTGATCACCAAGACCTGATAATGGGCTGGCAACTGGCTAAGTAAATGGGCGGTGGCGACTTTAGAGCCGCCATGAAAGTCGATAGGATCAAATAGCCATAACAAAGGTGCTGAGTTTTTCATGCTGCTCTCCCAAGCCGAGGTAAGCGGCGTTCAAGTAAGTTGATTAGGTGATTGGCGGCAAGATTAAGCTGGTGCCAGCTGGGCCAATGACTATGCCAAGCTTGGCGCGCGGTGGGTTGGCTCAACAGCTGAAAATACAATTTACACATCTGCTGACAATGCTGATGAATGTCAAATTGACGGATTGCCTTTTGGTAACCTTGATTACCGAGTGCAAGCCTTAACTTAGGAGAAAAATAACAGCGACGTAGCATATGATTTAGGGCGGTCATGTCACCTGACGGATATAACAGACCTGAAATTTGATCGCTGACTACCTCGCTAATCCCCCCTACATCCGGAGCCACCACGGCCAACTTAGCCAGACCCGCTTCGGCTAACACTAAACCAAACACTTCCTCTCTGGCGCCTGAGACAAACACATCAGCACCTTGGCTAATAAGGTTAACCACATCAGGCTGCTCACCGAGAAAGCTTACATGCTGATTAAGCTGTAAGGTATGGCGTAAGTTTTCGAGTGCTTGGCGCTCTGGTCCCTCACCTATGATGGCAAGGTGGGCGGGAATGCCTTGTAAACGTAATGTGGCGCACGCGTGCAGCAGTTGATCCATGCCTTTGCGCTTGATTAGCGATCCCACACTGACCAGCAAAAAATCACTCGGACTCAGGCCTAGCCGTTGTTTTAGATTGCTTGTGCTATCGGCGCTGGTTAATAGCTCACTGCAGTTGATGCCATTATGGATTAGATGTACTTGAGCGGGATTAAAGCCATCCTCTTGGAGCTGTGCGGTGACGGCTTGGCTAACGCCAGCAAGAGCGCTGCACCAAGGCAGGCCAAATCCCCAGCGTTGATAAAATGGATAACGAGCATGAAGGTGGCACAGCAAAGGCACATTAATATATCGGGCTAGCAGGCTAGCCAACTTGACTGGTGCTGCACTATTGGCATGGATCAACATGATGGGGAAGCGCTCAGCAAGCTGCTTGGCTTGTTGCAGGTTTTGCCAATTAAGGCCTAAGGAGTCGCTAGCATAAGCATGCTCTATGCCTTGTAGCTTGGCCGTATCCACTAAACATTGCTGATTACACCAAAGGATCGGCGTAAAGGGCGCGGGTAAATTGGCCATGAGGTTAAGTAAGCAGACTTCGCTGCCGCGGATCCAATTGTCCCCATAATGGATAAACAAAATAAAAATGCGTTTGGGCGTATATGCTGGGGCTTGCGGTTTAAAATCGGTAGAGGCCATTTGTGCTCCTAGATAAGGCTAGTTGGCTGTTAGCTTTATCAGGAGCAAATTAGAGGCCATTATTTAATGTTTAATTTTCAGTTGGTTATGAATTGGCTTGGTTAGCGTTATGCAAAATGCAATGCATTAACAGAGGGCGCGCTGATAAAGTTGCAAAACGGTGGGCAAAATAGCTTGGGCGCTGAAATTGGCCTGAATCTTGGTCTGCGCCGCCGTTTGCATCTCTTGTCTGCTTGTCATGGGGAGCTGTAGAAAATCTTGTAGGGCTTTTAGTAGGGCGCTTTGCTCGCCAGCCTTAACTAAGTAGCCGTTGAGTCTATCGTCTATCAGCTTATCTAATGCGCCCACATTATAGGCCAATACGGGTATGCCATGTGCCATGGCTTCCACTGCCGCCATAGGTAAGCCTTCATATCGAGATGGCATTACCAGTAAGCCAATTTGAGGCCAAATGGCGTCCATTTGCTGTTGGCCATGAAACTGCACATTAGTGCCCGCACTGGCAGTTAACCTAGCCGCGTCTGGGCCATCGCCGTAAACATGAAAAGTGTGCTCTGGCATGGTTTGCGCCAAACCCACAAAGCGATCGGCGCCTTTTTCATGGCTAAGGCGGCCGACAAAGGCAATTTGCTTGCCTTGGCTCAAGGTGGGCTGAATTCGACTTAAAAAGTTATTCACCACATGACTAGAAAAAGGCAAACGCGCCGCAATGATGGGGCTGACAGCGATGCGCTGCTTAGCCAAACATGCGCTATAGCGGTCGATAAAATCATAAATAGCCAGTTTACCTGTGGCCGCTTCTCCCGCATGAAAGCTACTGACCACGGGGACGCGGTAACACAAGCCCAGCAAGCGGCCGATAATGCCTGCTTTGTAGCCGTGAGTATGCAGTAGGCATGGTTGATATCGCGCTATTAAGCCAATTAATGATGAGATGGGGGAGCTTAATTTATGACAATGGATCAGCCCTTGCTTTAGGGCTTCTTCCAATGAGTGGCGCTGGCCATAATCTTGCAGCAACACCACATGGACGCCAACGCCTGCGGCTTTAAGTCCTTTTGCCAACTCTAAAACGTGGCTTTCAATCCCACCGAATTGGCGGCTATCAAGTAATAAGAATACCGGCTTTTGCATTTTGCGATCCTTGAGTGACCAAAAGGGCGATAGCCAAGTGCCTGCAATATTGATGCCGCGCAGGTTAAATTACAAAAGAGTTACGTATGTCTAACTTTTATGTTTGCGTTGCTTATTCGTTAACTAAGTTACGCTTGAGTGTGCTACAAGTTGCATAAACTCGGTGCTAGTGGATAAGCAGGAAAAGGAAGATGGATAGTCACAGCAATAAAAAGCAAGTTTCGATTGAGCTTGTTGTCGTTTGTACCACCGCGCTGATGGTGCTTTCTGGTTGCGGTGGTGGAGGTGGTAGCGCTGAGCAAACACAAGCGCCTATCGCTGTATCACCCGAGCCATCGAGTTCGCCTACGCCCGTACCTACGTCTGTGCCAACGTCTGGGCCAACAATAGACCCTTCAATCGCGCCCAGTGTGACTCCTTCACCCATTTCAACTGATGACCTAGGCGTGAATTTACCACCCGCTAATATCCCCCAAACTTTAGCTCAAGATGTCGAGTTTGATTGGTACATTCGCCCTGATGGCGGCCAATGGGGGCAATGTGATGGTAAAAGTAATCAAGCTTATCCGGGCTCAGGGCAAAACCAAGCTTGCGCGCTAGCAAGTTTATTTGAGTTATTACCGCCGGGCGAAACGCCGAACATGCAAGGTGGCGATAAGATTTGGATTGCCAGTGGTGAATATCGTTTGGGACGTATAGCGAATCAAGTCGATAGCTCGCGCTTTAGCGACTGCGATGCCAATTGGCCATGGAACTGTTTTATGGCGGTATTACCCTCGGGTACACAAGATAAGCCCACTCGGCTTTATGGTGAGTCGTGGCAGCAAGGTTGTACAGCGCCACCTAAATTAGTAGGGGTTGAGCGGGCTAAGCGCGTATTGAATTTAGCGGCAGCGGAATTTGTTGAGGTTAATTGTTTGGAAATCACCGATGGCCAAGCCTGTGGCGAGTTTCATTTACATGGCTTTGCCGATCCAAGTCACGCCAGTCATGATATTTACCAACAGCAGGCGCAAGTTTGTACGCGGATTAATGATCCCGTGCCGCAGGGAGATTGGGCCAGTACCGGAGTCTATGCCGCCGATGCCAAGCATATCTTACTCAAAAACATCAATATTCATGGTATGGCCAATGCGGGTGTGGTCGCGCCTAGGGTAACGGATGTACGCATCGAACAAAGCCGCATTGTCGGCAATGCCTGGGTCGGCTGGGAAGGTGATGGTAGGCCGGATGCAAGAAGTTCAGGTTTAGTGCATTTTAAACATAGCGAAATTGCATGGAATGGCTGTATCGAGCAACTTGATGGCAGCTATCGTGGCTGTTGGGGACAAACGGCAGGGGGTTATGGTGATGGTTTAGGCACCGGCGATACCGGCGGTCATTGGGTGTTTGAAGGTGGCAGTATTCATCACAATACCTCCGATGGCTTAGATTTACTGTACAACAACGACGGTAATGTCACCCTTTATGGCTTGCAAGCTTATGCCAATGCGGGTAATCAAATTAAGTTAGCCGGTGAGCAGTTGCTGATAGCCAACAGTGTTATTAATGGCCAGTGTAATTGGTTTGAAAATCAGCCAGAGCTTGCCGATTTAACCCATTGTCGCGCTTCTGGTGTCAGTGTTTCCTTGTCCTTTGCTAACGATAATGCGCAGGCCGTGTTAGTCAATAACTACATTACAGGGATTGGCGATGGTTTGATTACATTGGGCAGTGGTCAGCGCCGCTCACAGTTAACGGAGGGGAATCGCCTCGCGTTAGTGAATAATGTCATGATAGGCCAGCCTCAGGCTTCTACACCCGGTGATAATACCTTTTATATCTATACCGAATCGGATCCTGCCAAGGTGATGAATTACGAAATAGATTACAACCTAGTGGGCGGCGACATTAAGTTTAGCCGTGGTTTTCCAGGTTGCCCTACGGGTGGCAATGATATTTGCGCCACGCCCACTGGATTAAACCTCAGCGATGGGACCCTCGCAGATCCAAGCAGCTTTGCTGGGTTAGATCAGGGGTTAACTTCAGGTACTAAGGTTTTATTTGCTGAGGTACCAAGTAAAGACATATTGGGTAACACCAGAGAGCAAGGTCAAGGTGTTGATCTGGGGCCAAGGGAATATCAATAGTACAAAATTGGTGCTTATTATGTGAGCTAAATGTTATCATTTTGTTACTTTGAATTGCGCGGCATAAATCATGTTGAAATGGATTGAACAAGAATTAATTAGAGTGGATTTGCTAGTCCCATCCACACTTAACGAAGCGCCGATGCAGTTCGAGATTAATGCTAAAGTCTGTTTCTTCTTGGCAAGCATAGTTCTTATTGTGACTATTTTTCGCCCCTTGCTTGCCGAATTGCCGGTATTTTTTCTTATCGCTGGCTACATTAATAGCGCTCTATTATTTACCTTATGGCGCTTAATCAAGCGTCCTACTTGGCAGCCCTATGGCGCGGTTTGCATTTTAGGGCTTTGTTTACTCATGTTGCTGCCATTATTACTTTTATCGGGTGGTGCTAACAGTCACTATAGCCCCATCGCTCCGTTATTCCCGCTGTTTGCCATATTAATGGGCAGTGTTAGCCTCGCTGTGGTGTTTACTTTCTTGTGGAGTGCTATTTGGGTTGCTTTCTATTTTTTCGGTGTTAGTGACTTAGATTTAACCGTGAGCTATTGGCATGAAGGCAAAACCGCTTCAAGAACACTTTGGTTGATTCTTTGTAGCTTTATGATCTTGTTAGTTTCTGTCTCTTTTGAGAATCGTCAGCGCCGCCTGCAACAGTCATTATTTGAGTTAAGTTTAACCGACCCGTTAACACAAGTGGGCAATCGGCGTGCAATGGAGCAAACATTAGCACAAGAGATGCACTTAACTCAGCGCACCCATGAACCCTTTACCGTGATGATGATAGATGTAGATCATTTTAAAAAATTTAATGATTTACGTGGTCACGATGGTGGCGATAAAGCCTTACAGCGGGTTGCGCAATGTTTAACTCAATTAGCGCGTGAAGGTCAAGACAGTGTCGCGCGTTTTGGCGGCGAAGAATTTATTGTGATATTACGTCATACCTCTGCAACCGAAGCCATGGCGGTCGCAGAGAAATACCGCCAAGGGGTAAAAGCCTTGCAGCTGACCTACCAAGATGATTCAGCAGAAGTATTAACCATTACCATTGGCTTAGCCGATTCTAGTGATATTAATGATTCCGAATCATTACTGAAACAAGCCGATAGCGCATTATATGTGGGGAAACGCGCGGGGCGAGATTGCGTTATTAACGCGGCTAGCCTTGTTAACCATTCGGCTTAAGGGCTGCATTAACTTGCGCATAGGGAGCGTTGACAGTATTGGTCAATGCTTTCACTCCCCCCCCTAGCACTGACTTGACTTGCAATAACCTTTTCTTTAACCATCTGAATATAATATCTTATTTGGTAACTAGGCCGAGTGAATTTCAATCATTGGAGGGAAAGTATGCTGCCACAAGTCATTATATTAAATGGAACGGGAAGCTCAGGGAAAACCAGCGTGGCTAAACTATTGCAAGAGCAGTTAGCGCAGCAATACTTGAACTTTAGCATTGATAGCGTGCTTTATGCGTTACCACCAAGTGATTTGGCCTGCATGATGAAAGGCGAGCCCATCACCCGAGGCGGTTATGATTATGCAAAGCTGGTGGATGGTTATCATCGCTGCTTACCTAGTTTACTCGATGCAGGTTGCAAGCTGATTATCGACAATGCTTGGATTGATAGCGCAGAAGTGGACAGCTTGATGACCTTACTCAGCCCGTATCAAGTTTGTGTTATCGGTGTCTATTGTGATTTAGCCGAGGCTCAGCGTCGGGAGTTAGCACGAGGCGATCGTGCTATCGGTTTGGCTGAATATGAGTACCCGCTAGTGCATAAGGTATTTAATTATGACTTCACCTTAGATACCTCGAGCATATCGCCCGAACAGGGGACTAATCTGATTGTGCAGTGGCTAGCACAGTCTTATCAAAACTAGCGTGCTGCTTTCTAAATTCGCTGGGGCTGACGCCATGCAGCTTGCGAAACCGGGTGGAGAAATTGGTGAGTTCACTGTATCCCACCAACTCGGCGATATCTTGAATAGGCCAATCGGTACCGCTTAATAGCCGCTTGGCTTGGGTCATTCTTAAATGGATCACTTGTTGCAGCGGGCTGCGTTGATAGTATTGCTTACATAAGCGATGAAAATGGGGCGCAGAAAAATGAGCCAGTTTGGCCATCTCTTCAACGCTCCAGTCGCAGTCCAAATTTTGTTCTACTTTGTCAAACACTTGGCGTAAACGCACGGCTTGGCGGTCATGGGCTGATTGCTCCGCTAAGCTCGCCAATAGTACTTGGATCATCTGTGCAATAAGCAAAGGTTGGAGCTTTGAGTGGGACAGATCAGGCAAGCTTTGTGCTAATACTAATCCATCAATACTGTTTTTTAACAGCTCACCATAAGGCATATACAACAGTTGTACTTGCTTTTTAATGCCTTGCACTAAGGGGGCGCTGGGCTGCATCATCATCCAAGCTAGCTGCCACTCTTTGTCGGCCAGTTCAATACGATTAGCTAAATGGCATGGAATGATCAGCAAGCTACCGGGCTCAAGGTCATAGTCTTGTGCTTTAGTGTGCAGTCGCCCTTTGCCACGGAAGGTGAAGAGCAAGGTCACAAAATCAGGGTTTGGACGAGAAATTGAAAACTCTTCTACTGCAAGACAACTTCCGCACTGAATGATTTGTTGAGCGCTTAATGCTGCAAGTTCTTCTTCGCCAAGAACTTTCTGCTGGCATTTTGGCGAAATTGTAAAATCACAGGGCGAGTTTGGCATTTTATCTAATGATAGTTTTTAATAACTTGGTGCGAGTATAGCATAATCGCTTTTTTTGGCTAAAGAGTATCCTATTGCTTATTGTATCAATGATCACTTGGAGTCATTATGAAAGCCCTTTTTCAATCAGCAGATAGCCACTTTTGGCGTCAAGTTCGTAGCATAGCTATTCCTGTTGCGATCCAATCTTTGCTGTTTTCTATGTTGGCTCTGATTGATGCGTTGATGGTGGCAAGCCTTGGTGACCATGCGGTTGCGGCTGTTGGTCTTGGCGGCCGAGTGCTGTTTTTTAATCTACTGGCTATTATCGGTAGCAGTGCTGGGGTAGCTATTTTGGCGGCGCAATATTTCGGCGCAAATAATATTGCAGGTGTTAAGCGCACTTTAGCTCAGTCATTTATGATGTCTATGTTGATCACTGTGCCTTTCGCTTTGCTTTACCTAGTTGCGCCTAACTGGGTGATAGGATTGGCAGGGGGAGAAGGTGAATTTAACCAGTTAGCGACCCAGTATTTATTGCTAACCGGGTGGACTGTCATTTTCACCGCTATTGCCGTGCCGATTGAGTCCATGCTGCGCGCTGTGGGTGAAGCAAAAATGCCGACTTATATCAGTGTTTTTGCCGTTGTACTTAATGCTGCCTTAAACGCGTTGTTAATTTTTGGCCTATGGGGCTTTCCCGAATGGGGCGTGATGGGGGCTGCTATAGGTACGGCTATATCGCGTTTTGTGCAAACCCTGATGCTGGTGGTTTACATGTACAAATGGCGCGGCCAATACGCACCATGCTGGCAAGATTATAAAGATGGCTTAGTGAAAAAAGCGCGTCAGCGTTATCTCAGCATAGCGTTCCCTGCAATGTTGCAAAATGGGGGCTGGGCTCTAGGTACGGTCACTTACAGTTTTTTACTCGGCCACATTAGCATTAGCGCCCTTGCTGTAATGAGTATTCTTGGCCCCATTGAATCGCTTGTTTTATCTGGCTTTTTTGGTCTAGGCGTGGCAACGGCGACTCTAGTCGGGCAAGAGCTCGGTGCCGAGCAATACGAACGGGCGTGGAATAAAGCTTGGCTGTTAATTATTACCGGTGTGGGCATGGCCGTGTGTATTGGTCCGCTGACTTATTTTGGGTTGGATTGGATCAAGCATGGCTTAGTCCTGCTTAATACACCTGAGTTAGATATGGCGCTGCAAGTGCTGCTGATTTTGGCTTTTGCCATTCCGCTACGTGTATTCAACATGATGGGGATCTCGGGCGCGTTGCGCAGTGGTGGTGACATGAAATACGCTGCCTTTATCGACATCTTTGGCTTATGGGGGATTGGCATTCCGATCGCCTTGTTTACCATCTTTGTTCTAGGTTGGCCCTTACCTTGGGTGATCATGGCAATCTTAACCGAAGAGGTCGTTAAGATAGTCTTGGTATTAAGACGGATCCACGGCAAGCGTTGGTTAGCTAATTTAGTCAATGAACCAGAGACCGCACCAACTGACACAGTGCCAGCAGTTGCCGCATAATCGGCTAACTTAGGATATAAGAAGCAGAGCTTGCTCGGGGAGCAATCATCGCCTGTTCCCTGAGCAAGCTCAGGTCTTACAAAAACCACCAACGATCAACCAGTACAGCATACAAGAAGCCCCAGTTATGGGGCGATTGGGTTTGTTGAGTCTAACAATTTATCGCCGTATGACTGCGGCTCCCACAGATCCAGCTCTCACAAGGCTATAACGACTCAATATTGGCTAAATAATCCTGCGCCTGAGCTAAGATACTTTGCTGTTGCTCGGGCGTTTGGTTATCCCAATTGCGATACACCATGCCAATGCGTGAGTTGTTGGCTAAGCGCTCGCGGTGTTTAATCATAAATTGCCAATATAAGCTGTTAAAGGGGCAGGCGCCTTCGCCATCACGTTGCTTGACTTGATAGTGGCAATCTTTGCAGTAATCACTCATTTTATTGATGTAATTGCCACTGGCGGCGTAGGGCTTGGTTGCAATAATGCCGCCGTCGGCAAACTGGCTCATACCGCGGGTGTTGGGCATTTCCACCCATTCAATGGCGTCGATATAAATGCCTAGATACCACTCATCCATGGCGTCGGGGTGAATGCCAGTGAGCAGGGCGAAATTACCGGTGATCATTAAACGCTGAATATGATGAGCGTAGCTGGTTTCAAGGGATTGTTTGATGGCATGGCCCATGCAGTTCATCTTGGTGTTACCGTGCCAATAAAATGCTGGCAGGGCTCGCTGGGCATCGAGGCTATTTAGCTCGCTATAATGGGGCATATTGGCCCAATACACGCCGCGTACGTATTCGCGCCAGCCTAAAATTTGCCTTACAAAACCTTCCACTTGCGCCAAGCTGATTTGTTCGGGGCGCAGCTTAAACGCGTTAATAGCAGCTTGGAGCACTTGCATCGGATGTAAGAGCTTGGCATTTAAAGCAAAGGATAAGCGCGAATGATACAAGCTCCATTGGTGCGGACTATGGGCGGTCATCGCATCTTGAAATTGGCCAAAATTGGGTAAGCAGTGTTGGCAGAAATAATCCAATAACGCGAGTGCTTGCTGGCGGTTAACTGGCCAAGGTAAAGGATCGTTAGCTACCCCTAGGGTTGTTACATTATGGCGTTGAAGACGGGCGAGAATGCCACCAATTTGATTTTCAAATAGCAGTGGCGCGGGAATGTTAGCGAGATCGGCGCTCTTAAACTTATTGCGGTTTTGCGCGTCATAATTCCACTTTCCACCCATAGGCTTGCCACCAAGAGGCTTGACATCATCTTCCATCAGCAGGTTAAAGCGTTTGCGCAGCTTGCGATAAAAGCCCTCCATCAATACGTGTTTGTTTGGAGCGAAATAATCTCCTAGCTCGGTAAAAGGCACTAAAAAATGTTCGCTGTCCCACTCACTGATATTCACCTTGTCTATTTGTAAATTAACCAGTTGCTCGCGCAATCGATATTCATCGGGGCGTTGAAACTGTAACTGGCTAATGCCATGTTGTTGGCATAGCTGCATGAGTAAATCAGGTAAGTCTTGATAGGTTTGGCTGTCATCTAAGGTTAAATGCAATACCTGATGACCCGCTTGCTTTAATGCGTTAGCAAAGCCTTGCATCGCAGCGAAAAACGCGCACACCTTTTGTACGTGATGCACCACATAATCGGTTTCTTGTTTTAGCTCGGCAATCAAGTAAAGCACCCCGCTATCTTTGGTTTGGTACCAAGAATGATGAGCGTTGAGCTGATCGCCTAAAATCAGGCGCAGGGTATGGTATTGAGACATGAAGTGCTTGCTGCGTTAAGAACTCGATTAGAGTTTAAACGCAGCAAGGGCTGATAGGGATCAATGAGATGAGATTAATCCGTTGGCTCTTTATAACGCAATAGGCTGACTTGGCTTTGCGAGCTTGATTTAGGTGTAACAAACACTTGGTAGCTGCTCTCGTTGTCTAGATAGAGGTTAGTATCAAGTAGCTGATTTTCTGTTACATCCGGATTAAGGTTTGCCTTCACAACGCGTAATCGGTAACCGCCGCTGGTGCTAACATTGATATAGCTAGTGGTTGATACCTGCCCGTATGACAAATCACTGGCGCGCCTATAATCATCGACGTAGATATCAATGTCTTGCCAATATTGCGGGTAAGTATGAATAAAGCGTAATCGAATTAAATCGGTGCCTACATCCGTGGTGAAAATTTGGCTACGACGCATGGATGGTCGAGTGAGTCCGGTTTGTTCAACATCACCGTATTGATAGAGTAAGTACTCCATACCTTGCTCAAGCGTAACTCGGTGAGTCTCGACTATGTCTTCTCGAGTGTTGGAATCAATGGCTTTGATTAAGTAGTCGCGCTGCTCGTCACTGCCTAAATCAAATTTAATCCGAGCTGAGTAATCGCCATAATTTAGGTTAGTCGCCAGATCTTCCGTCCATGTTCCTTTGGAGTCGGTATTTTGCACATCGATTTGCGGTGCAATTAAGTTCACTGTACGCAAATAGCTTAAATTCTTCCAATTATCTTCATCGCCAATAATAAATTGGCAGCCGCTAAGGGCAAGGCAAGAAAGTCCGATGGCGAAGTGAGTGATGGCTTTTTTCATGATGTTACCCATTACTGTCCTGTATTGAGTTAGGAATAGACTAATAGCACTCTATCATAGCTTATTTACCTGAATCTAAACTGAATAAGCTGATCACTAGGATTAATATCTTTGCCTCTGCTTAGGCTAGCACAGTGAGATTATTCATATGGCTATTGTTGTTAGTCGATTCTGGGTATGATAACGACCATTTAGTCGGATAATCGCATGCCAGCTGTGGCTGCGACTTTAATTAAAATAGGTAATTCATGCTGTTAATGATCGATAATTATGATTCTTTTACTTATAACCTCTACCAATATTTTGGTGAGCTAGGGGTTGAAGTCATAGTGAAACGTAACGATCAAATCTCCTTGTCTGAGATCAGCGATATGGCGCCAGATCACCTTGTCATTTCCCCCGGTCCTTGTACACCGAATGAAGCGGGCATTTCGTTGGCTGCCATTGAGCGTTTTGCGGGAGAAATTCCTATTTTGGGGGTGTGCTTAGGCCATCAAAGTATCGGCCAAGTATTTGGTGCCAAAGTGGTACGTGCTAATCAAGTGATGCATGGCAAAACCTGCCCAATTTCTCATGATGGACAAGGGGTTTTTAGCGGTCTTGAAAACCCTTTAACGGTTACCCGTTATCACAGCTTAGTACTGGAGCCGGCAAGTTTACCTGACTGTTTTCAAGTCAGCGCTTATACCGAACACTTGGGACCAAAAGAGATCATGGGTATACGTCATAAGCAATTAGCGGTTGAAGGCGTGCAATTTCATCCAGAAAGTATCCTATCTCAACAAGGCCTGCAGTTATTAAATAACTTCATTCAAGGCTGTTGATGTCTATTGTGAATTTTTATTCATCCTTAATTGGATTTGACTGTTGTTTTCAAGTGTTTTTGTGTTTATTTTATTCATAATTTGTGATTAAGTATGTTTTTCTTGTTGGTTTCATTTAGGCCCTCAAGATGGATTTTTTTGCGTAAATATTGTTGATTTTTAACTTTGCCCACATAATTAACAAATCATTAACATGTTTTGGTTGTTTATGCTGATTTTTGGGCGCTTAGGAAGAGGGATGTAGTGATGTCAGAACATGAAGCGGTTTCAAGAGCCTTATTTGATGAAGTAATGGTGCCTAACTATGCACCATCTGCAGTGATCCCGGTTCGTGGTAAAGGCTCTCGAGTTTGGGATCAACAAGGCAATGATTATATCGACTTTGCGGGTGGCATTGCGGTGAACTGTTTGGGTCATGCACACCCTGCCTTGGTCAATGCGCTAAAAGAGCAAGGTGAGAAAATCTGGCATGTTAGTAATATTTGGACCAACGAGCCAGCACTGCGTCTAGCAAAAAAATTAGTTGATGCCACCTTTGCCGAGAAAGTCTTTTTTGCTAACTCAGGAGCCGAGGCTAATGAAGCGGCACTTAAATTAGCGCGTCGTTACAGCATCGAGCATTTTGGTGAAGATAAAGTTGAAATCATTGCGTTTAACCAAGGCTTTCACGGTCGTACTTTCTTCACGGTAACGGCGGGCGGCCAAGCGATTTACTCTGATGGCTTTGGTCCTAAGCCGGGCGCCATTACCCATGTTGACTACAATGATTTGGCGGCATTAGAAGCGGCAATCAGCGATAAAACCTGTGCCGTGTTAGTTGAGCCAATGCAAGGTGAGGGCGGTGTTATCAATGCGGATGTTGAGTTTATCAAAGGCGTGCGTGCGCTATGTGATAAACACAATGCCTTGCTGATTTTTGATGAAGTGCAAACCGGTGTAGGCAGAACTGGTGAGTTGTATGCTTATATGGGAACCGAGGTTGTGCCAGATATTTTGACCAGTGCCAAGGCCTTAGGTGGCGGTTTCCCTATTGCGGCTATGCTCACCACCACTAAGATTGCCGAAAGCCTAAAAGTGGGTACTCATGGCAGCACTTATGGCGGTAACGCACTAGCGTGTGCGGTGGCCGAAGCGGCATTTGACTTGGTCAACACCCCAGCCATGCTCGCTGGCGTCAAACAAAAAGAGCAAGTGTTTAAAGGCCATTTGGCCAAACTTAATGAGCAATTTAACTTATTTGCTGATATTCGTGGTAAGGGCTTGTTAATTGGCGCCGAACTAACGACTGAGTATCATGGCAAAGCCCGTGATATTTTAGTGGCGGCTGCGAGTGCTGGCTTAATGGTATTGGTTGCTGGCCCTAATGTGCTGCGTTTTGCGCCAGCATTAAACATCAGTGATGAAGAGATTGAGTTGGGATTTGCTCGTCTACAAACCGCGATAGCAGAGGTTGTAGGCAAATAATCTGCAGTGCGCCGCCTAAATCCGCGGCGCCTATTTTACGCATGCTGCAGTGCATGCTGATTTTTATCAGCAGTGTCTAAGATGGAGTACAGTGTATGCTCGTGATCCGTCCTATAAAATCTGAAGATCTTGCCGCGCTACTTGTGATGGCGCAAGAATCAGGCGTTGGCTTTACCTCCCTTCCCGTTAATGAAGCCCTGCTACAACGCAAAATTACCCATTCTATGGCCTCGTTTGAGCAGGAAGTTAAACAAGCCGGTGATCAAGGCTATCTGATGGTCGCTGAGGATAGCGTTTCTGGGGAAATTGTCGGTACCACAGCGATTGAAGCTGCGGTGGGAATGAATGCCCCATTTTACAATTACCATGTTGGAAAAGTCGTGCACTCGTCACCGACCTTAGGGGTTTATAATCTCGTCGAGATTTTAACCTTAAGTAATGATTACACTGGTGTTTCAGAGCTTTGTACGCTGTTTTTACGTGAGCCTTATCGTAGCGGTCATGCGGGGCGATTACTGTCTCGTTGTCGTTTTTTATTGATGGCAGAGCACCGAGCTCGTTTTGCTCGTACTGTGATTGCGGAAATGCGCGGTGTCAGTGATCAAGAGGGGCGTTCGCCGTTTTGGGCGTGGCTAGAGCAACATTTCTTTTCGGTCGATTTTCCTACCGTCGATCATTTAACTGGATTAGGTAACAAGCAATTTATTGCGGAATTGATGCCCAAATACCCTATCTATATCAGTTTACTTAGCCCACAAGCACAAAAAGTGATCGGCCAAGTCCATGAAAAAACCTTACCAGCACTTAAGTTACTTGAAAGTGAAGGGTTCCATAGGAATGGTTATATCGACATTTTTGATGCTGGCCCCACCGTTGAATGCCCCATTGAGCATATTCGCTCGGTGCGAGAATGTTTGCGTTTGCAGGTGGAAATTGGCGCGCCAATAGACCAAGCTGAATATATCGTCAGTAATATCTCTTGTCGAAACTTTCGTGCAACGGTGGCTTCAATTAGTGTGTCATTGAAACACCATAAAGCGGTGCTAAACAATGAGGTCGCCGAAGCTTTGCAAGTCGTGGCTGGCGATACGGTGCGGGTTTTATCCTTGTAGCACCGCTTTAATTGCGCAATCAATGTTCTGAATTCTCGCTAGTGAGTTCAAGGAGGCATGATGCATTTAATTAACGGAATATGGCTTGAAGGGCGTGGCGAGCCTATTGTCTCAGTTAATCCTGCCAATAACGATATTTGTTGGCAAGATCTCTCTGCCGATGCCGATCAGGTGGATCAAGCCGTGCAGGCTGCTCGTAAAGCCTTTTTAACCTGGTCACAAACTTCCCTCGCAGAGCGCGAAGCGTTACTCACCCAATTTGCCAATAAATTAACCAAAGCCAAGGGCATGCTGGCCAATGTTATTGCTAAGGAAACCGGTAAGCCCTTATGGGAAAGCGAAACCGAAGTATCAGCCATGATAGGCAAAATAGCTATTTCGATCACGGCACACAAGGCGCGAACTGGCGAGGTTGAAAATCCGCTGCCCGATGGGCGAGCTTTTGTCCGTCACAAGCCCCATGGTGTGGTGGCTGTATTTGGCCCTTATAACTTTCCCGGCCACTTACCCAATGGTCATATAGTGCCAGCCCTGTTGGCAGGCAATACCGTGGTATTTAAACCATCAGAGTTAACCCCGCAAACGGCAGAAATTACCTTAGGTTTATGGCTGCAAGCTGGCCTTCCTGAAGGGGTGATTAACTTAGTACAAGGTGATGCGGCGACAGGCCAAGCCTTGGCCAGCCATCAAGATATAGATGGTTTGTTTTTTACCGGTAGCAGTCGAACTGGGCATCTCATTCACCAACAGTTTGCCCATCAGCCGGAAAAAATATTGGCCTTAGAAATGGGCGGAAATAACCCCTTGGTCGTGGCCGGAGTCGCAAATATACAAGCGGCGGTTTACCACATCATTCAAAGTGCTTATCTCACCGCAGGCCAGCGTTGTACTTGTGCTAGGCGCTTGCTGCTCCCCAATAATGAACAAGGCGATCATATCCTTGCGGCATTAATTAAAGCGGTTAAAACCATTAAGGTTGGCAATTTTGATGCGCAGCCACAGCCATTTATGGGCGCGGTGATTTCCGCTGATGCGGCGCAGCAATTATTTGACGCACAACAACATTTGTTATCGCTGGGTGGACAGGCTTTAGTCCCCATGACTTTACTACGAAAAGGCACTGGGCTACTTAGCCCTGGTTTAATTGAAGTCTCCGCCATTAAGGCGCTTCCTGATGAAGAGTACTTTGGCCCCTTGCTACAAGTCATTCGTTATCAAACCTTTGAGCAAGCTATTGCGATAGCCAACAGTACGCGCTTTGGCTTATCTGCCGGTTTGTTAGCAGATGATAGCAACCTATATCAAACTTTTTTTCAGCATATTCGTGCTGGCATTGTTAACTGGAACAAGCCCTTAACCGGAGCAAGTAGCACCGCCCCCTTTGGTGGTATCGGCGCCAGCGGGAATCATCGACCCAGTGCATATTATGCTGCTGATTATTGCTCTTATCCTGTGGCATCGGTTGAAGCTGAGCAACTCAGTCTTCCCAACTCCTTGGTGCCCGGACTCAGCGTTTGAGCAACGCCGCCTTGTACTGAGGCGGCTTTTTTCTGTGGTTTAGGAGGTTTTATGGAACGCCCTCTGCAATATTTATTCGATCAGCTTTGGCAGCAATTTATTGCGGTTACCCCCAGCGCCGAAAAAATTCATCAATTACTTGGGCGCGGTCACCCGCTACAAAATGACCATATTGCATTGCGTACGTTTGATTTACCTCAGGTGAATTTAAATGTGCTGGCTAAACCTTGGTTGGCTTTGGGTTATGAAGCCAAAGAGTGTTACCAATTTAGCCAGAAGAAGCTTAATGCTCAGCATTTTTCCCACCCCGATCCTGCGGTGCCGTTGGTGTTTATTAGTGAGCTAAAGGTGGCTGAGTTTTCGCCAACGGTGCAAGCCATTATTCGCGATCTGGTTTCTCAGCTGGATCCTGCCATCTTAGGAACCGCCGAAATGCTCTATAGCGGTGCGTTGTGGCGCACCCAATATCATTGTTATCAGGCGCTCTTAGCTGAAAGTGAATATGCAGCTTGGCTGGCGGCTTGGGGTTATCGCGCCAATCATTTTACGGTGAACGTTAATGCCTTAACAGGGTTTTCGGATCTCGCTCAGGTTAACCAAGCATTGCATCAAGCGGGTTTTGCACTGAATGCGACTGGAGGAGAAATCAAAGGGGGGGCAGAGGTTTATTTAGCACAATCTGCCACTTTAGCGGATAGTGCCAAGGTGAGCTTTCTGGATGAAACACATGTGATACCCAGTTGTTTTTATGAATTTGCCCAGCGCTATCCTTTGCCCAATGGCGAGCTATATCGCGGCTTTGTTGAAGGCAATGCTGATAAGATTTTTCACAGTACAGACAATCAAAATGCCCCCTCTTAGGGGGATTTTGAGATGTAGAAGCCGAGCTCGCTCGGCGAATAATTATCGCTTATTCCCTGAGCAAGCTCAGGTCCCACAAAAACATCAATTTAAAAGTTCAACAGTGTTTACAGGGATGGAGGATTTTTAAGTAGCTGATTTAGGGTTTCTAGTCCTTGGCGCAGCACTTGTTGGCTACTGGGTGCCATTAATGACAATCGAACCGCGTTGGCGGCTTGGTGTTTATCAACGCTAAAATGCGCAGCGCTGCTTACTATCACGCCGTTTGCTCTGGCAGCTTGGCGAAATGATTCACTATTCCAATACTCAGGTAGATACAGCCAACAATGATAGCTGCGTAGTTGGGATTCAACATGCCATTGGCCTAAGGTTTGCCGCATGATTTTTTGTCTTTGCTCGGCTTGTGATATTTGCTGAGCCATCATTTTTTCTAGTCGCCTTTGCTGGCTGAGCCGAGCCATTAACTCGAGACTCAGGCCGTTGTTCATCCAAATCTGATGGCGGACTTGGTTGTTTAACTGCGCAGTAAATTGCGCAGGTCCATAAATAAAGCCGACTCTAAGGCCGGGTAAGATGGCTTTAGATAAGCTGGAAACATAAAAACAACGTTCAGGGACAAGGTTGTACAAGGGCGGATATTGGCCCTTGTTCAAAAAACCATAGATATCATCGTCAAGTAGCCATAGGCGATATTTTTTTACCACCGCTGCTAGCTTGTGGCGACGCTTGAGTGACATGATAGCGGTGCTTGGGTTTTGGTAACTGGCCACCACTAACACCAGTTTAATGCTGTGCTGTTCACACGTCTTGGCCAAGCTAGTCGGGCACATGCCTTGTTGATCCATTTCTATTGGCACCACTTGGCGACCAAGCTGTTGGCAGATAGTTAGGGCCCCCGGATAAACCCATTTTTCTAAAGCAATCTTATCACCGGCTTGGGTTAAGGTTGAAATCAGCAAATACAAGGCATGCTGCGCGCCGTGACTGAAAACCAATTGCGTGGGATTGTCTGCATTCACGCCAAGGCTTTGTAACCATTGGCAAGCCATATGTTGATAAGGGGCTAGGCTGTGCTCATCGGGATAGTTTAGCAGCGAGGTGGCCATGGGCTGAGTAGCGAAGCTAGCCATTACTTGGTCAAAGTCAGACTGAACGAGCTCAGGTAATGGCTGAATAATGGACAAATTACAACTTTGTTGGCCGGTTTGGATCACATTGTTCAAATCTTGCTGACCGGCAACAAACGTCCCTTTACCGACGCGACTGACAAGATAGCCCTTTTGCTCTACTAAACGATAAGCGCGACCAACCGTGGTGGGGGTTATCGTCAGCTGCTTGGCCAATTGGCGGATAGCAGGTAAGGGTTGTCCCGACGCTAGAATGCCAGCGTGTATATCATTAATTATGCACTCGGCTAACTGGCGGTAGCCCTTTAGCGAAGAGGTTAGCGTGGGGGACCAGCTCATAAATAATCTCTAAGGTAATACGCTTTGTAAAATTGTATTACCTTAGGGGTGGCAATGGCAGCTTTTTTCGCTGTTGATTTATTGCTGAAGGGTTATAGTCAATAACATCAATGAACGGGAGGTCGCAATGAAATTAGCATTTATTGGTTTGGGGGTAATGGGTTACCCAATGGCAGGGCATTTACAGCAGGCCGGTCATCAAGTCACTGTTTACAATCGTACTCAGGCGAAAGCACAAGCGTGGAGCGCTCAATACCAAGGCGCAAACGCAGCTACACCAGCCTTAGCCGTTGCGGATGCCGATGTGATCTTGATGTGTGTGGGTAATGATCAAGATGTACGCTCTGTGGTATATGGCGAGCAAGGGATCTTGGCGGGTTGTAAAACGGGGGCTATCTTGGTCGACCACACCACTACTTCCGCGGAATTAGCTCAAGAGCTAGCGCTAGCTTGTGCAGAGCAAGGGATTGGGTTTGTTGATGCGCCTGTTTCCGGTGGTCAAGCCGGGGCTGAAAAGGGCTGTTTAACCGTGATGTGCGGCGGGCAGCAGGGCGAATTTGAACAGATCAAAGCAATTATTACAGCATATAGTAAAAGTGTTGCCTTGCTGGGTGAGCATGGCGCAGGGCAAAAATGCAAAATGGTGAATCAAATTTGCATTGCGGGCTTATTACAAGGTTTGTCGGAAGGCATCCATTTTGCGCAGCAGGCAGGTCTTGATGTCGAGCAGGTGATTGAGGTGATCCGCCACGGCGCCGCGCAATCATGGCAAATGGAAAATCGCGCCAGTACCATGAATGCTAATCAGTTTGATTTTGGCTTTGCCATTGACTGGATGCGTAAAGATCTGGGTTTTTGCCTTGCAGAAGCCAAGCGCAATGGCGCTAAATTACCCGTCACCGAGTTAGTTGATAGCTATTACAGCGAACTACAACAACGCGGCGAAGGGCGCTCGGATACCTCAGTATTAATTAAGTTATTAACCCAATAACGAGATGATTACCTTAAAGTTGCGGCGGCAAACACACTCCATTGGCCCCTAAGCCACAATAGCCATTGGGATTTTTCGCCAAATACTGTTGGTGGTATTGCTCGGCGTAGTAAAAGCTCTGCCAAGGCAGTATTTCGGTGGTAATAGGAGCGTTAATACCTTTTTCTTGCAAGGCTTGCTGGAATAAGGATTGGCTTTGTTTCGCCAAAGCCAAATCGGCATCATTATCACAATAGATGGCACTGCGGTATTGGGTGCCTAAATCATTACCTTGGCGCATGCCTTGGGTGGGATTGTGTTGCTGCCAAAACAGGGTTAATAACTGATATAGGGTAATTTCGTTAGGATCATAAATCACTTCTACTAACTCGGTATGCCCAGTCATGCCGGAGCATACTTCTTCATAGGTCGGGTTGGGAGTAAAACCGCCGCCATAGCCTACGCTGGTATATTTCACGCCGGCTTGTTGCCAAAAAAGGCGCTCCGCGCCCCAGAAACAACCCATCCCAAACCAGACCTTTTTAAAATCGGCTACACTTTGTAATTGTGTATTAAAAACAAAATGTTCGCTTGGAGTGTAAATGGCTTGTGGGCGACCGGGTAAAGCTTGGTCGGCGTTAATCATGTGTTGTAAACCTGCCATAGATATTCCTTAACATATACTAACTTTTCGTCTTAACTTAGCTGATACGAGGTCAAGACACTGTAGATTATCGCCAATAATTTATCGCAAAAGGATCATATTGGCGTCATTTGGGTATAAGATACGCCTGTTAAAACAGATTAATCCAGCTGTTATACGAATTAAGCAGATTGAAAGACTTATTACTGTATTTATAGCAGCTAATACTATGCCGTTATAAGGTCGTTATGTGCTAATATCGCGACCGCGGCAACTTGGAGTAGTGAAAGATGAGACGTGAGTTAGCGATCGAAATTTCCCGAGTCACTGAAGCAGCAGCATTGGCTGCGTATAAGTGGGTTGGTCGGGGCGATAAAAACATAGCAGATGGCGCGGCAGTGGAAGCGATGCGTCACATTCTGAACCAAATTGATATCGATGGCGAAATCGTTATTGGTGAAGGCGAAATTGATGAAGCCCCCATGCTTTACATTGGTGAGCATGTGGGTAGTGGTAAAGGTGATGCAGTAGATATTGCGGTTGACCCGATTGAAGGGACGCGCATGACAGCGATGGGTCAATCCAATGCGGTTGCGGTGATTGCCGTGGCAGAAAAGGGCATGTTCCTAAAAGCGCCTGATATGTATATGGAAAAGCTAATTGTTGGTCCAGATGCTAAAGATGCTATCGATCTAAATCGCTCCCTTGAACAAAACCTGAAAGCGATCGCATTTGCGTTAGGTAAGCCACTGAACAAGTTAACGTGTGCCACCTTGGCTAAGCCGCGTCACGATAAAGCCATTAAAGAAATGCAAGGCTTAGGTGTACGTGTTTTTGCTATTCCAGATGGCGATGTGGCGGCCTCTGTGATGGCCTGTATGCCAGATAATGAAGTGGATTTACTTTATTGTATCGGCGGCGCGCCAGAAGGGGTTATTTCTGCGGCAGTGGTACGTGCCTTAGATGGCAACATGCAAGCGCGTTTATTACCTCGCCCGCTAGTGAAAGAGCCAACGGAAGAAAACATTCGCATTGGCGAAGAAGAAGAACGACGTTGTGAAGCGTTAGGCATTAAAGTTAAAGAAGTATTGACCCTAGAAGAGCTAGCGCAAAACGATAACGTTATCTTCTCGGCAACCGGTATCACTAAAGGTGATTTACTTGAAGGTGTGGCGGTGAAAGGCCGTTTGGCAACAACGGAAACCTTAGTGATCCGCGGTAAATCAAGAACTGTACGTCGAATTCATTCAACGCACTATCTCGATCGCAAAGACCAAGCATTAAAAGACATTATTTTTTAATCGGTCAGCTTGTTCGAAAAACCAGCCCATGTCGGCTGGTTTTTTTATACCTGTTTTTCGCATTTTTCGCATTCGCAATGTCTTAGCAATATTGTTTAATGACCTCTAGCCAACGTTGACGAAACCAGCGATGTAATGGGTCTTTATGACTTCGACTATGCCAGTAAAGCATCAAATCGACAGCGGCAATACAAGGTATGTCTAAAGCACATAAGCTTTGTTTGGTTGCTGCATGAGTGGTGAACTCATTGGGCAATACCGCAATATGCTTACCTGCTTCTAGGCCAGCAATTAACACTGCCATAGAGCTCGTATGCAAGGCGACTTGTCGCTTCAGTTTGTGTTGTTTATAGAGATTGTCCACCATGGGCTCAACGGCACCGGTAGGACTGTAACGAATGTGACTGTATTGAGCCGTATCAGCTAAAGTGAGGTTGGTTTTTGTGGCTAATGGGTGACTTGCCATTACAAAAAAACGATAGTTAATACTGGCAATTTTTCTTGCGTGGATATTGGCAGGCGCATCAAACATACCTCCTAGCACAAGATCTAACTCACCATTTTCTAGTAACTCAATGATGTTTTTGGGTCGATAAACAAATTCAACCGCAAGGTTGGGGGCTGATTGTCGAAGTTGCGTTAACACCTCAGGCAAGAATTGCGATGCAGCAAGATCAATGGCACTAAAGCGAAACATACCACTGGCAGTTGCTGGATCAAACGGTGGTGGATGCAAAATATCTTGTGCAACGGCTAAACTACTTTCTAAATGGGGTTTTAATTTAAGCGCTTTAGCACTTAATTCAAATCGTTTATTGGCGCGAATTAAAATCGGGTCATCTAATATTTGGCGCAGCTTTGCCAAGCGTTGACTCATGGCGGGCTGGGTTAATTGTAGCCGCTCGGCGGCCTTACCTACTTGTTTTTCTTCTAAGAGAGCGGCCAAAGCAACCAGTAGATTCATATCTGTTTGCTGCAATAATAATAAATCAGATTTGAGCATTGGCTTCCTTTAGTGGTGCAAGCAAAACGTGCTGTTGATAGATATCTAAAAAAATGGCGCGAGCCCATTCATGCATCGGCTGGTGAGTAAGATGCTGTGGCCAAACCATTAAATTTTCTACATAACCCATAGGACGATGGTGATAGTTGGCTTGGTTTGGTTGTTGCAGTAACAAGTGCAGTAATGAGTTTGGTACGCTGGCACTGAAATACTCGGTTTTTAGCGCAGCTAACATGACCAGTAACGAGCTAGAGCGAAAGCCGGTCGTGCTGACCGCTTGTTTAGCTTTTGTTGCTTGAGTAAAGTCCAGATCCTCCGCTAATGCATAGCTGGCATGAGTCAGCTCTGTGGTTGTCATGGCATGTTGGCCTTGCAATAGATGCCAAGCCTCATTACCTATGGCGATGCTGTGACAATTATCGGGTAATTGGCTAAACGCGCCGATGGCGAAGTCTAAACTGCCATTACTGAGTTGTATTGCCATTTGGTCACTGGGAGAGACTAACTCTAGCTCTAAAAATGGAGCCTGCTCTGCAAATGTGTTTAGCAATGCTTGTATACAAAGGCTAGCCGCTAAATCATTCATGCTAAAGCGGATCACCCCGCGCACGCGGCTGGCGTCAAACTCCGCGCCTTGAAAAACAAGGCTAGTTACTTGAGCAAATTCAGTTAACTGACGTTTTAGAGAGTGTGCTCGATTGGTCAGGATCATGCCTTTACTGCCTTTAATCAGTAAGGGATCATCGAATAAATCCCTCGCTCGATTCAAAACATGACTGATGGCTGATTGGGTCATGCCTAGACGCTCTGCAGCTCGCGAGACATGAGCTTCATCGAGTAGCACTGCAAGGTTAACAAGCAAGTTTAGATTTGATTGGTGTAAGCTGGTTAGCGCGGCAGGATCGTTTTTCATTTCCGACATAATTAGGGTATTTGCCGGTAACATATCAGTAAAATGGTGATGGGGGAATTCTATAAACTCATTTAATTTACGCAGCGCTGAAACCGCGCTGCGTCATTTATTATCGAAATTATTTTACTTCAACTAGTGTTTCACCAGTGATATCGATGATCACATTACGATCTTGGGCGCGTTCGCTTTCGGCAACGCCTTTCGCATCCGTATCGCCTTTCCAGTTGGTATCTATGTCTTCAAGCTTGATGCCTTGTTGTACTAGATAAGATTGTACTGAAGTGGCGCGAGCTTGTGATAGACGCTCGTTATACTCTTTATTACCTAAGTGGTCTGTTGCACCGATCAAACGGATCTTAGCGGTGTCGCTAGCACGGTAGAATTCAATTGCTTGGTCTAGCTGTTGTTTTGCTGTGTCAGTTAATGCATAAGAATCAAAACCAAATAGTACAGCGTCAGCATATTGGTTAACACGCGTTTCATAAACGGGTGATGGTTCAATTGGCTCTGGCTCGACAGGTAATGGCTCGGCTATCACTTGCTCTTGGCCTCGGCCAAAATGAGCAACCAACTCAATACCAAAATTGTTCACGTCGGTTTTTACGTTATGTGAACGGCCAATATTTTCAATGCGACGGTAGCGTGCTTGTACGTCTAAGGTATCATTGATGCGGTAAGTCGCACCTACACCACCTAGTGGTGATAGCCCTTCATCACGGTGACCTAGCGAGTCAGAACGGTAGCCGAATGCACCCACTTCACCAAATAGAGAAACATTTTCAGTAAGCGGTAAACGACCAATGATAGAGGTGTTAATACCCTGAAGAATACTGTCTTCGCCTGGTAGCTCAGTTTTACCTAAGTGGTTGTAGCCCGCTTCAATAGCGAAGTTATCATTGAATTGGTAACCCGCAAAGCCATTGAAACTTTGGCTTTTATCGTCACAAGATGCGGCATTCACTTGGTCACAGGTGTCTTCGTGTTGAGATAAACCCGCACCACCACCAACGTAAGGGTTACCCGCTAATACAGCACCTGAAGTTAAAGCTAATACGATTGCAAGAGATAATTTTTTCATTGTCTACCTTTATATTCTTATTGTGAATCAGTAACTCGCAGCCTAAGTGGCGCGTTTGAGCTGATGGGGGCAGTTTAGGGAGAACAGTCCGATAAGAGAATAGGGTTAGATTAATGTTAGATATGAATGTTACTTATATTAATGTGATCTAGATCTCGTGATTAGCGCTTGGATAAGCTCTTGCTTGGAACAAGGTAAAACAAATCAATGCGAATAAAAAACTATCGAAATTAAATAAATCAATAGCATAAAAGTGATTGTATCAAATTAAAATCACATTTTTGTGTTGTTTTATTAGCTATATTGATTTTCTTTCACATGATTGAGGCTAAAGTTATGAAGTTGTTGCTTATCGGAAGCTTTATTGTTTTGCTCTGCTCTTGTGGCGGCGGCTCGGGGGAGTTAGACAGCTATCAACTACCTGAATACACCGCCTTCACTAGTACTCATATTGAATCAGATCCAACCGATATTTCTCCTATTATAGAAAGAGTTAAAAATTATGATGTAGTCAGTTTAGGTGAGCCTTCACATAGTGGCTCTGTGGTACATTTTTTAAAAAGCCGTTTATTAAAGGGTTTACACCAGCAGGGGCAGCTTGACATGATCGTGTTTGAAGCTGGCTTTTATGATGGGCTTGTCGCATGGGAAAATTATTTAACGGGTAAGCAGCCTTTGATCGAAGCTATCACTGGTCCCGATGCCAACTATATGTTTATGCATCGTCATAGTCTTGGTGTTTCTCAAATCGTAAATTATGTGAATGACTTAGATCAGGTAAATGACCCGCTTATTCTAGTTGGCTTCGATGCTCGAATTAACAGTGATCCCGCTTGTGTTGTAAAGCCTGAGCTAGGTACCAGCGTCATGCTAAACGAGCTAGAAAATTATTTAACGGATAAAGCAATTGATACTGAGGATATGGCGACTATTCACGAAATTGCTCCACTGATGATGTGTCCTTGGTATACAAAAGTGGTTTACAACGGAAACGTAACTTTGCATCGTCGCCTAATATCAGCCTTAGTTTCATTACAAGCTAAGTTAACTTCTCAGATTGCCAATGAAACGATCCCCCCCTATGACCCTACGCAACCACGTGATTTCCGTGACTATGCAAGCTTTTGGTTACAAATAGTGAAGGGGATGCAGGGTCATGCCAAAATGCAAAATAATGATCTTTACTATCCTATTGCTGATATTAGCTCAGCAGATAATGTGCGCTGGTTAAGAGAGGTTTGGTTTGGTGCGACAGAGCAAACTGCCATCTGGGGTCATAACATTCACATTTCTAAGGTGGCAGATACGGTTCCTGAGACCATGAAGGTTAATCAGCCCAACTTATCTACCTATAGCATAGGCGTTATTGATAACGGTGGTACATATGCCCCATATACGCCCGATCATACACAATGGCAAGTTGATACTTATAAGTTTAATCATTCGACGGATAGCCTAAACGGTGTTTTAGGCAAAATGCAGTTACCTAACTCATTTATTGATTTTGATGAAACTAATATTGGGAACAAACTATTTTCAGGCAAACTCTATTTTTACTACCACGGGGGGTATCCAGAAAAAACACCGCCGCAAAGAATTATGGATGGGATAATTTTTATTCCGGTAGAAGAGGCAACAAAGTCTCGTTATGAGTGAATTTAGCCCTGTTTGTGTCAGGGCTATTGAAGCATTAGCCTATGCAATATGAGCATAGGCTTTAACTCATGTCGCTTACTTTTCAGTTAACCACACAATGGCTTGCTCCATTTGCTCTATGCTGTCAAAGCCACGGTTAAGTAAAACGTATTTACCACCGACCACAAGTGTGGGTACACCTGTGCTTTGCAGCTTACTTTCAACAGCAAAAGACGCATCGAGTGCCGCTTTTAGTTCATCAGATTGACTGTAGGCTTCAAATTTTGCTTTATCAACACCTTGCTCGGCAAGGAAGGCTTCAAAGCTGGCTTGATCTTTCACTGTGCCATTTTGGCGCGCTTCAAAGTAAGCTGGGTGTGCTTTTTCTAGTACATTAAAGTGTTTAAATGCTTGGAAAATAACGGCATCAAATACCCAGTTTTGGTTCAGTAATGAGGCGTTTGCTGTGACTTTTAGCGCTTCGTTATCTTTTAATTTATACATTAAAGGTTCGGTTGCCTTACAGGCTGGGCAGCCATACCAGAAAAATTCATATACTTCATTAGGTTGCGCAGCAATAGCGGTTTCTAATACGCGATAATGTACGTCTTGTTGGAAGGGGTCGTTTGCAGTCGCGATGGCGGCTTCGGTTAACACTGTTTCTTCGTTATGAGCATGGCCTTCGTGTTCGTCTTTTTCAGCATCATTTTTTGACTCAGTTTGCTCCGCTTCAGGTTGAGTTGTTGGCTCTGCTGTCGGCGCTTCAGTCTTCGCTTCAGAAGCTTGTTCGGTTACTGTCACTGCATTCTCTGCAGCGGTCTCTGCTGTTTTAGGTTGTTCACTACAAGCAGCCAGTGTGGCGCCAAATAACACGGCCAAACTTAATTTAGTAATCGGTTTCATTATGCATCCATGAGTGTTGGTAAAATAAATAAAGTTTTGATTATGCCTGAGATAAATATATTCACCACCAGTTTGACTTAACTTTACATTTACCACGAGGCTGTAGCCATGGCATATCTTAACGCCACACCTTTATGCAGAGCGCCTTAATGTGCGGCGCAAGGGGGATGAATCCAAAGTAGAGATGAATTAATAAAAGTGAAATACCACAGCAGCAAAAATGCCTATCAGAGCAGCAAGCCAAACATATTTATCGGTTAACATAGGTTGGTTCCTCCATTTAGTTGTTCTAGTGTAGCTGAACATCTATGTAGTGGATGTGTCTTTAGACGCAGATTTTGCGCTTAGTTTATATTCCCTTTCTGCTTGAATTTGCCCTGCTGTTGGCTAGGTCGCACCTCTTTATTGCATCGTTTATTTCTGTTGATGGTAACGCTTGATCATAAGCCAAAATTAACATAGAGTTTTTGTTATATTATAACATATCAATTGATCGGGTTTATCATGGACAACCAAACAGCAAAAATCACATCCGGAAAAATAAACAAGTCTCTGGCGGATAAATTAGGAATGATGTTTTCGGGTTTATGTTTAGGCCACTGTTTACTGACGCCTGCTTTGGTCTTGCTGGTTGGCTCAGAAGTATTTGGTTTTGCATTAGCCTCGGAATGGCCGCACCGAGTGTTTCTTGTTTTTGCCTTGCTAATGGCGGCATTAAGTTTCCCTAAAACGTGGCGGCAAACGGGCAGTGTATTACTAATGGGGATAGCCGGTATTGGTGTCATGGGATTAGTGGCAAGTGCGCTTGTCCATGGTCCAATGGAGTTAGTGTTTACGGTTATTGGCTCAATTTTCCTAATTGCTGCGCACGTTATGAATATGCATTTGTCATCATCGTTATTGCCAGCGCCATTAAGCCAAATGGAGCAATAAAATGGCGCTATCTAATCGAGAACATTTACCTCAGACAAGCTTTGTTCAAGGTGTCACTCCTGACATTTTGACCCAGCTGTTTTGTCCAGAATTTAACTTGATTAATTGGCAGCGTCAGCTTAGTGCAGAAATACAAGGTTATGCCCATCAAGTTAATCAGCTCAACATTAATTTTGCGAGAACACTCAGTCCAGATGAGGTAACGTCCACACTCGCGCAGGCGCTACCTGACGGTATAGGTAAGCAAGCATTTTGCGCTGACGTCGCGTTATTAGTAGATATGTTTAGTTGTTTGATGGATTGCGACAACGTAGGGGTGCGCTTGGCCACCTTAGCAACGGCGATGTGTCCAAGGTTTCATACCGATAAAGTGCAATGCCGCTTAGTGACAAGTTACACCGAGCTTGGCACGCAATGGTTAGACAATGCCTGTCTTAATCGCAGCAAATTAGGTTGGGGCAGTCAGGGCTTAAGCGACGAGGAATCGGGATTACTTCAACAACCAAGTGATATTTACACGGCTCAGCCTGGTGACGTGTTATTGCTCAAAGGGGAAGCTTGGCACGACAATCCAGCCAAGGGCGTGGTGCATCGTTCGCCACAACTGAAAAAGGGACAAAAGCGATTGGTGATCACCTTAGATCCTGCGTAAAAAGCGAGTAATCAATTCACAATGAAACGATATGTTTTTATTGAGTATAAATTGGCTATGGCGCAATCTTTTTTGGGACTCATTTTGGCACATGTTGCTCGTTTGCTTCGTGAGTTTGTTGCCGTATGTATTAGTCAATAAATTCCTTACTAAGCCAACGACTAGTCATAGTGACTAAGGCTGGCCTAGAAAGTCAGGTTAATAACGATTGAGGCCTTACTGAGTCGCCTGCGCATTGCGGATCAGTTGGATCAGCTCTTGGCGATATCCCCACTTATCTTCGTGCCCCTTTACTGCTTGCTCCGCGCCTGTTAGCGCATCCATTAGGGTGTAATCATTTAAATAACGACTGTGACGCAGTGACTGGGCAAAGCCAGCTACGTGCACTGCCAGCTGCATATCCTTACTTGGATTTTGAGTAGGAGCATGCACGGGCATGGTGATCAGTTGGGATTGAGTTGAATCGGGTTGTTTATAACGCACTTTGACATGCGCCCATTCGCCATTAGTTTGCCCTTGAGACGGTGCTTTTTCTTGGCTTTGATAGCGCAGTGGATCGTTAAAGCGGAAATTGCCTGCGGTTGGCACTATTTCATACAACGCGGTGACGCTGTGACCTGAGCCCATATCGCCAGCATCCACGCGATCATTGTTAAAGTCCTCTTGGGCTAACACACGGTTTTCGTAGCCGATCAAGCGATATTCACTGACATAAGCGGGGTTAAACTCCACTTGCAATTTGACATCTTTGGCCACGGTTTGCAGGGTGCCCGTTAATTGGTCCGCAAAAATGCGTCTGGCTTCATTAAAGCTGTCGATATAAAACGCATTGCCGTTGCCATGATTTGACAAGGTTTCCATCAGATGGTCGTTGTAATTACCAGTGCCAAATCCCAGCACGCTTAAACAGATGCCGCTGTCGCGTTTTTGCTCGATCAGATCTTTGAGGGCGTCAATACCTGTGGTGCCAACGTTAAAGTCGCCATCGGTGCCAATTATCACCCGGTTTAAACTGTTTGGCTTAGCGTGCTGGGCGGCAAGTTCATAGGCCAATTCAATGCCGGCACTGCCATGAGTACTGCCGCCAGCTTTAAGCTGATTAATCGCGGCATTGATAGTGGCCTTTTGATCGCCAGAGGTGGGCTCAAGTACCACGCCACTGTCGCCCGCATAAACCACTATGCTGACGTGATCTTGTGGGCGCAATTGCGCCACCAGCAGGTTAAAGCTGCGTTGCATTAAGGGCAGTTTATCGGGATCGCTCATGGAGCCTGACACATCCAGCAAAAACACTAAGTTCATCGGCGCAAGTTGATCGAGGCTGGATTGGTAGGATTGCAGCGACACCCGCATTAATTGGGTGTCGGCATTCCAAGGCGTTGGCATCCATTCGGTGTCTAGTGCTAACGGCTTGGCTAGGCTGTTGGCGCGTGGCCAGCCGTAATCAAAGTAGTTAATAAACTCTTCGACGCGTATGGCGTCGGTGGGTGGGAGTTGGCCTTGGTTCAAAAAGCGGCGCGCATTGGTGTAGCTGGCGGTATCCACATCGGTGGACAAGGTAGATACAGGCTCATCGGCCACGCGTTTAACAGTTTGCTCATCTTGTGAGGCGTAATTTTCTCTATTTTGCTCTGCCATTGGTATGACATCCGGTGCGATGGGCATTTTTTGAATGGCCAGATGGCTGGTTTTGGCTGTCATGATTGGTGAGGCTATGTCGATTAAGGTGTTAATGCCTTCGACCAGTTGATCTTCATTGTGTTGTTTGGTCTCTTTGCTTTCAACATGAGCAGGTTCAGCATGAGCTGGGTTAGCGTTATTTGATTGATTGTCATTAGCGGGGGTATGACCGCCGCAAGCCCAAAGAGCCAAAGACAAAGCCGAGACGGTAAAAATCCGGTTGGTAGCAGGGGTCATAACAAGCTCTCTTTTCGTTTTTGCTAGGTTGTGTCAGGCGTAAACATCCTAGTAAGCAAAAAGGGCTAAATAAATCGCAGCATGACTGCGGCTGCCACAGTTGGGCAGGTGTCAAATTTTAATCATTTTGTTGTTGTGTTGCCCCTAGCTTTCGTTTTTACTCTGCTGCTAGGGACAGAAGCTTTGTTATGGTGCTTCTTTAACGGTGCGCGATAGTCGCACTTGTTTGAGTGATGTTTGGATGTGTTATGAATTATTACCAAGTGAATATTTTGCTACCCGAGCCTGCCGATGCAGCCCGTCTTTATCAGCTAAACCCAAAGCGCCATGGTCAGTACTTAAGTGACGTGTTGGCAGAGTTATTTGATTGTCATAATGCGACCGGCGATCAAGACATCAATATTGAAGGTTTTGATTGTTTCACCAATGAGCTAGAAATAAATTGCTTGGGCTCGAAATTCCCTATGCATGAACTCATTGAAGTGGTCAAGCCAACTCAAATTGATGTTAGTCATGGCATAAAGCTGACCACCTTTGCTGATGGTTATCGTGAAAAAAATCAATACATACTGGATGGCAAAAAGACAACCGCCGCTAAATTTAAGGCTTTCTACCAAAAGCATAAGGTGGCCGACCCTACGGTGGAATGTTTGCGCTTATTAGAGGCATACGAATTCGATAAGGTGTACGACTACCTGCCCCATGTGGATTATTCACGCATGACTTATGGAGATAATTGGCGAACTTGCTTAATCAACACGCATGCGCATAGTGATCTGCTGATCCACCTCGTTAAACATCAGGTTATTCCAGAGTTTCGTAATACTCGATACGATCAAGGCGATGATCATTTTAGTCAGATAATCACTTCAGGCAGTGTAGCTGCCCTTAAATACTTTATTGCAGCGGGCTATACCACATTTACTCGAGAGCCCGAGATGTCGGTATTTAACTATGCTTTAAAAGCTTGTGACGACGATGGCTATCGCAAGATGCGTTTATTGCTTGAGCACTTTCCCGATCAGATAACCTCAGTCACGCCGAATGGTTCGCCGTTATGGCAACACCCCCACCTCCGAATGTTATGTGAATATTTGCAACAGCATGGGGCTAAGGTTGTCGCGCCCCAAGGCTTTTATGATGAGCTCAGCCCTAAAGAATGTGCCTTACAAGCAGCGCAGCACAATGATATCACTGCCTTTGCAAGTTGTTATCAAACCGATTGGCATCTAGAGGCGCTCAAGGTTGCCCTTGCATCCCAGTCGGGTGACATTGTTGAATTTCTAGATAATGAGCAGCCGATCGATTGGCTGGAAAACAACCTCTTGCAGGAGTATATCGCTGAATCTTGTTCCCTAGCTCGTAACTCTCCATTGATCGTGGCGCATATTAAGGAAAGGCTGAAACACTTAGTTAAAGAGAAAAAACGGCTTAAAGTCGATGTCGATGAGGCACTGGTGAAGCAGTTTCGCTCGTTGGAGTCTCGATTACAGCGGTGGTTAAAAAAATACCAAGCTTAATTTTGGCGTTTTTTTGTTTTCCCCAATAGGAAGGTGTCTTGTTAGTGTGGGGCTTGTAGGCGCCCCAGTAATGGGCGATTTTGGTAATTAATCGCCGCATGACTGCGGCTCCCACAAAACGGTAGCTCTGACAAAACTGGGTCTGCCACAAAGCAGCAGATCCCTCCTCATCTTAACTTCTACAGCTTGGTAACCCTCACTTGCTTTGGCGGGTTTGGTTGCGCCAGTACAAACGAGGCAAATGCGCCGCGATGGATTGGCGAGGCCACGGGTTGACCGAGAAAGTCATGGCTAAGGTTTACGCTATCGCTGCCGCCAGTGAGCGCGGGGGAGGTTTGCTCTAGGCTGGCTGGGGTTAAGCTGGCAATTTGTGGATCGGCAATTTCATCGCTGCTATCCAGCCATTCGGTAAAGTGGGCGCGATCTTTGTCACTCCAGCTGTCGCTGGTGGTGTTATAGAGTAAGTTGTTGCTTACTTTTATCCAGCTTGGCGCATCACCGCGTTTACCGTAAGTGAGATAGGGCATGGGATGACTGACGCGGATAACATTGTTGCTGACACTAAAGGTCGCGCCTTGGTCGGTGCCCATGCTGATGGCTTTAGGCTCAACATGGTTGGGTTTGCCGCCGCGGATATAGGTGCGCGAGGACTCATCGGAGACATCATAAATGGTGTTGTTGTAGACATCAAAGTGCCCCTTGATGCCCCCGCCTAAGGTGATGCCGTAAGGAGAGGTGCCATTGTTTTCCTCTGCCACGGGGCCAAGGCCTGCGTTGATGATGACATTGTTATACACCTGTGCATCCACCTCCCAACAAGCAGGGCGCTGTTGTACTCCGTTGCTGTCTGTGTAGGTGCGGCTGTAGGTGTGAATGTTAATCCCCGAGCCTTTTTGGTTCACTATGTAGTTGTTGTGCGCCTTTAGCACGCTGCCGGGTTTAAAGCCGCGGCAGAGATCATAGCCATAGTTCAGTTGATCGTAAAAATGCAGACCAAATTTGGCCTTGTTATCGTTTAAGTGGTTCCAGCCAAATTCCCAGCCACTAATGGGTTCGTTGCCCTCGGCTGGAGTACGTATGGTTAAATAAGTGGTGTGCTGAAAATGTGATGTTTGATCGCAACCAATGTCGGTGATTTGATTACCAAAGGCTTTGAAGTTGTCGTTGCTTGCGCCGCCCCCGACGATAGCCCCCGACCAACCGTTTGAACACGTGCCGTCACGCTCACCAATGGCGTTACCCACAGCGCGTCCCCATTGGTTGGTTGATAGCTGTGAGGTGGAATTTTGCGGGTTAGGCACGGTTTGATACGGCGCGCCTTTGCCCATGTCTTCTTGGTTGCCTGCCAGCACCTTATATTTGGAGATAACGATACCGCGGCTTAAATACGGGTAAATGCCTCTCATTGGCCCAGATGCAAGGGCTTGGGTGTTGGGATAGCTAGCAATGGCGATTTGTTTTTCTTGGGTGCCTTCAAGGCCGACTAACCAAAGGCCTGCGCCAAGGGACTGACCGCCGCTAAGAGGGTGTTGCTCTTGGATCTCTTCTACGCCGTGGGAATAAGCGATATCACCTGCTTGTAATAAACGATTACCCGGCGCGCGGGCACCATAGGTCATGCCATTAATCACTTGAAACGGGTCGTCAAAGCTGCCACTGTTTTGGTTATTACCGCCCGCCTTTACATGATAAATATTACCTTCACGTACGGTAAAGGGCAGGGTGTTGTCACTGCTAATACCCGCTTCATCAACAAGGCGAATACTTGCTTCACCAAGTCCTACACTTGTGGGAATCGAAAAAGCGACTTCATACAGTTGATGCGATGTCCATAAATCGGCTGGGCCACTGGGCAATTGGCCATCGGCTTTTTTCCAGTAGTAGATGTGTGCGGCGGGGTGAGATTGACCTTGTTGGTCAACGATCGAGACGGTGCCTTGATTATCGCCTAAACGATAACCCCACACCGTCACGATCGCCCCTTCTCCCAAACCGTCGCCTAAGCCTGCATTGGGCCCTGAAACTAAATCACTAAAGGCTAAATGAGGGGCTGGCGCAGCCCAACCATTTAGACTGGTAATGAGCAGCAAACAACTAATGAAATATCGCATCGCTTTACCTCGTTATTGGGCGCTGACAAATTGGCTGATACGGCCATTGCTATCAAGGCTAGCTATTTCAAATTGATAGTCACCTTTGGGCAGCTCGATTTGCCATTGTGTTTGATCGCCTGCAATGCTCACTTCCCCCGAGGCTTGAGTATGGCTGTTGGTCCAGCGCAAGGTGTAGCTGGCTATATCACTGGGCAACAGTTCGCTGCCATCAATGCGTGAATCGGGCGTTTGCCATTCAATTAAATAACGCTCGGTTACTGCTGGTGTATCAGGCTCTTGAGTTGGAGCCACTGTCGGCGTAACTGTAGGTGTTAGGGAGGGTGTCACAGTAGGCGTTAGGGTTGGTGCTACGGTTGGTATTACTGTAGGCGTTGGGGTTGGTGCCACGGTTGGTATTACTGTAGGCGTTGGGGCTGGTGCCAGGGTTGATGTTACCGTAGGTATCACAGTTGGGGCAATACTCGGTGTCACGTTTGGAACAAGTGTTGGTGTTAAGGTCGGAAATACCGAAGGCGTTACGCTTGTTATTACCGTCGGTGCTACGGTAGGTGTGTTTTCACCGGTTTTTTCATCGCTGTCGCTCGAGCTTCCGCCACAGGCGGTTAAGATTAGCAGTGCCAGTGGCAATAATAGAGTAGATAAGGATTTCATTTAGCCTCCTGGCTGGTGTAATTGATAAACAAGAAAGAGCGGTGGACGAGCATAATTGTTGAGGGTGTCGGCGTTTTTAAAGGCGACATAGAGTTTGCCTGTCTCGGCATCATAAGCGCCTCCTTTTAGGTTAATCAGGCCGATGCTGTCGAGTTTGCCATAGTCATATGGGCGCATATCCCAAGGCTCCATTTCACCATTTTTCACTTTTAGCATGTCGGTGACGCGCCACAGCCAGTAATAGCTGTAGTTATCAGCGGCGGCCAAACTACAAGGTCCGCCGCATAAATTACCGTTATCTTGGGTGGCTTTATAACCGATGCCAGACTCATGGCCACCAGAATTGCCTATGGTGAGATACGTATTGGTACCGGGAATAATGACACCAAAGGCGGCTTCACTGAGTGCGGTCCACAGCTGATTTTGTCTGTCTTCGTTGTACAAAATATCCTGCACGCTGATGCTCATATCACCATAAATGGTCTTGTCATAAAGCATTTGCGCACGTCGATGAGGAAAATCGAGCACCGCTTCGGTGGCAACAGGACCATTGGTTTGTTGCAGCATGGTTTGTCTGGGCGACCAAATAAAACCCGATGGCCCAGTCGACAAACGACTGTGAATAGAGCCGTGGGCATGACCTGAAATATGGGTGCCACCAAAGTCAGCTTGCCAATTTTCGGGCACATCTGTTATCCAGCCTGCGACATGGGCTGCGCCATCAAGTTGATACGGACCGTGCATTTCACTATTGGCCAGATCGCTGGCATCGACAAAGCGCACCGAAGTGTCGGTTTCGCCGCCGCCGGCATCGTACCAGTTCATGTAATTAACGATGAGCTGACCGTCGAGTAAATACATGCCATTGACCCTAAACCAGTTGTCGATGCCGGTATCGACGCGGTCGGTATTATGAAAGGGGGCGAAATTTTGCAGCGCTTGATCGCCCACATTAAAGTCGGCGGGATCGCGACTGTTTACCACCTCGGGGATGGCAAACTCGGCGATGCCTTGCTCATAGTCATGACCGACCACAAACAGGGATTGATTGTTGGGATTAAATGCAATCGCCGCTGGCGAGTAGTTCAAGTTAGGGTAAGCTGAGTCGCCGAATTTACCTGATGATAAACGAAAGCCGCCAAGGTATTGCATGTCGCTGATTTGCCACAAGGGTAAGCTGGCATTGTCGGGCTGCTGTTGCTCGCAGTGGCTAAATTCAAAACTGCCAGTCCAAGGTGTTAACGCGCCTTGCTCACATAGCCTCGTTTGCTGCTCACTTTGGCAAACTTCAGGAGCAATCACCACAGGGGCTTGATAGCGGGTGCGACTTTGCAGCTCACCTTCGGGTAATCCTTCACACAAATTGGGCTCTGCCGATGGCGCTAATGAAGGTGTGATGGAAGGCGTAATGCTTGGCTGGCTGGTTCCATCGTTAGCTGAGGAGTCATTACTTTCTCCACCGCCTCCACCACAAGCGATTAAGGCCAAGCTTAGGCTAATAAGCGCCACGGGGCGCAAAATACAATGAGTTGGCATGAACATATCCTTATGGCTGTCGGGTTACACTAAATTGGCTGGGTGCTGCTGGGGTATGGGGATGTGTGGTCATCACCACTAAATCATCCATGGCATACCAATCTTCATATCGCAGGCTATCGGGTAGGGTTTTGTCGATATAATCATTGCCGCCGAGCTTAATGGCGTTCCAGCCCACCATCTTGTCTGCGTCGGCACCCACCCAAGCAATTTGATAATTGGCAAACACCAGCTGGTCATCAATCCATTGTTCATAGTGGCCATCTGCCTCACCGGGGGCTGAATTCATCTTCACGTAAAAGGCCATTTTGCGCCATCCGGTGATGGTTTCATCACCAAAAAATTCAGTGGGATGGATCATGCCTTGCTCACCTCCTTGAGGCAGTAGCAAACCCGACTTCATGCCTACTAGCTTGATATTAGGATTATCTATAACGCGATCTTGATTTAAGTCGGTGAGGTTATTGTCAAAGTTTAAACTCATGTCACCGCTGAGTATTTCCCGCGGCAGCCCTTTTACTGGGTTACTCTCTAGGTAGTAATGGGTTGCGGGCGGATATCCGCGCAGCCAGATGGTGTTGCGCAGGCCATAGTTATTGTGCACATAGTTCCAACCCGCAATGGGGCCGTTAAAGCCATCACGAAAGCCTTTGAAAATTTCTCCGCCTTCACCCCATGTATAAAGGATGCGAAATAGTTTGGTTAACGACTTTGGATGGTCACTTTCGGGTGCCCATTTAATGTAAAACTCGGCATAAATTTCTTCGTATTCTTGGTCGAATTTTTTCGCCAAGATGCCATCGGACCACCATTTCCAATTGGGCTCGGATTTAGCATCGCGATAAAACACCACAGAGCGCTCGCCGCTGCGGGCCTTGCCTGCAAAAGCGCCGATTTCAATAGATTCATGGCGATCCGTATCCCCCATAGAGGGGGCATAGGCGGGGTCGGTGCGAATAATGGTCCAACCCGGCGGAGCTGGATTGGCATAGGGGCGCAGACCCACGCCATTAGGGTTGGGGTAACCGGCCACCCAATCGGCTTGTTGTTCAAAGTCTTCGCTAAATATTAGCCAAGGATTATTGATTAAGTTCGGCTGTGCCACTGCGCTTGCGCTGAGAAGGCCACCGGCAATAAAAATAACGGAGCGGGTAATACCCATGATCCTGCCCAAAGGTGTCAAATAGTTTGGTTAGGATACGCAAAATCAATATGCAATAAAGTGCATATTGGCTGTGGTGGGTATTTTTTTTCATCCTTGTGAGATTGACCATATAAAAATGGCTTGGGGCCCAATGACTCGTTTGCTATTTAAGCGATTTGGTTATTCAAAGATAGATCCACATTATGCGACTGATCGCATATCCCATCATTGGTTGTTTATTAATTTTTGATCCTTCGTAAACTGATGGTGTTGCTTAAAAATAAAGCAACTTAAAACGTATTTTATTCAAGGATGAATGTATGAACAAATCACTGATTGCACTCGGTGTTGCTATGGCATTTAGCCACAGCGTCGCCGCAGCAGATTGCTCGGGTGTTGAAGCTTACCAAGGTAAGGGCGAATATACCCAAGGCCAACAAGTTACCCATCAAGGTAATAAATTCCAATGTAAAGTGCCGGGCTGGTGCGCACTCGATGGCCCTTATGAGCCGGGTGTCGGCTGGGCGGCCGATGGTGCTTGGAGCGATCTAGGTGCGTGCGATGCAGGCACGGATACTGGCGGCGGCACGGATACCGGCGGCGGCACAGATACAGGCGGCGGCACGGATAATGGTGGTGGCACAGATACGGGCGGCGGCACGGATACAGGTGGTGGCACGGATACAGGTGGTGGCACGGATACAGGTGGTGGCACAGATACGGGCGGCGGCACAGATACAGGTGGTGGTACTGACACAAGCGGCCCATCTTGTGATGCCACCGATGATTGGCAAGCGAATGTGGCTTATGGCAGTGGCAGCCTAATTGATCATCAAGGCCAAGTTTATAAAGCTAACTGGTGGACGAAAGGCGCCGATCCTTTGCAAAACTCAGGCCCATGGCAAGTGTGGAGCAAGCAAGGTAGCTGCTCAACAGGCACAGATACGGGCGGCGGTGACACAGGTGGTGGCGACACTGGCGGGGGAGATACCGGTGGCGGCGATACAGGCGGTGGCAATACCACAGACACGCCCGTTGCAATTAATGGTCAGTTGTCAGTTTGTGGCACTAAACTCTGTAACGAAAAGCAGCAACCAATCCAGTTAAAAGGCATGAGCAGTCACGGCTTACAATGGTACGGCTGGAACAACTGTTTAACCGAGAAATCCTTAGACGCACTCGCTAAAGATTGGCAGGCTGATATTTTACGGATATCGCTATATGTACAAGAAGGCGGTTATGAAACCGACCCACAAGGTTATACCGAGCAAGTGAACCGTTTGATTGCCGAAGCCGCTGAGCGCGGTATGTATGCCTTGGTGGATTGGCACCAACTTGATCCGGGCGATCCAAACTACAACCTAGAGAATGCAAAACGCTTCTTTACCGATATCGCTACGGCCAACAAAGACCGTAACAATATCATTTACGATATTGCCAACGAGCCAAACAAAGTGAGTTGGGATCGTATTCAGTCTTATGCCACCGAGATCATTCCGGTGATCCGCGCCATTGATAGCGATGCCGTGGTGTTGGTTGGAACTCACGGCTGGGCAAGTTTGGGCGTATCGGATGGCGCTAGCTATCAAGATATAGTGAAAAATCCGGTGCCGTTTGACAACGTGATGTACACCTTCCACTTCTATGCGGCAAGCCATGATGGTTATTACCGCCAGCAGCTAAGTGCAGCGAGTGAAGTGTTGCCGTTATTTGTGACCGAGTTTGGTACCCAAACTTACACCGGCGATGGCAATAATGACTTTGTTAGTGCACAAGCGTATTTGGATATTTTGGACGCCAAGCAAATTAGCTGGGTTAACTGGAACTACTCAGATGATTTTCGCAGTGGTGCGGTGTGGCAGCAAAGTACCTGTCGCAACGATGGCCCTTGGACCGAGGCGAACTTAAAGCCTGCGGGTAAGTGGATCCGTGAGCAAATGCGTAAATAACTGAAAGGGCAACATAGTATGAATAATCCGCAAAAACGCGGTGTATATATCCCTATACGCTCTGCGTTTTCATCCCTGAAAATGACGTTTTGCTACTTATTCATACAATAGCCAAGGCTTATGAAGTTAATGCAAACAAAAACGGCAGCCTAGGCTGCCGTTTTCTTATCCTGCGAGTAGCGCAGCGATTAACCTTCGTATTTACAAAGGTAAGCTGTGTCTACGTCTACTTTCACTAGGAAGCTAGAGTTAGCTGCTACTTCAAAGGTTTCGCCGTCTTTGAAGGTTTGCCAAGCATCGCTGCCAGCAAGTTTAATGGTTAGGCTACCGCTAACTACGGTCATGTACTCTTTTGCAGCAGTAGAAAATTCATACTCGCCTTGTGCCATAACGCCTACCGTTGCAGGTAGGTCTTGGCCTTGGAATGCGATTGATTTTACTTTGCCATCAAAATATTCGTTTACATTAAACATCGAATCATCCCTAAAGTAAGGTTTATCCTTGCTCGTGTGCTTGGGTGGTTAACCACCTTGCTCAATCGAGCGGATTAGCTGTGTTGTTGTGTGCATTCTGGCTAATTCTGTTAGCTCAGTTATTATTTTTTCGGCGCCAAGTATGCCCGTTGCGAAAAAACGACACAAGTAAAACTATTTGCTTAGGCTCATAAAATGATATTGCTAAACTCATCATTTGGTGTGTTTGCTCGCTTTCTCATTACGTGGGCTATGAATTATAGCCCCACAGGTTGCTGAGAAAGCCTTGTAAACAGTATGTTGGTTATAGATAACGGTATGCTGTCATTGAAAAAATCGAACCGATTTAGCGCATTTTTAGTTAGATCCTCTCGGCAAAATTAGATTATTATCACAAGTTCACCTTTTTTGGCTAAAACAGCCAAATTTGCCTCCATTCTTTTGCTCATTCAATCTAAGGAGCACCCATGTTTGGCTTTTTTGAACGCCTGTTGCCCGCTTTTCCACCGGAAGAGCCGACCCAACCCCCTAGCGGGTTATTTGCCTTTTGCCGCCATTACACCAAAGGTATGTGGACGCCATTATTGTTGATGTCCTTGTTGACCGCCTTGGCTGCTATTTTAGAGGTGTCGCTGTTTAGTTTTATGGGGCAACTGGTGGATTGGCTGGCAGACAAAAACCCAGATACCTTTTTGGCTGAAGAATCCAGTACCCTGATTTATATGAGTTTAGTATTGCTGGTGGCCTTACCTGTGGTGGGCTTATTGCATTCATTATTGGTACACCAAACCTTGCTGGGGAATTACCCCATGTCAATTCGCTGGCTGGCGCACCGCTTTTTGTTAAAACAAAGTGTGTCGTTTTATGCCGATGATTTTGCGGGGCGTATTTCAACCAAGGTGATGCAAACCGCGCTGTCAGTGCGTGAAACCGTGATGAAACTGCTTGATGTACTGATGTACGTCAGCGTGTACTTTACTTCTATGTTAGTGCTGGTGGCCTCGGCCGATTGGCGTTTGATGTTGCCTATGCTGGTTTGGTTTGTCGCTTACGTCGGCATTCAAATGTATTTTGTGCCCAAGCTTCGTGCTATCTCGGCCGAGCAAGCCGATGCCCGCTCTATGATGGCGGGACGCATTGTTGATTCTTACACCAACATCACCACGGTTAAATTGTTTTCTCATACCAATCGCGAAGCCGAATATGCCCGCGAAGGCATGGATGAGTTTATGGTCACGGTTTACAAGCAAATGCGTTTGGCAACGGGCTTAAACTTAGCAGTGAATGGCATAAACTACTTACTGGTCTTTACCATTGCCGCTTTATCTATTTGGCTTTGGTCGATCAGCTTGATCACTGTGGGGGCCATTGCCATTGCGGTGTCGTTGGCGCTGCGTTTAAACGGCATGGCGCAGTGGATCATGTGGGAAGTGAGCGCCTTGTTTGAAAACATGGGCACCGTCACCGACGGCATGAACACCTTGTCTAAGCCGTTACAAATTCAAGATAAAGCCGGTGCACAGCCAATCGTGGTGGATAAGGGTGAAATCAAATTTGATCAGGTTGGCTTTCACTACGGTGAAGATAAAGGGGTGATTAACAACTTGTCGTTCACTATTAAGCCGGGGCAAAAAATCGGCCTAGTCGGTCGCTCCGGTGCGGGTAAGTCTACCTTGGTAAACCTGTTGATGCGTTTTCATGACGTGGAATCGGGGCGGATCTTGGTGGATGATCAAGACATTCGTGATATTCAACAAGACAGCTTACGCGGTCAAATCGGCATGGTGACTCAAGATACGTCCTTATTGCATCGCTCGGTGCGCGAGAACTTACTTTATGGTCGCCCCGATGCAACAGAAGAACAAATGATCGCCGCCGCCAAGCAAGCCGAAGCCCATGAGTTTATTTTAGGCCTAACGGATCCAAGTGGCCGCACGGGTTATGACGCCCATGTCGGCGAGCGCGGTGTGAAGTTATCCGGCGGTCAGCGCCAACGTATCGCTATTACGCGAGTGCTGTTAAAAGATGCGCCGATATTGATCTTAGATGAAGCCACCTCGGCGCTGGACTCCGAAGTAGAAGCGGCTATTCAAGCCAGTCTTTACAAACTAATGCAAGGTAAAACCGTTATCGCCATTGCACACCGTTTATCGACCATCGCCGCGATGGATAAACTGATCGTACTGGATAAAGGTGAAATCGCCGAGCAAGGCAGCCATAAGGAATTGGTTGCCGCGGGTGGCATCTATGCCCAGCTATGGTCACATCAAACGGGCGGTTTCCTCGGTGAGGAGTAAGCGCATATTCGCCAAATGAATTCGGCTCCTACACGATATTTCCCTTGTAGGAGCTGAGCTTGCTCGGCGAATTATAATTTGAGTTTTACGGCACAAGGAGCTGAGATTGCTTAGGGAATTGCTGCGTTCACTGAGCAAGTTAATTTTCTACAGGCCATGGGTTATGCCCCATTGAAGAGGCTAGTTTGTTTTTTCATGCTCTCTCAGGCCTTAAATTGATTGAACCAAGCTGTCGCACCAGCTATTTGAAATGCCTTAGTTCCATATCCAGCAGATAATATATCTTCAGGTAAAAACTCATCAAATTTCTCTATACGTTTTTCTAGTACTTGTTGTGCTAGTTCTGTTTCTGTTGGGAGTTCCGTTGAAGCAAGTTTGAGCAATGTTACGCGAACACTTTCTAATGACGCTTTTTCTACTTCTATGACACCTGCAAATGCACCAGCTTCAAAGCCATGTTGGATTAGCAAGGCAACAATAGTATTTACCGTTTTGTCTCCAAGCCATGGGAATATGTATGTTGTATTTCCTACCTGAATTAAAGGTTCGCTTGATAACTTAGCTTCTTTGAAATATTGGACGCTCTCACTAAACAGTTCTCGTGCGGCTGAATCAGCGAAGTCGACTTTGTGATCACCTACTGAAATTCTGTAGTCAGCGTCTTTTAATATTTGGAACATCTCTTGGCGGACAACATCATGTATGTTCAAGCCAGCACCACCAAATTTAGGCGGCTTGCCACCTTTTGCATGCACCACATAAATAACTTTCTTTTCGCTATCTATGTCGTTTACTTTCCAACGTTTTCCTCCGAAAACAATATGCTGCCCTTCTAATACCAATGAATCTACAGGCAGCGTTCCGAGTGATTTGGTTCCACATACAATCCGAAACTCTTCAGGCGTTTTAAAAACAGCATAGAACGAGTAATGGCTTGTCAGCTTTTCTCCCAAAAGGCCAAGTACCAATTCACCACTTCCTAACTGAGTTATGAGTTCTGTTTTACCCATGTGGACAAGTAGTGCTTTGAAGTTTTCAACATCAACGTTTTGAAAAGGACCATCTTTACAGAGCAAACTAAATAATTGCTCTGCTCTAATTCCTCCCCATTGTGCAGTAACAGCAAGTACTTGATGAAGGAGTGTTGAGAAGTGATAAAGTGATGTATCAGCTGGTTCATACCATTTACTGCCGATAAGAAGTCTGACCATGGCAAAAGACTGGATAAGTTCCAATCTCAGTTTGTCGATGACGCTAGAGTCCTTTGTCAATTCAGCTTCAGCGATGAGCATTCGCAATATTGAGGCTCCACCGCGTCTTCCTGAGCGTCCCATTCTTTGACGTAAACTTGAAATAGAGTGGGGGGCTGTTACTTGAATTACTGAGTTGACCTTGCCGATATCAATGCCTAGTTCAAGAGTCATTGTGCAAATCGCTGTGGTAGGATAATGCTCCTGTTGCAATCGCTTTTCTAAGCTTTCTCGAAGATCTTTAGATAGCGAGCCATGGTGAGGAAAAAATTCATTCGGTACAATTTTTTCTTCACAGAAGTCAGATAATGTAGCCGCAATGCTTTCTGTACGGCTCCTACTATTTGCAAACACAAGGTGATTTCCGCCGCGACAAAATTTAAATAAATCTTGGCAGATCGTATATTCGGCATCATTGGAAGACTCGGCTTCTAAGTTAGCAGGGTTTACATACCCTTTTACCTGAACCTTCAAGGTGGAAGTCGAATGTGTATCTTTGATGATTTTGCAAGGTAAAGAGCGATTAGGGCGAAGTGATAGAGGTACTTTCTCTAACTCACCAAGCGTTGCACTCAAAGCTACTCTCGGGATTGGTGTTTCTAGTCTTCCAAGTAGATGTTCTAGTCGATGAAGTAAAGAGAGTAAGTGATGGCCGCGCTCAGAGCCAATAAAGGCATGAAACTCGTCAATAACGATATATTTCAAATTAGAGAATGCAGCTTTTATCCAGCCTGAGTCTCTGATGAGTAATGACTCCAATGACTCAGGTGTTATTAACACGACACCAGATGGTGATGCCTTTAATTTCTTCTTTCGGCCCTGTGAGCTATCACCATGCCAGGGCGTAACCGGTATTTCTAACAGGTCAGACAGACTTTCTAAGCGCCTATCTTGGTCATTTATAAGGGCTTTTAGAGGGCTAACGTAAAGGATCCCTACACCTGTTTCCTGAGATGCGATTGCGCTGAGCGCAGGCAAGAAAAATGCTTCTGTTTTTCCTGCTGCAGTTGAAGCGCTGATCAGCACATCTGTCTTTTCAGACAATATAGGTTCAATAGCAAGGCATTGTATTTCTCGTAAGCCAGTCCAACCTTGTTTGAATATCCAGCGCTGAACCCGATGGTCTAACTTTTCATGTTTATCAATCATAGTTTGAAGTCAGCAAATCCATCTTCATTGTTCTCAGTTTCGAGTTCAACATCGGAAGGCTTATCTTCATTAATTGCTACTGATGAGATTAGACTGTGCCACGCAATTTGCGGGTTTTGGTCGATCACCGCGAGCATATCTAAAAATGTTTTAATGGTGTTACGTGGCGTTCGAAAATACGCATCTCCTATAGTTTGGCTGCAATGCTGTAAGAACGCTTTGAGAGATTCGTCTGGAACCAAGTACTTTGCTTCGTCACCTTCAGCATAAACGTGACGCAAGTTTTTAAGCAAAATATAGAGTTCTTCAGGGGTTAAGCTAGCGAGGTGTAGTGCCGGTGACGAATAATCAATCACGCCCGCTTGTTTAGCAAAACTGTTATCTGCCAACCTAGATTGCAGCGCTTCATAGCTATACAAGCCTTTACGTGGATCTAGAAGAAATTCAGGGGTTCCACCGAGAAGGAAACCCAAATGCTCAGCGCTTCCTTGCAAGCAATCGTTTAGAATTCGGAGTATTTGCTCATAGTTAGAAGTTCTCGCAGTGGTGTTGTTCAATTTATACAGGTTTACCATCTCATCTAAGTTAACTAGAAGCCCTTGGTAGCCAGCTTGTCTGACAAATAAACTCATTAATTTCAGCGCATCATAAAAAGATGTATCTGAAATAATTGTTCGAACACCTAGGTCATTTCGGGCATCGGTTTTAGTTGAATACTCTGCTCGTAACCATTTTATGGCGTTAGCTTTTAGTATCTCATCATCTTTCTCATGACCTATCCAATAAGCCTCAATAACTTTAGCAAAATCATAACCGCCAACGAGTTCAGAAAGTGATGCTAATTTTTCATGGATAATTGAATTTATACTTTTTCCTGAAGTATCAGCTTCTTTCATTGCTTCTGTGATGAACTTTTCAACTACACTGGTTAAAGCATTACCATCAGGTTTGTTGCGAGTAGCCATGTTACGCATTAGCTCTGAGTAAAGGTTTCTAGCTTGGCCAGCCGATGCATGAATACGTCTATCAGGAGATAAGTCCGCATTGACGGTTACAAGCTTATTCTCTAGAGCAATAGCGCGTACAACACTTAAAAAGAATGTTTTACCAGAACCATAATCGCCAATAATGAGCCTGAAAGCTGAACCTCCATCTGAAATCCGATCAATGTCTTGGATCAGAGCTTTTAATTCATTTACTCGACCTACTTGGATATGCTGGATTCCAATCTTAGGAGTCACACCTGACTTCAGAGATTGGATAATTGCATCCCTTTCTTTAGCTCGTATTCTTTTTGCAACCATTATTTATCCCTTCAATTCTTCTACGATTTCTAGATCGACATAGATATCACCATCGTCATCTAGAACTGGCGCATCGACTTTGTCATAAGCCCAGTCATTAATAGTTTCTAATGCGCCATCAACCATTAGGTTTAGTTTGCCGCACAATTCATGAACTTCTTTACGTGGCCACGATTCTTTAGCTATCAAAGTTTCAAAAAGTTCTTTGTAAGGGCTATCTAAGCCTCCTTCATCGACATCAGCGGTGGAGCTCACTTCCAGTTCAGGTTCTTCATCAACGGCAAATATACTTTCCAGCATACTCTTTGCGTCGTTGGTGTCACTTTCATGCATAGCCAAAATACCTTCATCCAACTGAAACGTACTTTTATCAATTGAAACGTCTTTAGATGTGGCTGAGATAGGTTGTTTACTGGAGGCAAAGGCATGAATGTCACTTGTAACGAGTGATTTATCTAGACCTAACGAGGTATATAGCTTTTCAATTTGCTTAATTTCAGAAGCATCGATTTTTCCATCAGCAAAAGCGATGGAAAGCATGAATTTTTTCAAGAATTCCACCTGTGGAACTCCGAGTTTTTCAATCCTAGCTTTCAACCCCGTATTATTTACAGGGGCATTTAGACGCCAAGTTAAATATGCATTTAACGAGTTCTTTTCAGAAGGAGAGAGTTTGTCATCGTGGTTTATCAACGTCTGTAAGGCGATTTTTTCATGATGATCTACAGTACCATCTATCGTTGCGACCATTGCCCCTAACCTAATTGCCAAACTTACTTGGTTGAATGCCGAGCTTGGCTCAAAAAATTCTCCATGGCCCGGTGAGAAGAGCACAATGTTGTCATCGATTTTCAATTTTGCATGGTGAAAACGTTGGTCTGGCGCAATACCTATTTCAGCCTTAGCAGCCAAGTTAGCGACTAGTTCATTTTCTTTTTTATTAAACGCCTTAGGGAGAGGCGTACCTGTATGAGTCCAGAAATCCTTGACTGTGGTTAGTCCATCATTCGAACTAATTATCTGATTTGCCCAAGACTTAAATGTTTCTATAACTGGTGAGTTTACTTCGTTTGCCAGTTCTTTAGGTAATAACAGCAACGCTGCAATATCACTCCTTGAGGTATCTGCTTTTCCTAAGTAACGGCTATAGCTGCTTAACTCTTCTGTACATTGTTCGGCAACAGGAATGAGCTTTTTAATTGGGCCTTTGAGAATACTTGGATCTGGTAAGTCACCCAACTCCAAATCAACCCCATGCACACCATTACTTGCCGCATTGTATGAAAGTCGCAGTTTAGTTTTATTGGGTTTTACGGTAATTCCGTCGCCAAACTTTTCAGAAAATCTAATTTGGAAAAGCTGGCTAAACTCTTCTTCACATCTACGGGCGGGAGTTTTTAGTGAGTACTCGAATGTATTTTTTAGCCACTCTAAAGCTAAGAGAGCTGTTACAGGGTTTCCATTGGCTATAGTTGTTGCAAGTTTAACTTTGAATGACAATGCATCATTAGTTTCTGGTATATCTGACAGTCTATCTTCAAATAAGGCGGGTCTTTGAAGGGACATTAGTTCGAGGAAATTAGCAGAGTATCCTCTGAAAGAACGGTTTGCGTTGAAAACTGTATGGAGACGTAACACTTCTTCAAATATTGCTATGTATTCTTCATCAGATATTTGACTATTGGATTTGTTTTCTATGACTCTTCTTTCAAACCCATAGAAATAGATGAAGACATAACCAATTGGCGTATTGGGGTTTGAGCGATCTGAGGCGAGCCAATCTAGGTAAGCGCCTCTACAGCCTTTAGACAAAGAAGCGTAACTTGGCCAGTACCCTAAGGATTCATCAGTGTATATTTCTGAATCTACCGAGGTACTTGAAGCCGGGCGTTTATCATCCACTAGAGATGGCTCTATACCGTAACCATCTAGTGAATTCATTACTCCACCAAAGTAGAAAAAGCCTTTCGTTAACTGTCTTCCATTAACAGAAAGTTGTTCATCTTCACTTACCCATCGACCTTTTTGTTTGTTAGTTGTTTTTTCTGGCTCTCGGCCAAAGCTCGTGTGAATTGTAAAAGTGGCAAAGTCGTCGCCGTCTAAACTCGTTGCTACATTTGAACTTGAAATAACAACAGAGGAGGCGTCAGATGTGACTTTAGGTGTATAAGTTGTTATATTTTCTGATGTTTCAGTTTTAATGGAGGTTGGTTGTAACATTTTTTTGTTTGATGAGTGTGGAGAAGGCGTCTTTTTGTATTTATACAGTCGGTAAGCTAGATAAATTATGAGTAGCCAAATGATAAATTCCATTTTTTTCCTTTTATTATCAAATCATTACCTGCATTCCCCCTAGATTAATATCTAATTAGTCATACTTAATCTAAAATGGGCAAGAGTTATTTCATTATATATCAATGAACTAGAAACCTAATGTGAGCAACGCAAGACTTTTGCTTATCGCTTGGTATGTCATTTTAAGGCTCGCGCATTGTTGCCTCAGGGTGAAAGAAGGAATGTGTTTGAGCGATAAGTGGTGTTTTTTTAGTCGAATATCTGCCGCAAGGATGTGGCAGTTAAGCCATCCAGGATGATTCCACGGCGTTTCGAATAAGAAAATTCCACTATGATCGTTGGGTTAATTGCATTTTATACGCTCATCTCTTCGCTCTGATTGTAGCCCCATTGCTGGGGCTAGTTTGTTGCCAGCTTGGTCACATTCACCTGCGCCGGGGGCATGGGTTTAGCAGGCAGGTGGCCGTTCACTGCGCCGCGATGCATGATTGCGCCCGTTGCTACGCCATAAAAGTCGTGTTTTGCTTTGGCATCTAGCATACCGCCGTTAAGGGCGGGTGAGTTTTGCTCAAGTTTAAATGGGGTTTTCAGGGCGATGGCGGGGTGGATAAATTCATCGTTTGCTCCGGTGTTTAGCAAAAATCGCTCACTGTCGCGCTGGCTCCAGCTGTCGCTGGTAGTGTTAAACCAAAGGTTATGACTGACCTCAAACGCGCCAACATCGGCTTCAGGGTCGTCCAAGGTGAGATAAGGCATGGGGAAGTCGACATCCACTAGATTATTAAACAGCCTAAATGTCGATGGTTGCCAGCGTTGTAGCTTGATGGCATCGGGCTCATTAATCACGGTGTGGCCATTGGCATCATATTGTCTTGCTGACTCATCGGACACGCCGGAAATGGTGTTATTAAATATATCAAACTGGCCTAATATATGGCCGCCAGCGGTGATGCCATAAGGCGCGGTGCCGTTATTGAGCTCGCCCACGGGGCCAAGGCCTGAGTTGATGATGACGTTGTTGTAGATTTGTACATCCACTTGCCAGCAAGGGGGGATGTACTTTTGGCCTGCTGCATCGGTCAGTTCGCGGCTGTAGTTATGCACATTAATGCCCGAGCCTTTTTGGTTGATGATGTAGTTGTTGTGAGCCTTGATCACCGCGCCGGGCTTAAAGCCAAGGCACTGCTCGTAGCCATAGTTCATTTGATCATAGAAATGCAGGCCAAATTTGGCTTTGTTGTTTTCTAGGTGGTTCCAGCCAAATTCCCAACCATCGAGCTGCTCTTTGCCTGCACCATCTTGGCGCACCGTAATATAAGTGGTGTGCTGAAAGTGTGAGGTTTGGTCGCAGCCATGGTCAAAGATATGATTGCCCAGCGCTTTTAAACCATCGCCCTGATGACCGTTACTGACGATAGCCCCGGCAAAGCCATCGGCGCACATGCCTTCGCGCTCTAGCAGGTAATTGCCGATAATTCGGCCCCAGCGACTGGCGCGAATATTCTCATTTGATAGCTGCGCATTAGGCACGCCTTGCACCGGTGCATTGGGGCCCAGATCGGCTTGGTGGCCCACTTCGACGCGGTATTTGGATATAACCAGCCCGGTGGACAAATAAGGATGAATGCCCCAGTTGGCACCCGATACCAAGGCCTGCGTGTTGGGGTAGCTGGCAATGGCAATTTGACGCTCGGCGGTGCCCTCTAATTGCACTAGCCACATGCCTGCCATGCTACGGCCTAAGCCGGGCCTTGGCTCTTCTTCCATCACTTCGCGTACGCCATGACTGTAAACAATATCGCCGGCTTCTAGGCCGCCATTGCCGGGGGCTGGATATTGAAACGTGGTGCGGCTGATAAACTGCCAAGGGTCGTCAAATTGCCCTGAGGTGGTGTTGTCGCCACCGTCTTTAACATGAAATATGCGTCCCGGTCGCACGGTAAAAGGCAGTTGGTTGTCACTGATTACGCCTGAGGCTGTGCTAAGGCTTATGCTAATAGGGCCATCGGGCAGGGAGGCGGGTAATGAAAAGGCTAACTCATCCATTTCATGGGAGCGCCATAAATCGGCTGGACCACCGGGCAGTTGGCCGTCGGCTTTTTTCCAGTAATAAATATGCGCTGCGGGGTGTTGTTTACCTTGGGCATCAGTCAGGGTGATCGTGCCCATCTCACTGCCAAAACGGTTGCCCCAAAGGGTAATAATGGTGCCTTGACCCTTGCCATCACCGAGTCCTGATTGTGGCCCTGAAATCAGGTCGGTGAAGGCAAGGTAAGGCGCCGGTGCGGCGACACCGGCAAAACAGATAACATAGAGCGCCATGGCGAAGCTGGTGGATAGGATAGTTTTCATTGTTGTTCTACCGTAAATTGGGTGGGAGCCGCTGGTGTTAAGCTGGCATCGGGGGCATACACATTGGGTAAGTGGTTGGCAATCAGCACATTATCGATGGCAAACCAGTGTTCGTCGCGCAGCTCTTTAGCGATGGCGTTGTAGGCATCGTTGCCACCGATGGCGACTATGTTCCATTTCACCATGTTGCGGGTTTCATCTACCCAAGCGATTTGGTCGTTAAACATGATGCGTTGGTCGTTTAACCACTGCATCATTACGCCGTCGTGCACGCCGGGGGCGGAGTTCATTTTTACGTAAAACCCCATGGTGACCCAGTGTTTTTCATCGCCAAACACCTGATCGGCATGGGCGACGGGACCGGGTAGTAAACTGCCGTCGTTTTTAGTGAGATCAAAAACCTTGGCATCGCTGCCGTCTGGCATCATGCCTTTGGTGGTGGTCAAATAGCTGGCCGACATATCGCCGCGATGCATTTGCACCGGCGGATTTTTTACTGCGGTGTAAGGGCGCTCGGGTTTTTGTCTGGGATAAAAGGACAAAAAGTTGCGCATGCCATAGGTGGTTGTACCCGAAAAATCCCAGATGAATGCGGGATTTTGCTCTCCGCTAAAAAATGAATAAAGCTGTTTACCATCGAAGTGGTAAATCCGTGCTCCCTTGCCTTGTCCTAGGCCGTGATCGTAGTAACGCTGGATAAAGTCGTTGGAAAAGGTGATATCAAATTGGATGTAGACTTCTTCATAGCCACTTTGCGGATCGTACTGGGTGCCGTATTGATAGGGGCCGACTTCTGGCCCGAGGTAATAAGCCAGAATACTGTCTGAGTTCCATTGCTTGGGCACGCCGCCGGACTCGCGGTACATGACATACGATTTGCCTTTACCTCCCTTGGCTTTATCGCTGTTGGCGGCCAGAATTTGGGCGTTGGGCTGGCGATCTGGGTGGCCGGTGTACGGCGACCAGAGCTCTTGCGCGCGGGCGGAGAACCACCCTTCGGGTAAGGTGCCATCACGCTTATAATCGTCCGTGGTCCAATCGGGCTGAGCATCAAAGGTTTCATAAAACAACACATCTGCCTGTGCGCTTGGCATGAGCAAACAAGCGCCAAGCAAGATAGGTGCAGCTTTAGCGCTAAATAGGTTTGATTGATTGAATATCATATGAGCTTCTCAACCTTAACGTTAGCAGGGGCTGCCGGCGTATGAGGATGCGCGGTATGTATTTCAATATCGTCAATGGCGTACCAGTCTTCAAATCTCAGGCTATCGTCCAGTTTTTTATTGATGTAATCGTTACCGCCCACTTTGATTAAATTCCATCCCACCATTTTGGTGGCTGACGCACCGACCCAAGGAATTTGATAATTAGCAAACACCAACTGGCCATCAATCCATTGCTCCATTACGCCATCGGTAACACCGGGCGCTGAGTTCATCTTGACGAAGAACTGAATACGTCGCCAGCCGGTTTTGTTACTATCGCCAAACAGATCTTGCGGGCTGATGATGCCTTCATGATAGCTGCCTGGGATCAGCTCATCATTGAGCCAACTGCGTAGCGAGGTATTGGGATTATCATCAATGCCATCGCGGTTGAGATCGGTGAGGTTGCTATTCCAATTTAGGCTCATATCACCGTTATAAATGTTGCGTGGCAGATCTTTAGCGCCGCCTTCTTCAAAGTAGTAGTTGGTCATGGGCGGGTAGCCGCGCATCATGATGGTGTTGCGCAAGCCATAATCGTTGTGTACATACATCCAGCCAGCGGTAGGGCCATTAAAGCCGTCGTGAAAGTTACGAAATACTTGACTGCCAACGCCCTCGGTGTGAGTGATGCGAAACAACTTGCTAAGGGAATGGGGGTGAGGGCTATCGGGTTGCCACTTTATGTAAAAAGACGCATACAGTTGGTCATAATCTTGATCGAATTTTTTTGCCAATATGCCGTCCGACCACCATTTCCAGTCCGGTGTCGACAGTGCATCTCGATAAAACTGCGCCGATTTTACGCCTGAACGCGCTTTTTCTGGCGCGGCTTTAATCTCGATGGATTCATGGCGATCTAAATCCCCCATTGAGGGGGCGCGGGCGGGATCGGTGCGCAGGGCATACCAACCATTGGGTGGCGTATTGGAATGAGGCCGAGCGGTGGGGTTATCCGGATTCGTGATCCCCGCTACCCAGTCGGGATGACTTTCAAAATCATCTTGAAAAATCAGCTCGGCTTGCGCTGAAAAAGCGGCGAAGGTAAGCAGTAAACTTGTTACTAGGCGTATTTTCATAAGGCTGCGACTATCTAGTTTAATTGGCTGAAACAAGTGAGATAACAAAGCATATCACCCCTACTATTCGGGGGTAATAAATTGGCTGAGGCGGCCAACACTGTCTTTAGTTGCTAGCTCAAATTGATAGTCTCCGCTAGGCAGATCTAGTTGATATTTAGTCTCCCCTGCTGCAACCGTGACTTCGCCTGTTGCTAGGGTCGCGGTGTTGGTCCATTTGATCACATACCCGCTAATCTCTGCCTCAGATAAATCCGAGCCATCAACCCGTTGAGTCGGTGCTGACCAATCTAAACGCCAGCTTTGCATTTCTGGTACGGGCGTCGGATCGGTGGAGGGTTGTTCGGTTGGCATAGCAGGGGGCGGAGTTGGCTGCTCGGTTGGCGCAATTGGCTCGTCAGTTGGTGTTATAGCAGGAGGGGTGGTTGCGCCATCTGTTGCTTTTTCCCCTCCACCTCCTGAGCCACAGGCGCTAATCAATAAACTAAGGGTAACAATAACAGGCAATAACAAAGCTGGCTTCATGGTCATGATTTCCTCGTTGAAGGAGTGAGTAGGTGCAATCACACCTGTCATTCACGGATTTCTAGTCTGATAGGTGATGGTTATGATATGTGTATAGTTTTATATGCAATAGTTTGCATATTGATCTTTTAGAGCTAGATCGCTATTTATTTCTCATTTTTGTGGATATGCCATTTAGGAAGAAAGGGGGAAAGTAGCTGTTGTGGGGTGATGATATTGTTGCATAGCCGCATGACTGCGGCTTAGGGATTAGCCAGCTAACGCTTGTTGGCTTTTTATGTAACTCACCAAATCTTCAATCGACAACACTGGCATTTGGTGTTGCTCGGCAAAGTTAACTACTTCAGGTAAGCGTGCCATTGAGCCATCAATATTGTTTAATTCGCAAATCACGCCAAAGGGAGCAAGTCCTGCTAAACGCATTAAATCCACCGAGGCTTCGGTGTGGCCGCGGCGAACCAAGACCCCGCCATTAACCGCTTTTAGCGGAAACACATGGCCGGGGCGCGATAAATCTTCGGGCTTGGCGTTGGCTGCGGTGGCGGCTTTGATGGTGGCCACGCGATCGGCGGCGCTAACGCCTGTGGTTACGCCCACTTTTGCTTCGATAGTTACGGTATAAGCAGTGTGATTTTGGCTGGTATTGTGGCTAACCATTTGCGGTAAATCGAGTTGCTTAACTCGGTCTTCGGGTAAGCATAAACACACGATGCCGCTACCTTCGCGGATCATCATGGCCATTTGTGCAGTAGTGAGGTGTTGCGCTGAAAAAATAAAATCCCCTTCGTTTTCACGATTTTCATCGTCAACGACTAATACACCTTGACCTTGTTGCAGGGCAATTAATGCCGCCTCAACACGCTGGTGTGGCATGCCAAATGGGGTAAGTAAAGACTGACTCATGGTAAATTCCTTCAATAAATAGATACCAGAATCAGGGCTGATAGAGGCGTGTTTGACCACGAAAAAGCCTACGCAAATAACCCATTAGCAAAACGGCTGACAATAGCCTGCTAACGGATAAACTCGCGCATTATCTTTATTCTCTCTCATCCGGACTATGACCGTCGGCTCTGGAGTCACACCAGATCTGCTGACCTTGATTAAAGTGAATTAATCAAGCGCTCGCGGGCTTTTGTTTATCTCGACATCGAGGTGGACAACAATTTACCGCCGGTGGGGAATTTCACCCCGCCCTGAGAATGTGCTTATACCCAAGATACTTCAAGATGTAGGATTCAGAGCCGCTCATTCTGTTCAGTTTGAGGCAAAAAGACGAAGGAATGGCATTCCCTTTCGAGGCTTTTTAACGACAAAATGAACATAATGAGCGGCTCCCAAAGGGCGAGTTTTGTAGGCTGTTATGCTTTGTTGCTGATTTTCAACGTAGAATGACTATGTCTCAAATCAGCGTCGCGCCTAACAGCCTACAAATTCTCGCTGAACAAGCATCTTGAAGTAACTTGGGTATATAAAGCCCGTTTAGTTTACTGCTATAAGAATAAGTTGCAAATACACTGTGATGAACTGAAGCCGCGCGGTGCTGTGTATGTAAATTATTGTTAAAGAAATGTTGATTTTTTCAAGGGCGATGGTTACTCTCCTGCGCCATGAAACAAGGATGTTTACGTAAATGGGCGCGATTTCTCGTAATATCAGTTTTGCTGAAGCTGATGCTGCCCTTCTATGCCAGCGCTGCCAGTGCCGTTAATCCGGCGCTGCAGGGCTTTGATCCTAATGAAAAAATCTTAATTTGTACCGCAACTGGCTTTAAGTGGGTTAAGGCCAGTGAACTGTTTGCCGATGCTAACACGAGCGCCGATGGCAATCAGATGCTTGATGTCAGTGGTTTAGATGGCCACGGTAATTCACCTTTTTCTAAGTTTAAATGCGCCTTGTGTGTGCCTTGTGTTGATTTAGGCACACTGCAACAGGTTTATCTTGGCATCAAAGCCAGCTTATTATTAAGTCAGCTAACGGCGATTTGGTATCAATCCAATGGCCTCGAATATGCTGATGCGATTTGGTTTCAACCCCTTCTGCGAGCCCCGCCGTCACAACACGTTTAACCGCCTTATTTAATCTGATTTTGTTGGAAAGCCTTGCTGTGTAACTTAGGTTACAGCTTGATTTTTCTGGCAAATTCAATCTCGAAATTGATTTTGCTAAGCAAAGCGTTTTTTGGCAGCAATGCCATGGTACGCCTTGTTAGCTTATAAACGTGTTGAATTTAAAATGAAAATAACAACTAAAAAAACCTTGTTCGCATTAGCGATAAGCAGTGTGGTGCCTTTTACCGCGCTTGCGCAGTCTGAGTCAGAGCAAACTCAGGGCCAAGTTGAAACGACGACAAGCGGTATTGAGACCATGGTGATCACGGCCACGCGTGAAGGTAAATCGCGCAGTGAATTGGCTGAAAGTGTCAGCGTGCAAGACAAAGCAGAAATCGAAGCTGTGTCACCTTCGCATCCCTCAGAGTTACTCAATCGGGTGGCAGGGGTACACGTGAATAATCTCGGCGGCGAAGGCCATATGACAGCGATTCGTCAGCCCATTTCAACGGCTGGCGTTTATCTGTTTCTAGAAGATGGCGTGCCAACGCGTCCTACCGGTTTCTTCAATCACAACGGTTTGTATGAAGTGAACATTCCCCAAGCCGAGCGTTTAGAAGTAACCAAGGGGCCGGGATCTTCGCTCTATGGCAGTGACGCGATAGGTGGTGTGATTAATTCGATCACCGAGGCCAGCCCTGATTACACCTCGGGCAGAGTTAATCTGGAAGGGGGAGAGCATGGTTGGAAGCGCGCGCTGATTTCGGCCGGCACAGATATTAATGATGAACATGGTGTCGCGTTTAAGCTTAATGTGACCGATAGCGATGGCTATCGTGACGAGTCAGACTATCAGCGTTATTCTACTTCGCTGCGCTTTGATGGTGATTTATCGAATGCCACTGAATATAAGTTGATTGCTGCTTATACCTATGTTGACCAAAGCGGCGTATCGGATTTAGAACAAGATGATTACAAACATCATCCGACTAAGAATAAATATCATGGCGATATTGGTTTTCGTGATGTCAGGGCATTTCGTCTGACCGGCGAGATTGCAACCGAGCTAAGCGATGTTTCACTGCTGAGTTTTACGCCATTTTATCGCAACAATACCACTAAGATGATGCCGAGTTGGATGGTGACTTATGATCCTAACATTCGTGAAACCAACTTCCAGTCATTTGGCTTATTAAGTAAGTATCGTTACTCCTTTGAACAAGCTGAATTGATCGCTGGTGTCGATATTGATCACACCGTATCTGATTACCAAGAAAAGCAAATTTCGGTGACCAAAGAGGGCGATATTTTTACCGATTACAATGAAACGGGTCGTACTCATTATGACTATGATGCCGACCAAACCTCTATTTCACCCTATGTGCATGGCGAATGGACTCCGGCAGATAATTGGCGTTTAGTGGCGGGGCTGCGCTATGACTATTTTCATTTGGACTACAATGACAAGCTAGATAGCGGTGTCAGTGAAACCCTTGGCCGTGGCCGTTGGTTACGCCCCGATTCGCAAACCTTAGACTTTAATCACCTCAGCCCTAAATTTGGCGCTGTGTATCGTTTTACGCCAAATCACCAAACCTATGCTAACTACCGTAATGCGTTTCGGATCCCTTCGGTTGGCCAGCTATTTCGCTCTGGCTCAACGGTCAATACAACAGATCTTAAACCCGTAGAATCCGACAGTTTTGAAATAGGTTTTCGTGGTGATTTAAGTGAACGCTTTGGTTATGACCTGACCTTGTACCACATGATAGTGAAAAATCAGGTGGTGAGTTATATCGATGGCCGCGATCGAAAAACCACTAATGCTGGTAAAACGCAACATCAAGGCATTGAGTTATCCCTTGCGGGTGACTTAACCGACGAGTGGGGGATGAACGCGGGCTTTACTTATAATCAACAAGAGTACAAAGAGTACCAATACATTTACTCTTGCTATCCGCCAGCTTGTGTTCCACCTGTTGTTGAAACGCGCAACTATGCGGGTTTTGATGTCGGTAAAGCGCCCAACACCATGGGCAATCTTGCCTTCCAATACGCGCCGTTAGCCATAGATGGGCTAGCAATTGAAGCGGAGTGGGAGCACTTAGGTGAATACTACACCGACGAAACCAACACCAATAAATACAAGGGGCATGATTTATTTAACTTACGGGTTAGCTATGACATTACCGACAGCGTGATGCTGCGAGGTCGGGTGATGAACTTAGCCGATACCCGTTATTCCACATATACCTCAAACCAAGTAGGCAACCCTGAGATTTCTTATCGACCGGGCGCGCCGCGCAGCTTTTATTTAGGCATAGATGCGCAGTTTTAACAAACCCATGTCGCCAAGTTGATGACTTGGCGATGTAAAAACCAAAATTGAGGTAGAACTATGCGAGTTACTCTATTTAGGTCGCTATTAAAACCGGCCAAAAAATGGCACAACCGCCTAGCATGGCTGGCGTTCATTAGTTTGTTTATCTGGGCATTATCGGGTTTATTGCATCCATTGATGAGTTGGACCGGGCCAAAATTGGCGGCTTTTTTTCCGCCCAAGGCGCAATTGCCTGCTAGTTTGGTGAGTCAGGTGCCCGAGGTGTTAAAGCAGCACGGCATTAATCAAGCGTTATTGGTTAAGGTTGTGCCCTCGGTGGATGGGGCTGTCCTGCAAGTAACACCCGATGCCATGTTACCAAGACGGTATTTTGATTTAACTAGTCATCAAGAGCTGGCCAATCATGATGTTGCCCACGCTAAGTGGTTAGCTCGCCATTATACTGGTTTGACTGAAACAGAAATCCAAGGGGTATCATTTCAAACCGAATTTGATAGCGCTTACCCTTGGGTAAATCGCTTGTTACCCGTATATAAATTGGAGTTTGCCACACCAGATAATCTCACTATTTATGTGCATACCGAAACCAATGCTCAAGCCGGATTAACCAATAACTACAAAACCCAAGTACAGTCTTGGTTTCGCGCCTTACATACTTGGCATTGGCTTGATGACTTTGAATACGCGCGGGTGTTTTTAGTGGCGGCCTTGATGCTCGTATTGGTGCTAATGACCTTAACGGGCATGGCCATGGTGATGACGATTAAGCGCAGTAATAAGGTGAGTTGGCAGCGTAATCTGCACCATTTAGTGGCTTATGCAATTTGGCTGCCCTTGCTTGGCTTTAGTGGCAGTGGCTTATACCATTTGCTCCATGCTTCCTTTGCCGATGAGCACGGTGGCATGCGCTTAAGTGAGCCGTTAACTTGGCAAGATGATGAACTCAATCAGCAGGTGTGGGCGAGCAAAGAGCTGGATTTTATGCTTAATGGATTGAGTTTGATCCGTGACCCCCAAGGTCAGCTTATCTATCGCTTGAGTTTACCCGCTAAAGGTAAGCCACAAGGGGGACATGTGCACGATGCGATTGCCTCAACCGGAGCCAAAGAGCATGCTCACCACCATCAAGCCCCGTCACGAGATGCTATTTATGATGGTATTGCCATTACCGACCCAGCCCTTTATATCTCGACTAAAACCGGACAGCGAGTCCCCTTTGATGATGAAAAACTGGTCATAGCGATGGCCAGTCAGCAGCTCGGATTACCGCCTGAGCAATTAACTCAAACTCAATTAATCACTCACTTTGGTATGCATTATGATTTTCGGAACAAGCGCTTACCCGTGTGGCAGCTAGATTATGACAGTGAGCTAGGCGATAAGCTGTTTGTTGATCCAGCGACGGGGATTTTAGTCGACAGATTAACCGATAGTGCACGCTATGAAGGGTATTCATTTAGCTTGTTGCATAAGTGGAATTTTACCCGCCCATTTATGGAACGTACCACCCGTGACATTATTATGTGCATAGTGCTGTTTATGGCGATGCTGTTTGCTGCCTTGGGGATAGTGTTAAAGCTAAGACGTAGAGCTTAGCTAGGCTCTGGCTTTGTTTGCAGCCAATGAAGTTCGTCGTATTTGAGTTTATCGAGCGATAAAGCAATATCTTGTTACAGCTAGAGATCCCTGAGGGTGGCTGCAGGGCAAACGCATGAATGTTTTTGAGCGTTTAGTGATGTTTTCTTAGCCGAATATCTGCCGCAGGGATGCGGCAGTTAAGCCATCAAGGATGATTTCACGGCGCTTCGTATAAGAAAATTCCACTCTGGTTGATTGGTTGATTGTATTTTGTTCACTCATGCGCTCGCCGTGCTTGAGGGGGGTAAGTAATCACCTTTTCTCTCTTTATCAATAAAATATAAACTAAATCACGGTATAAAAATGATAACTATATCATTATGAGACGTTTGTATCTTGATGGTAGGAGGGGCTGGTTGGACGTTTTAGCAGGTTTAATTGAAGGCGCATTTTTTCTAGCTGTATTTTTCTTTATTGCACTTGTCATATTTGCACTGGAGTTAAGTGTTGTCTTAATTATCGCAAAGCTTAGTTGGGATGCTTGTAATAAGTCGTTGCAAACCATTTCAGATAGCAAGGCGAAGGTCTTTGCTCGTTTTTTTATTATCATTATGTTTGCCGCTTTAATATACACAGCTATCCCATTCATGATGGATGCTTCAGCTTGGGTGACTTCGAACATCCCTTTTATTGACAAAGAATTAAAAGAGTTTAAAGGTCATGCATCAAAGGCTTGGCAGTTCTTAACCGAAAAATAAAATGGATCCGACTACACTACTTGGGTGCAGTATAAGAATGAGTAAAGCATTTCTGGGAGTATGCCCTCATGAAAAGTGATGGGTCTTGGGCCTGCCTAATCTTGCTATTGTTGCCCTTGCCCTTGTTGCTCAGCTAGCTTGAGCAACTTTTGCTTGAAAGCCAGCGCTTGCGCTGGGGTCATGGTTTGCACTGACTCTATTCGGTCATTAATGCTTTGGCGGCGGCTTGACTGCGCTTGCTTACTGTGCTCCCGCTTGACCGCCTCATGGTTAAAGTCTGATTGAAAAAACGAGTCTTCATGCTGGGTTTCCAGTGAGTCAAACTTAAGGTGTTTTGGTGCAGTAATGGCTCCGTTATCATCTTGATAACTAGTCCAAAAGGCTTCAATGCCATCGTTACTTAAATCTAATTTGTAGTCAAAATAGACGGCCTGATTAGCTTGGCTAACAAAGTAACTGCGAAAGCGTTCAGCGATGCTGATGGGCTGAGTCTGTATGTTAAATAGAGTGAGATCAGCATAGTGGCGCTGTGCTACTAGGCCTTGGTGTAAGGTTAACTGATGCCCAGTTAATAGAAAGTTTTCCTTGCCGGGCAGTTGCAGGTTATCGATAAAGCTTAACTGAGGCGGTGCAATATCATGCTTAATACTGGCCATGGGCAGTTTGGCCAAATAATTGATTGGTTGTTGGATTATTTCACCCTTTATCGTGCCCAAATGTTGATAAATCAGTGGTTCAGGAACGCGCTCATACCCTGTCGCCGTTCGCTTCACTTTGCGTGGTTTGGACCTGTCTCTTGGTTTTCGTTTAAATACGCGAATTTGGCTTTGCGCTTTATCTACTTTTACTTGAGTGCCTTCATCTTGAACTAGGGGCGTAGTGAAGACCACTTCTCCGATGGCAAGTACATTATTACCTAGCGCTAGGCTGTGAAATTCGCTGTTGGCTTTAGGGGTTATCTTGAGCTTGGCTGTGATCCTGTTGCGATAGCGCTCAAATTCAAATATTTGGATAAAGCTATCTCGGCCATCGGCAGTCGCATAAAGGGCGGCGATATGAAACGCACCCGAGGAGACCTTTAGGGCTTTGATGCGATAGTGTTGCAAATGCTCGGGCAGCTCTGCATGGGCTACGGGCTGCGTCCCATCCTTAATACTAAATACCTTGATGCGGCGCTGGCTGGCAGCCACCACTATGTCTCCGGAAATACCGACATCAAATAGCCAAGGCTCGTCATCTTGATAGGAGGCGTCTTGGTCAAAAAAAGCAAAGTTTTGATCAGGGTGGCGGTTATAAAGATGCGAACGGTTTTTTTGTACGCTTTTAATGCCAACACAATTGCTTTGCTCAGGTTGACACAGGTAACTAAACAACAAATCGGAGCGAGGGCGGTACTGCCAGTGGTTTAGAAATAGCTGCTGCTGGGGGAGATCGATTTCAAGGCTAAAATGGTGCGCTTGTCCGCTATAAAAGGCCAAACGATCGCTCTTTTGAGTGAGCAAACGTAAACTTTGCGTGACCCCAAAGGCTTGCCCTTTTATTGGCTTAAAAAAGACATGGTTATTTTGATATTCATTGCCACTGAGCCCCACTTGTGGCAGTGGCCAGTAGTGTTCAAAAGAGGTTGTATCAAGGGTTACTTCATCCGCCTCGGGGTTGAGCGTGAATTCATTCGCGGGTTTATCAGCACTTGGTGTATTGATGTTATTAAGTGACAGTATGGCGACTAAAAGCAAGCTCAATACCATCAACAAAAAACTAATGGAGCATTTGATCATGGTTGCTCCTGCGCGTCAATTACACTGGTTATGGTTTGACTGGGCTGCCCTGAAATAATGTCAAACTGAGGTATGGGCGCCGGGGTAAGGCGCATGGCAAAAAGCAAAGCCCAAGCAGCAACACTCAGGCCACTAACAGCGACTGCACCAGCCACTTGTTTTTTGGACAGCTTAAAACCGCGCAGCCAATTAGCCAATACTTGGCCGACATTGATTTGCGGTCTAGGTGTTGGAATATAAGCTGGACTGGTTGGTCTAGCTATGTTGGGTGAATAATTGGTCGTTGCCCTATTTTGCTGTCGCTGCCTGTTACGATGGGCTTTGGCCGCTTTTGGGGGACGAGCTACTGGCGGCGCGACAATATTTTTCTTGGGCTGGAGACAATGAGGGCAAGATTGGCCCCAATACTGATGGCTGTTTTCTTGCGAGCATTGTCTTAGCTGAAGATCTAACCCCTTAAGTAACTCAACCCAGTCGATAGCATTTAAGCGTTGGCTAGATGTCAGGCTGCGGCAAAAGCTATTGATCAGCTCAGCTGGAAAATCCAAGTGCAATGACCAAGGCGACGGGGCGATGTCGGGATGCGCTGTTGCACCGTACGGATAAAGCTGCTGGCCTATTTTATTTTGGTTATCCGTGGGTAACTCTCGTCCTTTTTTGGGTACGCCCTGAAAGGGGTGTAAGCCATGATTGAGAAGCTGAAACAAAATAACCGCAAGGGCAAATTTATCTTGCGCTTGACTAAGGGCTTGTGGTGGTTGCTGTTCACGATAAGCCTCGGGGGCAATAAAGCCGGCGGTATATTGATGAGCCGGAAAGTCTCCTTGTTTACCCTTAATGGCAAAACCATCACAGTCAACGATGCAAACCTGCGCGCTGCGTTTATTAACCGATAAGTTGGCCGGTTTTAAGTCGATAATGGCATGGCCAAGGCGGTGCAGCTCTGCGATTTGCTGGCAAAGATTAATCGCTACCTTAATGCGAAAGCGAATGTCATCTGGCAGTTGATGTAATTCTCGGGTGCGCTTACTCAGTAGCATTTCCAGTTGCACATGCTCGGATAAATCGAGCAGCGGCATAGCAAAACCTAAAAAGCGCTGTTTATTGTCGGCAACGAGTGCAATGGGCCAAGTAAAACTTTGATGCCTAGAGTTGTGAGCATTGATCGGGGTGGCGATCATTTGCCACAGCTTATCTTGCCTTGTGGGATCTTTGTCCGCGTCATGATAAAGCTTGATGGCGTACTGGCCATCAAGGCTGGCGTGGATAGCGCCATCTGCGCCTTGATTTAGCGCCTTGGGGTTGAGTCTGATTTGCTCGGTTTTGCCATCATTAAAACAAAGGTTAACGCGTAGAGTCATACTGCCAAACTTGAGTTATACAACCACACTAAGGTTTTATCGTCTTGGGTAATGGAATGCGTACGCGGATCATCTAAGGTTGCCATTAGTGCTTGGCTGCCAAGCTTGCTCTCAACACTGGCCAAGTAATCATGTACCGGCTTTAAAAATTTTAAATCCGGTGCATAAGGATGGGTTTTCGCAGCAAAGCTGGCACAGCCATCGCTCATTAAAAACCAAATCTTGTAGCGCGCTGGCGCGCACATGACCCGCAGGTGCGACTGCCAATCGTCCAAGGTAAAGAAATAGGTGGTTTCGGCAAAATCGCCATTTTCAGGCTCACTGACAATATAGTCCTGCCAATCATCTGGGTTGATTCCAATGATCAAGCCATCACCGAGATGAAATACTAAGTTTTGCTGTTGGTGCTGAACCAAGCCACAAAGCGTCGCGTGATAGTCATTTAATGGGCCTTGATTGGCTAACTCTTGGCGACAATTAGCTAGACTGTCGCATAGTTGATTGACTAATTCAGGCTCTGCAATCGCTGCAGATGGTTGCGCCAAAACGTAATTTAGCAAGTTATCACAGACCATTTGACTGAGCTTTTTTGCGCCTTGATCTGAGTGTTTAGCTGAGCCTGCGCCATCGCAAACGCAGGCCACGGTTGCACCAGCTTCGCTGGCAACTTGCCAAGCATCTTGACATGGTTGATTGGTTTTAAGGTGCCCCTGACCGCGCACTGCTGCGCCAACAAAGTGTAAAGTTGGCGCTTGCTTACTGCTTGTTTGTGTCATGTTAAATTTCGACTTCGGCCCATTCATTGGTACTTGGCAGTTGTACTTTTTGACCTGGTACACTCGATGATACCGTGGTCATACTGCGACTGAGCCAGACGAATAATTCATTAAAGGCGAGGCCTTTTAGCTTTTTCGGCGTTTTATTTGAAAACTGACCTAGGGCGTCAAAGTCTGCTCCTTCGGTGCCAATGGGAAAGATCACGGCACGTTTATTTTGCTCGGCGTCACGACAGGCTTGGGCTGCTTCTTGCCAGCCATAATCATTGGGTGAGCCATCAGAAATCATGATAATCCAAGGGCGGGTGCTGGAGATGCCATTGGCGTCGTATTGGGCCTTTTGGTTTTGTACCTGCTCTAAAGCAAATGACATGCCTTGACCTAGTGGGGTTAAGCCCGAAGCTTTAATCTCGGGTGCCGTAAAATCTATTGCATCAACCCAAGGTTGTACCACGGTGACATCATCATGACCTCCGACCGTGATGACTAATACTTGTACCCGCATGGCGGTGGCAACATCGCTTTTTAACTGCTCTTCAAATACGCGTAGGCCATGATTTAGCTGCTCAATAGGGGCGCCAGACATAGAGCCAGAAGCGTCTAAAACTAATACGCAAGGGGTTCGTTGGTTGGTGTTATCGGCAAACTCAACACCTGGGATCGCCTGAGTCATTGCTATGTCCTTATATGCATCTTGTTTAGTAATGGGTGATTCTATATTTTTTATCAACTATTTTAAAGGTTGCGTATTTTGCCGCTAAATAATGCAGGCCGCGCTAGTGGAGGTGTTTGAGCTAAATTGCTTCTCGCTGCGCGCTTATCGGTCTACCTTGCCTATAATAATGTGATAGGACAAAGCGAAAGAGTTGCGCATGAAAAAGAGCTTATTGTTACTAGTTGGGTGCTTTTGTAGTCACCTTGCTTTGGCTCAGCCGACGTTTATTGTTAACTATGCCCCTAGTGATAACGCGCCATATATCTTAAATGAGCCCAATGGCAGGCTGTCAGGCATTATTGTTGAGTTGATGCAAGAATTTGGCTTACGTGCGAATGTACAAATTCGGTTTTTAAAAACCCCCAGAAAACGCTTGGAGTACAGTTTAGATAAAGGCAAGGTGCATATCGTGGTGACGTCTAATCCTAAGTGGTTAGATGAAGCTAATAAGGTGGATTGGGGCCCTGCTTTGTTTATAGAAAAAAATATTCTCGTGATCCCAAAGCAAGCCCCCGATTTAACCAAGTTAGCTGATTTAAAAGGGCTAAGCATAGGTACTGTTCTAGGGTATGCCTATCCCGAGATAGAATCCTTGCTTGCTAATGGTGAGGCGCGTCGGGTCGATGCTTTAGAAGTACTGCAGAGTTTACAAAAGCTGCAAGTGAACCGAGTTAATGCCGTCATCACATCTGATATTCAAGGTGAATGGTTATTGCAACATCACGGTTTTAGTGATGATTTTGTGTTTGCCAGTTACTTAATCAGTGAGCATGAGATTATTCCTGCCATTTCCAAGTTAAGCCCTATTCCCTTGCAAGATGTACAGCGTATTTTAGAGAGTATGAAACAAGATGGTTTTATTGACCGCTTGTTAAAGCGCTATCGTGAATAGCCGAGGCCGAATAACAAAAAAGAGGCGCTAGGCGCCTCTTTGGGTCAAAGGAATGTTAATGACTTATGTTATTGCGCTTCCCAAGGGCCACCATCTGCAGGGTTATTACCCATGGTCCACCACTTAGCTTTGTAAGTTACACCTTGGTAAGTGACTAATTTACCGCCAGTATAAACTTTATCCGCGCGCCACTCTTGAGTTGAACCGTCATCAAATTCAGCCCAGACCGCAGCTTTTCCTGGTTGCTCACCTTTAGTCCACCATTTTGCGGTGTACTTAACGCCATTTACCACCACAGAGTCGCCTGTGTTGTAAACCTTGTTTGCATCCCACTCGTTGCCCAGTGGTGCCGGTGAAACATTAACAACAACCGTTTTCTCTACGCTATCAGTGCCATCAGAAACAGTCACCTTGATGCTCACTGTGGTATCGGCTGTCACTTTCTCTGCTGTGTAATTAATGACAGCTGAGTTGCCTGATTGGATTAACTCACCCATATCGCTGGTGATAGTGAGGGTATCGTTGGCATCTTGATCGTCAGCACTAACATTGATAGCGACGGTTTTACCGCCCACTACATCAACACTGGCTGGTACGGTTAAGGTTGGCGCATTGTTAACTATGCTTGGATCGCCAATGACCTTGACCGTGATGGCTTTGCTATCAACTTTCTTACCATCGCTAACCTTGACGTTAATAGTGACGGTTTGATCAACCTTAGTAGTTGGCGCTACGTAGCTTAGGGTTGCTGTTTTATCACCCGTTGCCACCACAGTGCCCATGTCGGCGTTAAAGGTTAGTCTTTGGCTGTCTGCATCGGTTGCACTGAGCTGTAGCTCAAGGTTGGCACCGCTATTAACGCTTTGTGCGCCAGGGACAGTTAGCACAGGTGCTGCGCTTGGTTTAGTGTTGTTAAACACGTTATCCACCACGGTAGCCAGTGGTAGCGATAGGTTTGTACATTCTTTGAGGTAGCGACCTCTTGGAACATAACTGCCCTTACACTCAAGGTCGCCAGCCACTTGCCAAACAATCACACCACCAAGGTTGTTATCGACAATATACTCGGCTTTTAGACCAATGGATTTTTCATTGTCGTAACTTAGGAAATAGTTACCTTTGGTTAGATAAGGCACCTTAGCAACATCATCCCAGTGCTCGGTCCAGCCCGCCATTTGTTGTTTAATGTAAACGTAGTTAGGCTGACCTTCGTAGTTTTTCCAGTTGGTTAAATCGGCGGCAGATTGCAACGGACCATCAACCGAGAAAGTGACTTGTTGTTTCTTGGTTACGGCTCCCACATCCGCAGGCTCAGCGGTTTGTACCCCGCGACCATAATAAGCTAGACCCATATTGATCTTGCTTGCGGTTACATTTTTTGACGCTAAGAACTGCGCCATTGAATGCCAGTTAAAATCTTGCGATGACGCGGTTGGGTAGGCATACAGCGGAGAGTTATGACCGGCTTTTTCTGACCAACCACCTTCGTAGTCATAGGTCATCATGTTGAAGTAGTCCATGTATTGGTCTAGCTTCGGCCAATCAAAGCCTTCTAGTTTAGTTGGGCTAGCTGCAAAAGCGGCCGAGATTTTTTTATCTGGGCCAATCACGCGGCGAATTTCAACCACTAGATCTTCAAAGTTTTTAAAATCATCTGGGCGGCCATCAAAGTTCATGCCGCCAAAGGCAGGGTATTCCCAGTCTAAGTCGATACCGTCAAAGCCCATGTCCATTAGGCGTTTAACATCTTCTAGGAAACGTTCACGTTTAACTGGATCGGCAGCCATTTCTGGGAAGTGTTTAGACATACTCCAGCCACCAATGGAAGCCATCACGGTCACGCCTTCTTGCTTGGCTTTATCGAGTAGGCCCGGTGCACCGCCTTCTTTTTTCAGCGGTAATGGCATTTTACCGGTTAAACCGGTTGGCTCATGTAACCACTTACCATTGGCGGTAGGATGTGGCACAAAACCTTGCGCGGCAATGCGTGCTTTAAGCTCTTTATTACCCCATTCACCGGGGAAGTCGCTGATCATTTCTAGCTCACCCCAAAGGATGTGGTAATCCCAGCTGCTGTAGAGATCTTCGTGCAATAATGGGGCTGGCTCTTGCACTGCGCCTTTTTGGTAAATGGATTTATTGCGGTAATCACCTGAATGCAACGAGCCATCTTTTGCAACGCCAAAGAATGAAAAGTTCAAGATAGAGTACTTGTTCATGTCGACGTTTAAGTGAGTAGCGGCGCCCTTTTCGATACCATGGTTGGGCATGGTTTTCCATGCTTCCCATTGGGTAATGTAACCGATGACGGTTTTATCATGGGCTGGGGCGGCAGAGGCATAATTGGCTGAGCCAACAATAGCAAGGGCTGCAAGTGCGCAGGCAATTTTAGATTTATTAAACACGGTGTAACTCATTAGTTCGTTCCTTGACCAATGTGATAAAAATGACAAGTACGGATATGACAAGAAAGGCAGAGCAGAGTAACAGGCACGAGTTACTTCATTACATGCTTAATTCATCGTCGCCATTCCTTGGCATCCTGAGCTAATAACAGCGGGTCTCCTTGACCTCATATTTGCTCTATTCCGACTTGTTGGGGTATCCAAAGCTGGACCAAATCACTATAGAAATGGGTTTTCGATAGCGCAATAAATTATTTTTACTGCATAAAAAGTGGATTTATCTGTTTGTGGGGGTGTTTTCAAGGTTTTTCTTATATTATCAATTATTATTTTTTCATATTTAAATATTTTTATTTGATATTTCTTTGTTTGGTTGTTTTTTGTTCTTTTTCTTTTGCTTAAAAAATCTACTAAAAACGTTACAAAATTCATGGTTTTTATCATAACTATTTAAATAACAGTTAGTTGGCATGGGTTTTGGTGACTGTAATACTCGGCCTAAGCCTTTAGAACAGACAGTATGAGGCGCTTTAATCATTTGTTTAGAGGATAGTAAATCTAAAGTAGCAGGCAGGGATGATTTCACGCGATTCGTATTAGAAAATGCTCTTGGTGTTAGGTTTTGCTCAAATAATACTCGTTAATACCTTTGATCTAGTGTCATTACGCTTTTACCTTTACTTTGTTGTTTTGGTCACGGCTGCTTTTGATTAACTCGTCACTGGTGCTGAACTGATGACGTTTAATACTTCTATCATACAGTAGCACATTAACCGATGCGGCAAGGTTCAGGCAGCCAAGGGTAGGGATGTACACCACTGCATCGGCATTATCGATGACTTGTTGGCTGATAGTGCCATCTTCAGGACCAAAAATATAAAGTGCTTTAGCGGGATGCTCAAATTCAGGCAGTGGCGTCGCTCCCACCACTAAGTCGACACAAACGACTTGAACGTCTTCGGCTTTGTTGGTTAATAAACAATCCTGTTGCGACAGTGGGATCTTAGAGCGAATTTTCTTGGTGTCTGTGTTGAGTTTAACCGTGCGATCGTAGCGTTGCCCGCTGTAAATGACCTTATCGACCGCGAAACAGCCGGCCGCGCGCATAACCGCCCCCACGTTAGTGGCACTTTTGGGGTTGGTTAAGCCAATTGTTACCTGTTCGGTGCTGTCAGGCTCGCTCGCCTTATGCGTCTGATTGTCTGTTGTGTGACTCATCATTTTGCTCTAAAGAATGACCAAGCGCGCTAGTGTAGCAAGTATTGATTAACAATATCTATTATTGGCTTTGATGTAATGCCTGACTTAGCCAGGTCAGCACATAAACTAGGCTCTTGCCCATATGATCAACATGGCCGCCATCAAATTCAAACAGGCTGACCGCTATGCCTAAGTCGTGCATTTGCTCAACTAACTGCAAACAGTCTTGATAGGTATCTTCTTTTTTTCCTATGTCGATGGCCAGTGTTACGCCCTTTAAATTGTGTCCAACCTTGGGCATGAGTCGACTAAAAGCGGCATCAGCCAAGCCCTGCCAATCTTGGTCTGATTCGGGTAAAAGGCAATAGAGGGGAGGCTTAGTCGGCGCAGGCAAGACTTGTTGGAAGCGAGTGCAAAGTAGGTGCTGCCAAACATCTAATTGTTCAACGGTTAGCTCTCCTGAAGCTGCTGCGGTTAACTGTGCTTGGTTATTGTTATAGAGGTCTTTAAAAAAGGATAGGTCATCGGCGTTAATTTGAGCCGGACTCATGGCTACCGCCTGTTTGAAGTGGCCGGGTTTAAATAACAAGGTTTTTAGCACGCCATCTCCGCCGGAGCTATGTCCCATTAGGGCACGATGCTCTGGGCCTTTTTTACAACGATAGTTGGCTTCGATTGCGGCGGGTAAATCTTCACTAATAAAGTCGAGCCAGTTGCCCTGAATCGGATTATTATTATACCCCGCGCCCGTAAAGCGGGTTTGCGTATCAGCAACAACAATAATCATTTCTTCAACCGCACCCTGACTTAACAGCTCGGTCATGGTTAAGTGAATACTAGGCTCGCCTGCTGAGGTCGAAAACCAGCCTTCGGGTGTGCCTCCAAAACCGTGTAAAAGGTAGATAACGGGATAGCGTTTAATCTGGTTGTGTTGATAACTAGGTGGTAGATAAACGAGTACGTTTCGCGTTGGTTCATCACCAAGTAGGTTGTCAGCTAGGCTCGGGCTGGTGACTTGAATTTGTTGAAAAATGGGCAACATAAAGAGGGTTTCCTGATACTTTTATATGATTTTTCATTGATTTGATTAGGCTATCATATTCAGACCTATTTATCGGCTGACTAATTGGCGAAATGTGCTTTCATCTCCCATAGTTATAACTGGCTCAGCAAGATGGTAGGGAGGCAAGAAGTGGAGCATAAATGGCGATATGGACATGGTTTAGCCTTGTGTTTTGGGTTGTTAAGCTGGTCTGTGAGCGCGGCACAATGGCAAATTAATGTAGTGGATAACTTAGGTCATCCTCTACCCGATGCGGTGGTTGAGATTATTCCAACTGCAGCCGGCGCGTTGGAAAACGCGATATCGAAGCAAACTCCAGGCGATTACCAAATCATCCAACAATATAAACAGTTTCAACCTTTTGTGCTGGCGATACCTGTGGGGGCTGAGGTCGACTTCCCTAATTTAGATGCTACTCGACATCACGTGTATTCTTTTTCCAAAGCGAAAACCTTTGAAATCAAATTGTATAAAGACCGTCCTCATAGCCCCATTTTATTTGATAAGCCCGGTGTGGTGGCTTTGGGTTGTAACATTCATGATCGTATGCAGGCGCATATTTATGTGGCCAGTTCGCCTTGGGTTGCCGTGAGTGATGACAAAGGAATGGTCGAGTTTGACGCACTTGAGCCCGCTAACTATCAAGTAAAGGTTTGGCATCCATGGCAAAGGCGTTCTGCAGACATTGAAGCGATCACTTTAAACGGGGATAGAAGCGATCAATTTAAGATATTGACTATCAAGCCAGACGCTCCCGTAGCGGGCTTGCCAAAATATTACTAAGTGAGGATGGATGTTCGCTAGTTACCGTAGTCGTTTGATTGTTGTCATCGTCTTGATTCTCGTATTGGTGCAGTTAGCGACTGCACTCTCCGTCATTAACACCACCCATCAAGACAGATTAAAGCAGCAGCAGAATAGCCTAGATGTCGGCATTAATGTTTTCTTAGATGTGTTACAAAACCGCTCTAAAGCGCTCAACAAAAGCTTATCTGTGCTTGCTGCAGATTTTGGCTTTCGACAAGCCATTGCCACGGGGGAGGAAGAAACGGTTGCATCTGTGTTAACCAATCAAGGTCAACGCATTGATGCTGATGTGGTGGTGCTTTTGTCCCCGCAAGGTGAGTTGATACAGGCGAGCTTACCCGGTATTGATGAACCAGAAATTAAAGCCATTAATGCGTTAACAAAGAGCGCCAATAATGCTTCCTCATCGACTATGCTGGACATCGACGGCGTTAGTTATCAATTTGTGTTGCAACCCGTTAAAGCGCCTATTTTGGTGGCTTGGGTTGGTATGGGGTTTGTGTTAGATCAGCAAGTTGCTCAAGAAGCGAAAGCGATTACCGGAGTTGATGTTAGCTTTGTCCATTGGAATCCCGATTATGGAATTACGATAGCATCAACCTTGCCGCAATCTTTGGTGGCTGCGTTAACTAATCAGGTTGAACTGCTGCCCAAGATGGTGAACCAAGTTAAAGATGATTTATTAGCTGGATATTTATCATTTCCGATGTCACTGGATGACAGCTCTGATGATTTGTGGGTGGTGTTACATCTCTCCAATTTACAATGGGAGTTAAGTTATCTGGAATTGCGTAACCGATTATTGCTCGTTTTCACCATCACCGTTGGCTTGGCCTTGTTGATTGCTTGGTGGTTAGGGGGCAGTTTAACTCAGCCTATCATGCATTTGGTTGATTACGCTGAAAAAATTGGTCAAGGCGAACAACCTAAGCCGATCTTGGATGCACCCAAAGAATTACAGATATTGGCCGATGGTATGGCGAAAATGCAACAGCATATTGCTGTGCGTGAAGCGGATTTAACTTATCAATCTTTGCATGACAGCTTAACCGGACTCCATAACCGTGAATCGGTTAAACAGATGCTCAGGGAAGTTAATGGTGAATTATCAGGTCACCTCGTTCAGCTGGATTTACAACACTTTCGCCATATTAATGACATGATAGGTTTTGCAAACGCCGACGCTTTGTTAGTGCGTTTTGCTAAGCGTTTAGAAGCCATCCAACCTAAGGCCGATTTTATTGCCAGAATTGATGGCGATGGTTTTTTACTCTGGTTTCATCAGGGAATTGAACGAGACCAACTGTGCAATATTATCCAAGAGTTAGAGCAACCCTATCCGGTTCGTGGCTCAAGTATTTCGGTTAATGTAAGAGCTGGCGTTTTGGACGTAATTCAGCATGGTGGCAGTGTTGATGAAACCCTGCGCCGGGTTGAAATTGCGTTAGCCAAAGCCGTGCAATCAAATAAACCCTTGGCCACATATTTGGCCGGCGAAGATGAGCAGTATCAACGCGAATTAACCATAATTAGTGACTTATCTAAAGGGCTGGCGCAAGGTCAATTTCATTTGGTGTATCAACCTAAGGTCGATATCCAACAAAATCAATGCCATGCCGCGGAAGCCTTGATCCGCTGGCAACACCCTGATTTAGGCTTTATTCCACCTGATGAATTTATCCGCTTAGCCGAACATTCAGGTAACATTGAACAGGTCAGTAATTGGGTCATTGAGCAGGCCATCGTGCAATTAGCTGCTTGGCGGGCGCAAGGGGTGGAGATAAAAATTGCGGTTAATCTTTCCGCCCATGATTTGTTAAATATGCAATTACCTACCTATATTCAGTCTTTATTGCAAAGTTATGATGTACCCGCTGTCGCCTTTGCCATCGAGGTGACCGAAGGGGCGGTGATGAAAGACCCTCAAGTAGTTATTGCCGTGTTACAGGTGTTTAAAAATATCGGGGTCAGTATCGCGATAGATGATTTTGGTACGGGGCAGTCTTCATTAGCTTATTTGAAGTCTTTACCCGTCAATGAAGTGAAGATAGATCGTTGTTTTATTAAAGATATGCTGGTTAATGACAACGACAGCATGATAGTGGATACCACCATCGCCCTGAGCCATGGGTTGGGCTATTCTGTGACTGCGGAAGGGGTCGAAGAGGTTGAAGGTATCGATTTTCTCAGACGTAAAGGCTGTAATTTAATTCAAGGTTATGTTTTTTCTAAGCCATTAAAAGCATTGGAGTTTGCTACGTGGCAAGAGAAATATAATGCTGGGAGCCAAGATAAGTCGGTGTGATAAAGCGTTAAGCTTACCCTAGGGTGACCACATGAGTGAGTGAAAAATAACCACTCAAGAGGAAAGAGTGATATTTTCTTATACGAAGCGCCGTAAAATCATCCATGATGGCTTAACTGCCGCATCCATGCGGCAGATATTCGTATAAGAAAACAGCACTCATCGCTTAATGAACGTTCATACGTTTGCCCTGAAGCTTACCCTCGCTTGCTTTATTCACAATTGGTTTATTCATATTGGTTCATTCACAGGCGCGTGATTGTTTAGGTTTTACTTTGCCAATGCTTTTGCGACAATAGCACCCCTACTATTTTGGTTGTCGTTGTTAGTTTATGAATTCAAGCTTGAACCTCCATCAGCGCACGCTGGTGCTTAATCGTTACCCTGTTCGTAAAAATGAAACCCTGCAAGCATGGGATGCGGCAGATGAGTATTTGATTAACCATTGTCAAACTCTAGAGCTCAACCAAGAACGGCCAATTTTAGTGCTTAATGATAGCTTTGGTGCGCTGGCTACTTGGTTTGCTGGGCAGGGGCCTGTATCGAGTGTGACGGATTCATTTATTGCACGCCAAGCTAGCATGCTCAACTTGCAGCAAAATCAGCAGCCTGCAGTGACATTTTTAGATTGCTTAAGCCCGCTGCCAGCTAATGTTCAGTTGGTGTTGTTTAAGTTACCTAAGAACAACCGTTTACTTATTTGGCAATTGCAGCAGTTGTGCCATGCCTTACCTGCTGACTGTGTTGTGGTCGCCGCTGCTAAGGCTAAAGATATTCATAGTTCGACGTTAAAGCTTTTTGAACAGTATTTAGGGCAAACCACCACTTCGTTAGCGGTCAAAAAAGCGCGTTTGGTTTTTTGTCAGCCAGACTTATCACTGCAACAAGCCTTGCCAAAGCCGAAGCAATGGCCCGTGCCTGAGCATGATTTAGTGATCAGCAATCATGCTAACGTTTTTTCTAGTGATAGCTTAGATATTGGTGCGCGTTTGTTACTGCAATTTGTGCCACAAGACCCTCAGCTGCAGCAGATTATTGATCTGGGATGTGGCAATGGTGTTATCGGCATTAAGGCGGCAAAGCTCAATCCACAAGCTCATATTATTAGCGTTGATGAGAGCTACATGGCGGCGCAGTCCTGTCGAGATAATGTGCAGCTAAACGATTTGCCCGAAAGCCAATTTAGCGTACAAGTTAATAACTGCTTAGATGGTTTCAATGACAGCTGTGTCGATTTAGTGATGTGTAATCCGCCGTTTCACCAAATTAATACCATTACCGATCATATTGCGTGGCAGATGTTTACCGATGCCAAACGTGTGTTGCGCAGCGGCGCACGATTAATTGTTATCGGTAACCGTCAATTGGGCTATAAGGCGAAGTTAAAGCGTATTTTTAGTCAGGTTGAGCAGCTAGGTCAAAACAACAAGTTTGTGGTGCTGGCAGCTACTAAGTAGCGGTTAACCTAATTGGCTAAAGGGGCAAGTTGCAGAGTTTGCATTAATTGCTGGTATTCTGCGCTGGCCTTGTAGCGCATGATAGCTTGATTAAATTGCTCCACAAACGATGGGGTCACGGCCTTTTTACTAAACATCACATGGATGTCACCGGTAACGATTTTTATCGAGGGGATCGCTACTATGTTGTCGCTTAGGTCTAGCTGTTTGATTAACTCGGCTCCGCTGATGCTGTCTGCGATCACCGCATCGACTCGTTTATTGTTCAAACGGTGGAAGTTGTTTATATCAAAATCTGAATGTAGCAGTTGCAAAAACTGCTTGTTATTAAGTAGCTGAGCAAACTCTTCACCATAGTAGCTTCCTTTGCTATAACCAATGCTTTGCAGCTTGAGGTCAAGTAGTTGTGATAATTCAGATATTGCTATTCGGGTTAAGTCTTCTTTACGGATAAAGACACTCACGGATTCACTGCGATACGGAATCGAGAAGTAGGCGTATACCTCTCGCTCAGCCGTTTTAGAAGCACCATTCATCATGGCTATTTTACCTATTTCCAACCAAGCCAGCTGCCTTCGCCACGGGATAGGATAGTCTGAAAGCTTTATTGAACAGGAAGTATTGGCCATGACTTGGCTTATGATTTGGTAGTCGATTCCTTTGAACTCGCCATTTTCCTGCTGATAAATAAACGGTGGCCAGTCTATCCAACCCCAGATGAGAGGGGCGTTTTTACAGTCGGCGTTAGCAAAGGGGGCGAACATCAGTAAACAAAGGCAGCAAAGCCGTTTAATCCAGCGCGGTGTCGGCGCAAATAATGGACCAAGAAAATCAAGATAACGAGGCAGATTAGCTTTAACAGAAGTTAGCTGTGGGCATGGTCTTTTCTGCTTTGCTAGTGAGTATTCCATACTTACTCTTAGTCTCTGTGCTCGGGTTGCAATTGCCCGTTTCGCTAACTCATAGGGGGGAAGCTTGCTCGGTCGGATATTTACTGAGTATAGGCGGTTTTAGTCTGCTTGTTTTAAGCATGCGCAGTTATGATGTAAATGCGAGGTAAATTTGATTTATAGCCAATCAACTTGGAGATGCTTGATTTTAGGAATAGTTTATTGCCGCTTAAGACTTATTTATAACTTGGTGTAACCAAACCAATCGGGCTTTAGGGGCTGTGATTGTGATAAATGTTCACCCTGATAGTTAAGGTGTACGTGATAAGGGCTATCTATTAGTGAAACGGCAAAGCAATCATCAACTTGCTTCAAGTCATCAAGATGGGTTTGTTGCCAAGCAGTATTGCAACTGAGTTGAATTTTTTGCCAAGCCCGCTGTTTTGCCTGATCCGCAGAATCGGCCACTACCATAAAAAATTGATGTAGTTCAGCCAATCGCTGTTGATGGTAGCCACCAAAGTTGACGAAGTAGAGTTTAGCGCCATGACTGGGCTCGGGTGAGAGTGATATTTGATAGCCATCAATATGATGCAGCTTCACGTAAGCATCAAGATGAGCGCCTTGTTTATTGCCAATCCATTGTTGTTTTAACTGACCAAAGGTGTCGGTTATGTCTTCTCCATGAACAAAACGTATGTCATGAATTTCAATATGTCCGCCGCTGATCCGCCCGCCTAAATAAGCTAGAAAAAGTCGATGCATTAAATCTTATCCACATAAATAAAAATGTTACGAGAAAAGTGATGAGCTAGCTCTTATTGCTTCAAGTTATTTCATAGCAGGAGTGTGCTTGAAAAGACCGGTAAGGTCGAATAAAGGTTAATAAAAACATGTGCTTTATGTTTTTGTGACTTATATGGTTTTTTTTATTTAGATGAACGGCAAAATGAGAACAGATAGCTACCTAATTTGAGGTGTTATTTTTTATCAAAGGAATGGATTGTGATGTCATTGTTAGAACGAATCGTTATTTGTAGTTCGCTTGGATTATTGTTGTCTGGTTGCGGTGGTGGCTCATCGGGCGCTGGAAATTCTATTGCGGGTAGTTCGGGAGACGTATGTCAGGTTGCATTGCCTAATTATGCTCAGCAAGCAGGTCAGCCGAGCATTCAATTACTGGGTGATAAAGTGATGTTGCTTAATGTGGGGGACCAGTATGTAGAGCCGGGTGTCGAGGCATTTGATAACGAAGATGGTGAGTTATCTTCTGCTGTACAAGTACAAGGATTAGATAAGCTAGACACCGGAAAAGTAGGGGATTATTTACTTAAATATAGTGTTGTAGATAGTGAGCAAAACCTTTCATTGAGTGAGTACCGCATGGTGCGGATCGTTGATGGCGATCGAGTGGCGAAATATAGTCCGCGCTTTTTTACTGAAATGGATGCTATTTGGGAGTTTTATGAACAGCTTCCCGCTAATTTTGGTGAGGATCCCAAAGCCCGCTATCCACTATTAATCAGTAATCATGGTTATGAGCATTCGAAAACCTTTGATACTGATGGCATTAGTATGAGTGGAATGGATAAAACCAATGTGGTGAAAATGTTTAAAGCGGGTCAATGGGATAATCAATTGCCCTTTATTGTATTAGCACCACAACGCTGCCAGAGTGCTTTAGGGGATAATGTAACGGCAAGGCTCAATAGTTTTGTTGAATGGGCAGAGCGCAATTACCCGATCGACAAAAGCCGGATCTACATGACAGGTTTTAGCAATGGCGGTTTTATGACGTGGGATTATGCGCAGAAGTATGGCCATAAACTTGCAGCAGCTGCACCGTTGTCTATGGGGTATTGGCATGATATCTGTCCGGTAAAAGAAGTCCCGATCTGGGCGTTCACTGCTGCTGATGATAACGTGATTCCTAGTGATAATGTCATTAGCGCTGTCGCTACCCTCAAAGCCTGCTCAGGCTTGGTCTCCGAAACCAAGTTAACGGTTTTCCCTAGTGGCGGCCACTTGATTGATGATGATGTTTATAGTCTAGGGTTTATGGGAGAAGGCGCTACTAATTACGATGTTTACGACCAAAGTCTGTTCCAGTGGTTATTACAACATCAAAAAATGTAGTCTTGTTTAGCTCTTGTCTCGAAGGGCTTTTACTGAGTCTTTCGGGATCCACCCGATCAGGGCAAACGCATCAATGTTTATTGAGCGTTTAGTGGTGTTTTCTTAGACGAATATCTGCCGCAAGGATGTGGCAGTTAAGCCATTAACAGCCTTTGAGGGATGATTTCACGGCGTTTCGTATAAGAAAATTCCACTTTGTTCCCTTGGTTGATTGCATTTTGTAAACTCATGCGCTCGCCCTGCCCACCCAATAGACCTGCTTAAGTTAAACCTTTCCCGCAGCGGCGCAAGTATTTAAAAATATGCGGGCAGCTTTTCCTGATATGTTAATTGGTGCGAGCGTCGATTTATTAACAGCCTTGGTTTTATGTTAGGTAAACGCGAAGCCGACCGACGTTAAAATAACTGAGTAGGCTTTTATCTGCAGCCTACTCATTTAGTTACGACTAAAAGGTGATTTAGGCCAAATTAAGTTCCGCCTCTAACGCTTCCAATTGCTCTTGGGCATCCATCCATTCCATCTCTGCACCTTCAATATCGGCTTTAAGCTGACGCTGTTGCTCTAATACTTTGGTCAACTTGGCTTTTTGTGCGATGTCGTAAAGGGCACTGTCGTTAAGCTCTAGCTCTACTTCTGCCAGTTGCGCGCTTAACTTATCCATTTGTTTTTCCGCTTTTTCCATCGCTTTTCTGAACGGCTGGGTTTTCTTGCGTATCTCGGCTTCTAAGCGTTTTTGCTCTTTACGATTGACGGCGCTATTGGCACTTTTTTCATTGCTTTCAGGTGCAGCTTTTTGTTTATCAATTTTTTGCTGCTCGCCAAGCCATTTATGATAATCCTCTAAATCCCCGTTAAATGGCTCGACTTGGCGATCATGGACTAAATATAAATCATCCGTGGTGGTACGAAGCAAATGGCGATCGTGCGAAACCACGACCATGGCGCCCTCAAAGCTTTGCAAGGCTACGGTCAAGGCGTGGCGCATTTCTAAGTCTAAGTGGTTGGTTGGCTCATCCAGTAACAATAGGTTTGGCTTTTGCCAAACGATCAGCGCCAGTACTAAGCGTGCTTTTTCACCGCCAGAGAAAGGCGCTACGGGCTCTAATGCTTTATCGCCTTGAAAGCCAAAGCTACCCAAATATTTGCGCAGCTCTAGCTCGGTTTTGTCTTTAGCCAGACGAGCCAGGTGCTGCAATGGGGTATCTTCTAAGCGTAAAAACTCTAATTGGTGCTGGGCAAAGTAGCCGACCTTGGCATTGGGGTTTAACTCGAAGTGACCCCCTTGGGCTTTAAGTTCGCCGGCGAGCAGTTTGATCAGGGTTGATTTACCCGCGCCGTTGCGACCCAATAAGCCAATGCGGCTGCCGGGTACTAGGTTGAATTTTATCTTCTCTAAAATGAGGGTGTCGCCATAGCCGGCATAAATCTCATCCATAGTGATAAGCGGCAAGGGCAGGGCATCGGGCTCAAAGAATGAAAAATTAAATTGGCTGTCGGCGTGCGCTGGCAGGGCTAGCTCCATCTTTTCCAGTGCTTTAATTCGGCTTTGCGCTTGGCGCGCTTTAGAGGCCTTGTAGCGAAATCTGTCGATGTAGCTTTGCATATGCGCCATTTGCTTTTGCTGTTTTTCGTAAATTGCTTGCTGCTGCATTAATTTTTCGGCGCGCTGTCTTTCAAAGCTGGTGTAGTCGCCTGTGTATTCAAAGAATTTGTTTTGTTCGATATGAATGATTTTTCCCACGATATCATCGATGAAATCACGGTCGTGGGAAATCAAGATCAAGGTGCCTTGATACGCATTCAGCCATTTCGCTAACCAGATAACAGCATCTAAATCTAAGTGGTTGGTGGGCTCATCCAGTAGTAATAAATCAGAGCGACATAACAGGGCTTGGGCGAGGTTTAAACGCATCCGCCAACCACCGGAAAAGGCACTCACAGGGTTAGCTTGTTTATCGTTACTAAAGCCGAGTCCCGCCAGTAATTCAGCGGCGCGAGCCTTGATGGTATAACCGCCAACGGTTTCCAATTGGCCATGCAGCAGGGCAATTTTATTACCATCACCTTGTTGTTCAGCCTCTGCTAGCTCTGCTTCTAAGCGGCGAAATTCTTTGTCGCCATCAATCACGTATTCAATTGCACTTTTCTCAAGCGCTGGGGTTTCTTGTGCCACACTGGCTAGCTGCCAGTTACTCGGAAAGCTGAGCTCGCCGTTATCGGCGTGGATTTCGCCCTTTAATAATGCAAAAAAGCTAGATTTACCCGTGCCATTGGCCCCGACCAGCGCGACTTTTTGGCCCGGATTAATGCTGGCTGTGGCGTTTTGAAGAAGCGGGCGGCCGCCGCGAATGAGCTCAATGGCACTGGCTGTGATCATGATTTGACTTCTATCTAACAAAAATAAGCCGCGATTCTAACACAGGTCTAATAGCAGAAGAAAAGTTCACTTTGATCAGTTACACTGTGGCAAAAAACAGGGGAGCAATATGAGTAAAAGAAAGCGGTTTATTGCTGGCGCAACTTGCCCTTCGTGTGGTGAGCAAGACACCATAGTGGTGTTTGTTGAGCATAACGTGGAAAAAGTAAAATGCGTTAAATGTGACTACTTACAATCCCAAGCCCCTGGTGAGGTAAGTGGTTCGACTCGTCAATTCGAACAATTGATTGGCGTGTTTAATCCAGATGAAAAATAATTGGAAATATTATGAAAATTGAAAATGATAGCGTTGTATCTATCCACTTTGCCGTGTATGACGAAGACGGTACTGAGCTTGGCTCTACCCGTGACGGTGCGCCATTAGACTACATTCAAGGCAGCCTATTTTTGGTGCCAGGCCTTGAAGCTGAGTTAGCGGGTAAAGAAGTTGGCTATCAGTTTGATATCACTTGTCAGCCAGAAGACGCCTATGGTGAGCACGAAGAAGGGCTAGTTCAAGAAGTGCCTCGTGAGCTGTTTGAAACCGAAGGTCAAGTTCAAGTCGGTATGCGTTTTATTGCTGAAACGGATCAAGGCCCTCGCTCGGTTGAAATTACCGATGTGAAAGAAAATACCGTGACAGTTGATGGTAATCACACCTTAGCGGGCCAAACTTTAACCTTTAAAGGTGAAGTATTAGCCATTCGCGCTGCGACCGACGAAGAGCTAGCTCACGGTCATGTTCACGCTGAGGGCGGCTGCGGCCATGACCATGGTCACGATCATGAGCACGGCGAGCACTGTAATCACTAATCCTGATTGCACTTAGGTTCAGTTTCTCTTTTTGAGGCTGCATCACGTGGGAGCGGACTTTATTGCGCGCAGCAGCGCGCTTAAAACCCATAGATTCGCGGTTTAAAAACCGTTTCCACAAAATCGTCTCCCACAGTAATCCAGCCCCTAAAGTCGTTCAGCCCTTCTAATTGGCTTAGGTGGCCATCGTCCAATAGTTAAAGCGTTTTGAAAGTACAGAAAATGGTTAACCCATTTAACTCTTTTAGGAAGTTTTATGCCGAATCAAAAAGACGTGTGTAAAAAATTCGCTGCATTACCACTGCCCGTCAACGCGGCTGAAAAGCTAGGTATCGCTATTGAAACGATAGGTCAGTTGCCGATTAATGGGGTTCGTTATAAGCCTGAGAATGGGACATGTGGGTGGTATATTTGGTGTGGTGAGACAATGTCTGAAGATGTCGATTTTTTCAAGCCATTACATGTGAGTCATATACCCAAATACTTACCTGAAGTAGAGCAATACTTATCATTACCGCCGGGGTATCGATTTTTAGTCGCAGGTGATTATGTGGATGTATGGCATGATCCGCTGATCTCTGACCGATAATAGGTTCAACAATTAATCTTTGCCAGGTCGCCGCCTGAGCCAAGGGATAGGACTGTAAAGCAGATGAAACCGTTCGATATTGAACCATTTCTTGAAGGTGAAACACCAAATGGCTGGCAGTGTAGATACCTCTCTATCCACGCCAAATGGTTAAGCCAAGATGAAGCGGCGAAGCACTGGATGTCATTTGCTGCACTATCTTCAGGGGCTTATGATCCGAATTGGTTAGATTTTATAGCCGTTGAGCAGCGCTTTATAAATTTGTTTACAGCACTTGAAAGCCAACTTGGATTGTCTATCTGTAGGCAAAATATCAATCGCTTTGGCTTGGTTGAAGCAGCAAAGAATATGGAAGAAACCATCAGGCTAAACGTCAGAGAATTGCGCTTTGATGCTTTCGTTTCTCAAACCTCTGATGTGTTGATCCTGGGTAATTTTGATTTAACTTTCCCTATGTATACCCAAGACACCTCAAGATGCGGGATTCAGAGCCGCTCATTATGTTCAGTTTGAGGCAAAAAGACGAAGGAATGGCATTCCCTTTCGAGGCTTTTTAACGAAAAAATGGACGTAATGAGCGACTCCCAAAGGGCGAGTTTTGTAGGCTGCTATGCTTTGTTGCTGATTTTCAACGTAGAATGACTATGTCTCAAATCAGCGTCGCGCCTAGCAGGCTACAAATCCTCGCTGAACAAGCATCTTGAGGTAACTTGGGTATATATCCCAGCAGAAAAAAGCTGGCAGGAAATTGCAGGCTATATAGCAAAAGCTGAGCTATACCTGCTCAACTAGTCAACATGGTTAAGCTCAGTGCGATTGATCTGTAGAAGCCGAGCTCGCTCGTCGAGCATCTCATCCATTCCCTGAGCAAGCTTCAAGCCTCACAAAAAAATCTTCGCCAAATGCTTAAGTTCTATGGCTTAAGTTCAATTGCTTAAGTTAATAGACGCTAGTTGTTATTTAGGTCTTTCAGTTTTTGTTCAATCAACAGATCGTCGGGAGCCAGTTGTTGGGCGACTTCGAGGATTTTCTTCGCGTCTTTGGGATGCTCTGTTTGATGCCGAAGAGCAATTTCAACTAAAGGTTGCACATCGATGGTTTCTTGATGCGCTTGCACATGGGCTTGTTGTTCGCCGAGCACGATTTGGTGGGCTTTGCTCAATAGGGTTAATCGATGGGCCGATTGTTTATTGGCTTTGTTTAGACGTCGGTAATAGTCTTCTTTGAATCTCAAGGTTTTGGTTTGTTGGCGAAAGCTCGGAATATCGATGGCTTGGGTGGCAATGAAATCGACGGCAACTTGCTTGTAAAAACCAAACTTATTCATATAAGTCGCATGGGTGCTGTGGCCCATGCCAAACACCCGTAAATGGGTTAATTCAGGGTAGCGCTTAGCATGCAAGCGGTCGGTTTTATTGAGGGGATCATAGATGATATAGCCTTTCGCTTTACCTAAATCCAAGTCGTGATAATCACCCAGCCAATCAAACTTTTGCGCTATCTCGGTACTGCTGCGTTTATCCCAAGGTGCTTTTTGTTGATTTTTAGTACTGACAGGATGAAACAGCAGCACCTTATCCAATTGCAGAAGATTGGCAAAAGCACCGACAGCAAAACCGCCTCGGCTTAAGCCGTAGCCTAGTCGAGTTTGGAACGGAGTAAGCAAAGGGGCCAATTGTTCGAGGAAAAAAATCAGATTACGACTGCGAAACCAATTACTTATACCTAAGTGTTGAAATGCCATCACATTGATGCCCTGTTGCTTAGCGAGTCGATAGCCCCAAGGTTCAAAGTCTTCGGTTAGATCATGCTCTTGATAATTAGTACCAGCGGGAGAGAAGGTGAAGAGTAACGGCTTGTTGGGATCAACTAAATAATACTTAACGTAAACATCGTCCAGTAAATCGCCATCTTCCAGTGGCAGCTTAGTTGCTTGTTGTTGTGGGGTAAGGGTTAACCAGTCATCGAGCCAATATAGTAATTTCATTTATCCTCCAGCAGAAAAACCGAGGCAAGTATAGCAGAGCTGGCGGGTGGTTAAAAATTGTTCAATAAATGAACGCTCGTGATGTTAAATGGTTGATACTTGATTCGCGAATGGTTTGGGGTAAGTATGCGGCGCCCTCGCGCCGCAATGAGCATTAATTATCCGAGCTACCACTTGAGCCGGTGATCGGCACTTGGTTTACCTTAACAAACAAAGGACAAGCTATGCTGCTGGCCAAGCGCATACCATAGGTATTGGAAATGTTGGCGTGGCTGAGCTGAGCAGAAAGCCATTCGATATTGTTAAATAGTCGAGGATAGGCATCGTTAATTCTGAGGTTGTAAAGGTGTGCCTTGATTTCGCCATCGGCCAGCAAATAAGTACCAAAGCGACTGGTGCCCGTGAACTCGCCCTTAGAGGCTTGGGTGACGTTCATATAATGAATGTAACCAATGTAAAGGGTTGGCTTGATACAGCTTTTGACCATGGCCTTAAAATCAGTAGGGCCATCGCCCGGATGCACCTTTAAACTGGCGGCGTCGTAATCATTATTTCGCTCAACATTAAAGCGGTCACAGTCGTCTTTATTGCTGTAATAGAGATGCTTTAGTACGCCTTGTTCAATCAGGTTGACACTTGGCCGCGCAACGCCATTTAAGCCAACCGGGCGTTGGAATAAAGTCTGCGTGTCGGTGGGATCATCACTGATGGTCAGCTTGCTTGAGAATAGTTTATCGCCCAGTTGATGTTGCTGTTTTTGCAGCATGCCCATGCCGTATTGATAAGTTTCACCGTGCAGAGCCATAAAGCTGAGGTAATGCACGAGCTCAGCAAAGGCATCGCGATGAAACACCACATCATATTCACCCGCGCTGAGATCTTGCCTTGGGGTGCTGGTTTTAATTTGGTAGCTGCGCACTAACTCATCGATTAGCGCGTTCGGTCGATATTGCGCGAGTGAGGCGCCGACATCAGCGACTCTTAGCTCTTTTTTATCTTGATCTAATAATTGCAGCACCAGCTCTATATTGTAGTCACTGCCCTGATAGGTGACGGGCTCATCGACCAAGGTGTTGATAATGGCGTAGCTGTAGATCCCCGCAGAAAATGCACCGGATATTTCAACTGCTAACTGAGCAAACTTGTGCTGGGTTTGTTTAAACAAATCCACCATCATGCTGGAGTCGATATTGGCCAGTGCGGGGTCGGTATCACAACGGGCTAGGTCGGTTTGCGCAATGGCCGTCATCGGCGTCATATGCGCTACTTCAGGCATATATTGAATGCGCTCGTTTAATGACATCACTAGGCTTTTTAGTTTATCCAGATCGCCGTTTGGCGCTGTGGTGCTGCCGCTGATCTTGCGCTTACCCTGTTGTAACTCGATAACGTATTTTTCGCTTTGCTCGGCGACATTGAGTGAAATTTGACTGCGCCCGCAACGCACCATGCGCGACACTTCATGGCGATAACTTAGGCTGCCTTCGATCCCTTGCTGGCGCATAAATTGATTGATGGTTTTGAGGGTGGCAGCCACGGCTGTGATTGAATGAGTGAGCATGGTTACTCTCCTACCTGAACATCGTTAAATCGACATGCTGGAATGCCGTGGGCGAGGCGCATAATTTGATTGGGTTGCCCCTTACCGCACATAAATACCGGTTGCAGTTGCCACGTACTGACATCGCCAACCAAGTCGAGTGAGCGCCAAAATGGCAAGCTGTCACCACGATAAGTGGGGTTACGTACCACATGAGTAATTTGGCCGTGTTTGATTTTCCAACCGATTTCGGTGGCGAAATGGAAGTTTTCTCGATTTGAGCCGATCGACCAAGAGCAAGGCGTTTCCAGTAAAATGCCATTTTCGGTAGCAGCAATAATATCGGCTAAGGTGCCGTCTTGGCCGGCGTCAACATTGATGTTGTTCATCCGCTCTATGGGTAAGCTGTTGTAGCTTTGTGCCCGGCAGGTTGCACCAGAGCCATCGAAAATAGTACGACCCGCTTTCGCATTGGCTTCCATCACCATTTGTCTTGAGGTGATGGCGTCTTTCAGCACGCCGTTTTGGATTAAGGTGACATTGCGGGCCGGTACGCCGTCGTCATCAAAACCTATAGAGCCGGGAGAGTTGGCGACGGTGCCGTCGGCGCGGGCAGTGAGTTTGTAACTGCCAAATTGCAGTTTACCAAAGTCATCCAAGTCGATATGAGAGCCGCCCGCGTAGGACAGCTCATAGCCCAGAATTCGGTCTAACTCTAACGCATGGCCTATGGTTTCATGGGTCTGTAGCGCCATCATTTCGGGTAATAAGATGACGTCGCAGCGCTCTTTTTCACACACAGGTGCGTCCAACAAACTCAGCAATTCTTGGCGTAGACGTTTAGTGTGATCAAACTGGCTGTCGTTGATGATGTTTTCCCAGCCGGTGCTGCCGCTGGCATCTTGTGGCATGACAAAGGTGCGCCTTTGCTGCTGACCATCGATATCGGTGGCATAGGCAAACAGTTTGGCATCAAGTTCAATCAATTGGCGCTGGATTTCACTGCCTTCACTGTCGACATATATAATATCGCGCTTGTAGAAGCTGGCAGAGACTCCCCAGTAATCGAATTTGTCATCGGCGAGTTGTTGATCCAGCTGGAGCAGGCGGGCTAATTTGGTTTGGGTGTCGACACTAAAAGGGTCAATCTGGCAAGGCGATGAATATCTGTCTTTAATCGCGGGCTTGGGCGATAAGGTGATTTTTTGTTGGATAAATTGGCTTGCCGCTTTGCCTTGCGCGATGGCTTGTAAGGCGGTGTGTTGCATGGCCTCGTTACTCATGTCTTCGCTGGCGGCAAAGCCCCAAGCGCCGTCAACCAGAACGCGAATACCATAGCCTTGCTGACTAATTCGATCATAGGTTTCCACATCACCTTTCATGGTGGCAATGTGTTCGGCTTCATCGAGCTGATGAATGCGGATATCGGCATACTCAGCGCCGTGTTGGGTTATAAAACTAATCAGCGCTTTGGCTTGGCTTATCATAATGTCACTCTCAAAATGTAATGGCCTTAGGCAGACAAGCGTTTGTAGAACAATGAAATGCATAGAGGCACGAACAAATGCTTGACCGCTAGGCTAGCTATCCGTGGTGTGGTGATAGCTAGCCTTTGTTTGATGTAAAGCTTGGGATTAATAATGGGGCGGAGGGGTTTCGTCTTGTTCCCGTGCGATTTGGCTACCTTGCACGTCTTTTACTTTATTGACTAGGTATTTCATTTGCTCGCGTTGTAGCTCTAAACGGTTTTGCATAGAGGCAATTTCGTTATTCAAGGCTTCGATGGTGTCATCTTGAAACGCGACCTTAGTTTCTAAGTATTCCAGTCGTGTCAGTATGTCTTTTAAGTCATTCATTGGTTAACTACTTATTCATATTCCAAGTCTCAAGTAAGCCTGCCGAGCTTTCGCTTAGTATTTGCTCACCCACCATGGTGGCCGAGTATACTACAGCACTTTTTGGACGGCTGTTTTTTCTTGGGCTAACGCGCCATTTCTGTATTTGTTTACCGGTTTTTGAGTCCCACAGTGCCAGCACACGAGACGGAGAGCCAGTGAGTAAGTAGTCGCCTTGGTTAACAAAACGCACGCTGCTGAAGATTTCTTGGCGCGCAAGGTAATCTAATCGACTCACGGCTTGGCCGGTGCGCATATCCCAAATGCTGGCTTGCTTTTGATTATCAGCGGTAAACAGGTATTTCCCTTCGCGCTCTAGTTTCACCATGGTCACGCGGCTGGGATGGTTGAAACGGTGCAGTACTTGCGCGGTGCGTGTGTCCCAAAAATAGGCCGTGTAATCATTGCCGCCGGTCAGGGCGTAATGGCCATTAGCCGACATATCAACGGCGTTGATTTTTTCCGTATGGCCTAAAAATTCAAGGCGACGACCCGTATTTAAATCGATATGAACTACTTTGCCGGTTGCGAGACCGTACAGCACGTATCGCGCTTGAGCCGAAATCGCGATATCACGAATATTGGATTCGGGAATTTGATAGAACCCTTTGGCTTCACCGGTGGCCACATCCCAAATGGCAAATTCGTTGCTGGTGGCGGTAACAACATGGCTAGCGTCATCGGAAAAGCGGGTTAAAAAAACCTGATTTTGCTCGCTTCCTTGATGGCTCCATTGATATTTCAACGCATTTTTTTTATTGTCCCATAGGCTAATGCCATGGTGAATGGATGAAATAACACTGTACTGGCCATCAGCTGAGATATCAGCTGCGTAAGCACCTTCAACAGCGTGTTCTATTTTTGTGGCTGACAGTTGTTCACCGCTACAAGCAGTTAACAAGATTGCCGAGATCACAGATAAAAAGATTGCACCTTTTGTCATCTTAATAGTCTACTAATTTTGTTTTGTTTACTGCATGATAGCGTTAGTATAAACGGATTTATTACGCTAAGCCCCTCATTACGTTTTGATAATGCGTGCTGAGGTGACATTTTTTTGGGAGATTTTTTTACATGAACAATATTTTTAAGGTATCGCTACTTGCTGGCGCGGTTCTTGCGGCTGCAGGATGTAATGATAAGCAAGCGGAAACAGCGCCTAAAGCTGAAGCGCCTGCGGTAGAAGCGGTATCTGCAGCGGTAGAAACGGCACCTGAAGTGAAGTTTGAAAACGAAAATGCGCAGGCAGCTTATGCAATTGGTGCATCTGTTTCTCGTTACATTGAGAAGACCCTAGCTGAACAAGAGCAGCTAGGCGTAACGCTAGACAAAGAACAAATCATTGCGGGTATCTCTGATGCGCTACGTGGCGAATTAAAGCTACAAGACGAAGAAGTGATTGCGACGCTACAAGCATACGATAAAAAGCTAAGTGAAATTGCCCAAGCTAAACAAGCTGAAGCAATTGAAAAAGCAAAAGCAGAAGCAACGGCTTACCTAGCTGAAAATGCGAAAAAAGAAGGTGTGGTAACAACAGATTCAGGTCTGCAATACCAAGTGCTAACGGCGGCTGAAGGCGATAAGCCAAGTGCTGAAGATACGGTTACCGTACACTACGAAGGCCGTTTATTAAACGGTGAAGTATTTGATAGCTCACTAACTCGTGGTCAACCAGCTACCTTCCCACTAAACCGTGTTATTGCGGGTTGGACTGAAGGCGTACAGCTGATGAATGTAGGCTCTAAATTCCAGTTTACTATTCCTGCTGAACTTGCATACGGTGAACAAGGCGCAGGCAGTATTCCTCCACACTCTGCGCTAATTTTCGATGTTGAATTACTATCAATCGAAAAAGCAGAAGCTCCAGCAGAAGACAAAGCGGCAGAATAAGCTGAGTCAAAACGTAAAAAGGCGCTCAATGAGCGCCTTTTTTAATACTTTTCAAATCAGTTTCAGATGAGGATAGAGTATTAAGCTTGTACTTGTGGTTGGAGATGCTTTTGATGCAAGGTTGCTAACAGTTGATCTTCTAATTCAAACCTTTGCTCCATGATCTGCCCCAGTTTAGATAAGTCAATATCGAAATCATCTATCGAATCTTCGTCCATGTTATCTGCGTATTTGTCGTTGAACTCAAGAGCGGAATCTGTGGTTTGAGAAATTTTCGGATATAACTCTTGAGCGAGTCTTGCGCTTTCTGCGCCATGTTTTTCACATTCCGAAACCACTTGGTCATAAATTTCAAAGTGACCGGTTGACATATAATCGACTAAAGATTGGCAAAATCCCTGAACTTGTTCAAGTGTTGGCAATGTGTGGTGCTCTTTGGCAAAAGGAGGCAGGCCAGCCATTTCACAATATTCAACTAGCACTTTCTGACGGTCATTTAACCAATTATCGATAATATGAGATGTGCCACCCCATTCCTGTTTTGCGCGTTCAAGTTTGGTCAACATATTATGTCCTTGGTTTTTATTTTTATTGCCATATTGATATAAGTAATGAAAAGCGGGCTTATCGTCAACTCTAATTTGGTTACTTAAACCCACTTCATGTATAACTGTGAGCTATATGGAAATTGTGAGGGCGATATTTTGCAAAATGAACAAATCCTTCTAACTCGGCAGCAGATGGCGTGGTGGTTGGTGATAGGTGAGGATCAATTGTTAGTTGCCCAAGGTGAGCAGCCCATCCCTTTTGGTTGCCTAGACGAACTGCCCTTTCCCAATTTAGATGCGTTTGAACAGTTAGTGGTCGGCGAATATGAAGGCTACCCGGTTAATTTGGTTGTGTTACCCGATCTGAACTTGGATATGCGATTTGGTGAGTATCAAGGATTACGCTATTTATTGGGTAAGGTGAGTGATGAGTTATTTAACTTAGCAGGGCGCGCCTTTCAAATTATCAACTTTCTTAATACGCACCGTTTTTGCGGCCAATGTGGTCAGCCCATGCATCGCATCGATTGGGAATTGGCGATGAAGTGCTATCAATGTGGTCATCGTTGTTATCCTCGCGTCTCGCCTTGCATTATTGTGGCAATTCGTCGCGGCAAGCAGGTGTTACTGGCTAATCACGTTCGCCATAACAGACCGGGTCATGAAATTTATACTACGTTGGCAGGTTTTACCGAGGCGGGTGAAACACTTGAACAATGTGTTGAGCGAGAAGTGTTTGAAGAGGCGGGCATTCGAGTTAAAAACATCCGTTATATCAAGAGTCAACCGTGGCCGTTTCCACATTCATTAATGATGGGCTTTATTGCTGATTACGCAGGCGGAGAGCTAAATATAGATAAAAACGAGTTAAATGATGCGGGCTGGTTTAGTTTTGATGATTTACCTTTATTGCCGCCTCATGGCACGATTGCCCGCTTATTAATAGAGAAGGTGAGACAAAGATGCCGTTAGCCTCAAGCTAAACATGAAAAGCGGCTTTGAATCTGTATCTTGAGGTCGCTTGGGCATAACATGACATTTACTTTTCCCTTGTCGGCGGGCTTTGCTACAATTCGCCAAAGAATCATTGCCATGGAAGTTTTATGAACGAGTTAAAAAACGATCGTTATCTTAGAGCGCTGCTGAAACAGCCTGTCGACAAAACCCCAGTTTGGATGATGCGCCAAGCAGGGCGTTATTTACCAGAGTATAAAGCGACTCGCGCTCAAGCGGGCGACTTCATGTCTCTTTGTAAAAATGCAGAGCTGGCTTGTGAAGTGACCTTGCAGCCTCTACGTCGTTTTCCGTTAGATGCGGCGATCTTATTTTCGGATATTTTAACTATCCCTGATGCAATGGGCTTAGGGCTGTATTTTGAAACCGGTGAAGGCCCTAAGTTTGAACGTCCTATCACCTGCAAAGCCGATGTAGATAAAATTGGTATTCCCGATCCTGAAGGTGAATTGCAATATGTGATGAACGCGGTGCGCACTATCCGCCGTGAGTTAAAAGGTGAAGTTCCACTGATTGGGTTTTCAGGCAGCCCATGGACGTTAGCCACCTACATGGTAGAAGGTGGCTCTTCAAAAGCGTTCACTAAGATCAAAAAAATGGCCTTTGCAGAGCCGAAAATTCTACATATGTTGCTTGATAAAGTGGCGGATTCCGTCATTAGTTATTTAAATGCTCAGGTAGCAGCAGGCGCTCAGTCTTTAATGATCTTTGATACCTGGGGTGGGGTATTATCACCACGGGATTATCGTGAGTTTTCACTGCAATACATGGCTAAAATTGTCGACGGCTTAACCCGAGAAAATGAAGGCCGTAAGGTGCCTGTGACCTTATTCACCAAAAATGGTGGTATGTGGCTTGAAGATATTGCGGCAACAGGCTGTGACGCGGTAGGCCTTGATTGGACCATAGATATTGCCGATGCTAAGGCGCGTGTGGGTGATAAGGTGGCGCTTCAAGGCAATATGGATCCTTCTATGTTATATGCATCCCCTGAGCGTATTCGTGATGAGGTGGCGCATATCCTTTCTGGATTTGGTGAAGGCAGTGGTCATGTATTCAATTTGGGTCACGGTATCCACTTAGACGTCGATCCTGAGCACGCGGGCGTCTTTATTAAAGCGGTTCACGAGTTAAGTGTGCCTTACCACAGATAATGACTGTTAAGTGATTGTATCTAAAGCCGGGCTGCCGGCTTTTTTTGTGTCTTACTCTTGCTCCAATAGGTTTGGTCTAAACCAAGTCACATTTGATAGGCCTGCTTATTTCACCTAAGCTTGATCACACTGATGCTTCTCATCCATGCTTGCCGCTTGATTAGTTGTTAAGAATTGCGGGTTAGCGTTGTGGTTATGATGCTGTTAACTCAGAGTTGGAGTGTGATGTTATGCCGAAAATTGCTGAAACCGAACGACTGATATTGCGCTTTTTTGAATCTGATGATGCTGAAGCGCTTTATGAGTTGATGTCAAACCGACAAGTCATGAAGTTTTCTATTAGTGGTCCGCTTAATCGTAAACAAGCCCTGAGTTTTCTAAATAGCATTCTTGATACATATAGTAGTAAAGGCTTTAGTCTGTGGGCTGTTCATAGTAAAGAAGATCAAAGGCTTATTGGGTTTTGTGGTCATTTTTTTCACCGTTTAGAGGGAAAAGATGAAGTGGAATTGGTGTATCGTTTATTGCCTGATTATTGGGGGCAAGGGCTGGCCAGCGAAGCGGCGCGAGCGGCGACGAAATATGCTTTTACTGATCTAGGTTTAGAACGATTGATATCGTTTATCGCGGATAATAACGTGGCGTCAAAACGGGTGGCTGAAAGCTCGGGATTTAGATTGGAGCGGGAGACCCACTTTTATGATAAACCTGTATTGGTCTATAGTTTGGACAAAGCCTCATGGGGAGGTGAGGGCTAGGTTCATTTTTGCTCCATGATTGGAGCTATTCCCTGTGGTCTTCGCTTTCTTGTTACTGTTACTACTTTACTGCTTTTACTAGTGGTGCAATTCACTAGTTGGTCTTATTTAACTTTCTTTTCTTTCTTTTTTGCAAAGAAGTTTAAGTTTAAACCTGCTTTACGTTGTGCTTCACGCTCTTGAATAGTTGCGCGTGTGAAGTCTAATGCTGAGCTACCTAATAACATAATGTCACCTCTTTCAATTAATGTTTGATTGTTTTGTTCCTTTGCTTCAGGAACGAGTTAATAGTACTGCGTCAGATCACACTTTTCAATACCTTTGTGAAAATAAATTACAAAAAAGTGTGATTTGAAGTGGTTTTTGTTTTGTAACTTATTGTTTTAGGAAATACCTATATTCTTTGTGTTTTATTATTACAGTTTTGTGTGATCTGGGTTGCTTGTTTATGATTTCTCACCAAGCTAGGTAAAATATTGGTTAGTTGCGGGGCTTTTGACGATAGCAAGATGGGCAATATTGCGAAGGAAGATAGCGGAGGAAGCTGAATTTTGATGATACAAATAAAAAGGGATGCAATCGCATCCCTTTTAGTTGGCTAGGAAAAGTTTATATTAAACTTTTGCCCAAACGCCCCATGGACCAGTTGTTGCTGGGTTTTCACCAGTAGTCCACCACTTCGCTTCGTAAGTTACACCGTCAACGATAACGCGATCGCCTTTAGTGTAAACTGCGTCTGCGCTCCAAGTAGAGTTACCTGGCTCAGTAGTAGGTGCAACAGTAGGCTCTACTGTAGGCTCAACAGTTGGTGCAACTGTTGGAGCAACGGTAGGCTCAGCTGTAGGTGCAACAGTAGGAGTTACGCCACCTTCACATTGAACTTCAGTCCAGAACCAGTTACCGCCTGCAGCTGGAGTTTCCCAAGTACCAGGGTTGTTCTTAGCTACAAAACATAGGCCGTTGTAAGTTACTAGGTCGCCATTCTTAACAGAAGTTTGACCAGGTACCCAAACGATAGCGCCCGCTGGTGGTTGAGTAGGCTCAACTGTTGGTTCAGCAGTAGGCTCAGCTGTTGGTTCAGCAGTAGGTTCAGCAGTAGGCTCAGCTGTTGGTTCAGCAGTAGGCTCGGCTGTTGGTTCAGCAGTAGGCTCGGCTGTTGGTTCAGCAGTAGGCTCGGCTGTTGGTTCAGCAGTAGGCTCGGCTGTTGGTTCAGCAGTAGGCTCAGCTGTTGGTTCAGCAGTCGGAGTCGGAGTTGGTACAACGTAACCGTTTAGACCTTCATGCATTGCATTTAGGATGTCACCGTTGTCCGCGTCGATTTCCCAAGAGAATAGACCCGCTAGACCTAGATCGCGAACGTAAGCGCCTTTAGCTTTAGTTGAGCGTTGGTCATCAAACGTGATTAGTTTACCGTTTGAACGGTTCCACACGTATGCTGCTTGTGCTTGCTCGTCGTAACCGTATTCGAAACCGTTAATGCCAGTTTCGTTAGCACCTAGCATGTACTGCTTGATACCTTTGTAATCGATTACGCCAGCTTCCCAAACGCCTTGTGCTTTAGTACCAGTTAACTTGCCGTTACCTGTACCTGTCATAGGGTCATTTGGATCTGTTAGGCTAGATGGCATCACGCCGTCCCAACCACGGCCGTACATAGCAGTACCCATTACGATTTTGTTCGCTGGTACACCTTGTGCTAATAAACCGGTAACGCCGTGATCTGCGGTGTAAGCTGGACCACCATATGGTTTACCAGTATCTGGGTTAATGCCAGTACCATCACATTGGCCAGGAGCCATGAATGAACCACAGTATAGGCCCGCTTGGTGGCCAGGTACGTTGTTCCAGCCGCCGAAGAAGTCATAGTTCATGGAGAAGATGTAATCCATGTACTGAACTGCTTCACCGTAGTCAACGTCTTCAAGCTTGTCCCAACCAACATTGATTGCAGACGTTAGCTCGTACTTACGACCTGTTTCAGCTTCTAGCTCGTCTAGCATTGCACGTAGCTCTTTCATTAAAGCAACGTAAGCAGGGCCATCGTTTACTGGGTCACCTAGGTTTGCGTTCTCACCGCCACCACCAGGGAATTCCCAGTCGATGTCAATACCGTCGAAGAATTTCCAAGTTTTTAGGAACTCTCTTGTTGATGCAACAAATGTGTCACGCTTAGCTTTGTCGGTAAAGTAGAAGAATGGATCAGATAGTGTCCAACCACCTATAGAAGGTAGGATCTTCAGATCAGGATTACGCTGTTTAAGCGCCATCATCATCGCAAAGTTACCTTTAATTGGTGTGTTGAAGTCATGACCAGCTTGCTTGAAGCTCTTTTGGTATGCAGCCCATGGGTCGTGGATTACAACTTCGTAATCTGGCACGCCTTGACACGCAGTTTTAAGTGCGTTGAAGCTGTTGCCGCCAACCGATTTCAAAGACTCGTTAGGACCACAGATTGGAATGAAGCCGTAAAGAATGTGAGTTAGGTTGTCAGCTGGGATGTTGTCAACTGTGTAGTTACGGTCGTAAATACCCCATTCAACGAAGTAAGTACCTACAACAGTGTTCTTATCAGTATTGTAAGACTTGTTGTTAGGATCTACGTTCATTGTTAGTGGCGCAAGGTGTGAACCGTCAGTGTCAGCAACGGTTAGTTTTGCTGAAGCACCTTTAGTACAGCCAGTTGCGTCACACGCTTCGATTACTACATCGTAAACACCGCCTTTCGCGTAACCGAAAGTTGCAGTTGTTTGGCTACCAGTGATTGGGCCAGTTGCAACTTCAACACCGTCAAAATAAATTTTGTAAGTGTCACCAGGAGTACCAGACCACTGGTTGAATTTAATCGCGATTTGCGCTTCTTCGTTGTACTTAACCATAGACTTGTACCCTGCGGTAGTGTCCATTGCTAATTCAACTTTAGAGAATTGTAGGTTGTTAGAACCGTACATGTCGATGCTTGGTGCAGCAGGAGCAGCCATTACGCTAGTGCTGATTGCAGCCAAGATAGATGCAGCTAAGATATTTCTCTTCATAAGTCCATTCCTTTGACTAGTCATTGAGAATTCAGAGTCAATTTGAAATTGTGCAAGAGATAGACGTAGGGCAGATATGCGGCAGAGGCGCAGCAATATCCTTATCCAATGTATTTGCCTATCCTTGGCAACATATAAATCAGTATATTAGAAGGCCTCCTGGCCATACTGATTCATTTCAAAAAGTGTAGTCTTGTTCAGACTTAAGACAATATAGGAGTATCTGATGCTAAGGGCAAGACGGGGAAAGTGCTAAACGTGATGAAGCTAAAAAAAATGGTGAATAAATCGACGTAAATAAAGTGCGAATGGCTAAACTTTTAGATTATTTCCCTAACTTCATATTTAGTTTAGGTTTTTGTTGCTATTAAAGGGCGTTATTGTATTGAAAGTGATATTTGTTATGCGGATCAAATTGTCAAAATAAATAGAGGGGAATGTGATCCATTCCCCTCGAGACTTAATCTATCGATTTAATCAATTTGATTAATTCTTATAGCTTTTTCCATACACCCCATTCACCAGATTGAGATGGGTTGTCACCTTGTGTCCACCACTTAGCTTGGTATTTCACGCCATTGTATAGGACTTGGTCACCACCATTGTACACTTGGCTATCTACCCAAGTTGTGTCGCCCGCTGGTGGTTGAGTTGGTTCAACCGTTGGCTCAGCCGTTGGTTCAGCCGTTGGCTCCACTGTTGGCGCAACGCTAGGCTCTACAGTTGGAGTGCCAGTTGGCTCGGTTGATGGCACGGTGCCTGAGCCTACTTTAGTCCACGCATTGTCTGCCGCCCAACCTTTCGCAGGCTCGTAAGCTCCGCCTAGGTTACACCAACCCGCTACGCTACATTGGTAAATACCACCATCGCTGGCAAGTACTTTAGTGCCTGCTGTGTAGCTACCTAGTCCATCAGGGTAAACGAAATCGTAATCGCCTGCTGGAGGTTGTGTTGGCTCTTGAGTTGGCTCTTGGGTCGGCTCTTGAGTTGGTTCAGCCGTTGGCTCAGCTGTTGGCTCTTGAGTCGGCTCTTGAGTCGGTTCTTGAGTTGGCTCTTGAGTCGGTTCTTGCGTTGGTTCTTGAGTCGGCTCTTGCGTTGGTGGTGTTGTTGGAACTGGCGTTACAACAACGTGGCCAGCAAGACCTTCTTGCATTGCATTTAGAATGTCACCGTTGTCTGCGTCAATTTCCCAAGAGAATAAACCCGCGAAACCGTTGGCTTTAACGTATGCGCCTTTGGCTAGTACTGAGCGACGATCGTCATAAGTGATGAGGTCACCCGTTGCTGGGTTCCATGCATATGGGGCTTCTGCCACTTCGTCATAGAACTTCTTAACAGATGGGTTGTTGATGTAATCGCGAACCACATCTTTGTAGTCGATTACACCCGCTTCCCACGAGCCTTTCACTTTACCGTTACCTACACCCGTCATTGGGTTAGCAGGATCTGTCATTGATTCTTGGGTTACGCCTGTCCAACCACGTGCGTACATAGCCGCACCAACCACTAGTTTGTTCGCTGGAACGCCTTTTTCTAGCAGTAGGTTAATCCCGTTTGCAGAAGTGTAAGCTGGGCCCTTGCGAGGGTTACCTTCAGCGTCAAGACCTTTACCTTCACACTCATCCGCACTCATGTGGCTACCACAGTAAAGTGCAGTTTGATGGCCTACAACATTGTTCCAGCCACCGTAGTAGTCGTAAGTCATGGCAAAGATGTAGTCCATGTAAGGCACGGCATCAATGTAGTTTACGTCTTCAATTTTGTCATAGCCTACACCAACAGCAGAAGTTAGCTGGTAGGTACGACCCGTTTCAGCAGATAGCTCATCTAGCATGGCGCGTAATTCTTTCATTAGATCAGCGTATGCTTGGCCATCTAAATCAGGGTTACCTTTGGTTGGGTGTGCGCCTTGGCCACCTGGGTATTCCCAGTCGATATCGATACCGTCAAAGAATTTCCATGTTTGAAGGAATTTCTTAGCAGAAGCAACAAAGATGTCACGCTTAGACTTGTCTACGAAATCGTAGAAGGGGTCAGATAGGGTCCAACCGCCTACCGAAGGTAGAATTTTTAGATCAGGGTAGCGTTGTTTTAACGCCATCATTTGACCGTATGTACCTTTGTAAGGTGTTGAGTGGATATCGCTGCCTTGTGGCATTTGAATAGCGGCCCACGGGTCGTGGATAACCATTTCATAGTCAGGTGTACCAGCACAAGCACGGTTTAGTGCCGCTAAGCTGTTGCCGTTTTCAATTTCACCTAATGATTCGTTTGGACCACATATTGGCACGAAACCGTAGATAATGTGCGTTAGGTTTTGTGCAGGAATTTGGTCAACAGAGAACTTACGGCCGTAAACGCCCCATTCTACGAAGTAAGTACCTACAACCGTGTTTTCTGGGGTGGTGTAGTTACCGTTGTTTGGATCTACCTTCATCGGTAGTGGGTCTAGGTGGCTACCGTCGGTATCTGCAACCACGATATTTTTCGCCGCACTTTCACTACAAGCGCCGGTGTCATCACATAATTTAACCGTTAGTGCGTATTGGCCGCCTTTTTTAACTTGCAGATCAACAACGCCTTTTTGTACCGGTGTCGCTGCAATAGTGGCTTCGTGGGCAACTTCACCGTTTAGTAATACTTGCCATTTGGTGCCCGGTGCACCCGACCACATATCCCAAGTAACAGGAACCGTTGCGGCATCTTTAACAACGAATAAGTCTTTATATGCAGACGCGGCTTGGTTTACTTCGATAATGGAGTAGTTATCTTCCATCCATTGTACGATCGGTGTGCCAGGTGCAGCCATAGCCGCACTGCTCATGCCCATTGCAACAGCAACAGCTAATGAGCTTTTAACAAAAACATTTGATTTCTTCATGAGTCTATTCCTTTGACTTCTACACGAGAAAACACAGATAAGAGAACTGAATAACGCAGACAGGTAACATCATGGGCTGAGCCCCAATGTTAATATTGAATATGCCTATCCTTGGCCTTTCAGTGGGTTAGTTAGGTCTCCTGACCTAATCACACTTATTGTGCATCACCATGCTCATATGAGAGCAGGATTAAATTTAGCTTGATTAATCGACAGCGCCAAATGCAATCCTTATAAATGAGAGTTTACTCACCTTTAATCGCCATCGGAATCGTTTGATTAGTAACCCAAGGTTAAGTCAACCTGATGTAATAACGGCAAGTTTTGCTGCCAGCGTTGCAGGTTTTCTAAAAATATTTGTGCTACTTGCTGTGGCGAGCTGACCGCGGCAATGTGCGGTGTAATGGTTAAGTATGGGCTGTGCCATAGTGCAGAGTTAGCAGGTAAAGGTTCAGTATTAAACACATCACAAACAGCGTGGGCAAGCTGGCGCTGCTCAAGTGCGTCAAACAAATCCGCTTCGTTAACACTTGCGCCGCGGCCAACATTGAAAAAGACACAGTGATTGGGCATGTGATTAAAACACTGAGTGTCAAACAAACCTCTGGTCTCGCTCGTTAGCGGCAAGGTATTTACCACGACATCGGCCTGCGAGAGCGCACTGTGTAATTGCGCCATTGGGTAACATAGATCAAAGCCAGCTATCTGCTTACCGCTACGATTAACCCCCAAGGTGGTTAGCCCAAAATGCTTTGCTGTTTGCGCCAAATGTTGGCCAATAGAGCCGCTGCCAACGATTAGCATGGTCATGCCTTGTACGCTGTGATAGCCATGAGAGCGCCATAGTTGCTGCTGTTGTTGCTGGCGATATTGGCCAAGTTGTCTTTGATAATCAAGTAAATGAGCAAACACATACTCACTGATTAAGGGGCCGAAAATACCTTTTACGCCGGTTACTTGGCAGGCTTTGGGGAAATGTGCTCCGGCAAGTGCATCCACTCCTGCAAAGGTGGATTGCAGCCATTGCAGTTTTGGAAGTTGAGGTATCAGGGGGCGAATTAATGCTGGCTCGGCGAGGGCTAAAGTAATTTGTTGCTGCATCCAAGCCACAGAGTCGATATTATCACACACCAACATCGATACATGGTCCGGTAGCTTGTTTGCTAGGGCTTGTTGATATTGCGAGGCGTCTTGGCTCAGTATCAGTAGTGTGTGTCGCATTTTCATCCTTAAGCACTTAGCAGGTTTGATAGTGGTAAATAATATAAATAAGCAACTTAATCAATTTGCGCCATGGCAACAAGTGACATTTTGTCTCGCTTTGGCCGAGCGTATGTACCCAAACTATGTGTTATTTTGTGAAGGCACCGAGTTTGCGGGGCAAGCGACTTTTCGCAAAATGTTGGATTTATTTTGGGAAAAGCTGATTGTAAAAAATGCCAAGGTGAACTTTGAGATCCAAAGTGAGCATTTTGAGTCGGCCATTCCCAACGTTGAAGATTATGATATGTATGGGGTCTATCCTGCGCTGGATGCTTGCGTGGTGGTGACTTGTGCATTTAACTTAATGTTGAACAAGCAAGAAGATGGCGAAGAAGCGATTAACGCGAGTCAAACGTCTATCGCCACCGTCGCGAGTTTTATTGAAGCGACCTGCGAAGAAGAATTATCAGAAGAAGCTATTTTTGCTGATGAATTAATGGAGCAAGAGCTGGCGTTTCAACAAGAGTTAATCTATCAGCTTGAACAGCAAAGAAGCCCTGATTTATTGAAAGCGGTCAGAAAGTTTGCGCGCAATCAGGGCGTCAGTAATATCGGCATCAGCCTCGATTGAGGCATGATGTAAACCCGCCGAATTATTCTGGTTTTTCAATGATGCCATCGGTATTGCGCTGATGGCGGATCCAACGTGCTTTGGCTAAACGCTGCATATCGGCAATTTTATCTTGCTCATCAACAATCTCGACGCCCAGCAGGGTTTCAACCAGATCTTCCATGGTGACAATGCCTTGCACATCACCATATTCATCGACAACCAAGGCAATGTGATTGCGTTTCTCGAGCAAACTTTGAAACAAGGCTGGAATGCCTACTGTATCAGGGACAACGTAGATAGGTTGTAACAACTGACCCAGTTTTACATTGTCACCTTGCTGCTGGTTCATCAAGATATCGTGTTTGTGCGCATAACCAATCACATTGTCGCGCTCTTTACTGCTTAACAAGATCCTTGAGAAAGGCGCATCGGCGTGCTGGCTTAGGTATTCATTAACCGTCATGTTCTTGTCGACCGAAAACAGTACGGTGCGCGGTGTCATGATATTTTTAAGCTTAGTGTCTCGTGTACTGAGCAAGCTGTTAATGATCTTACCTTCGTTATCCGCCAGTTGCCCTGTCTCGCTGCCTAAGTGAGCCATGGCAGCAATTTCTTCGCGGATATGTTGGTGCTCACCGTGTTGTTTGCCAATGATACGGGTGATGACGTCTGATAACCAAATAAACGGCTTTAACAGTTTTACCATCACGATCAAAACGGGAGCGATATACAAACCAAGTCGACGCCAATACGTCGCCCCGATGGTTTTAGGTAAGATTTCTGAAAAAACCAAGATAATCAGCGTCAACACAGCTGAAGTGATACCTATGTATTGATTGTTAAATAGCACCGCAGCCTGTGCCCCTACACCAGCTGCGCCGACCGTATGAGCTATGGTGTTTAAGGTTAAGATGGCGGCCAAAGGCTGATCAATTTTTTGTTTCAATTGTTCTAACTGGGCGCTGCGGGTAGGGTGCTTAATAGCTTGGGCGCGTATATAACTTGGTGTAACGCTCAGTAGCACGGCCTCTAAAACCGAACAAATAAATGAAACGCCAACGGCCAAGGCCAAATAGAAAAGTAAAAGAAACAAGTTCGCTCCTGTAAGCAATGGTTAGCTAAATAATAATGCTGTTTTTTAGTTTACTTAATTCTCTATGAAGAAAAAGCCTTTTTAAATGAATTGTCGTGATGAAAATTCCGAGTTGATAAAGCTGGAGCCAACATAAAACAGCGAGCTTGATTGCTTATATAGCATGGTTAAAGGCGCTTTATTATATCCAAAAATGCCAGAGTTCGAGATTTGTTGCGATTATATTTCAATCATCTAGCTGCGTTTTAGCTAAATGTAGCGGCTAAATTGTGAGCTTACACGCAGAAGTTGGTTAAAGGGCAGACGGTTAACAGGTTTTAAGAGATAAACCCTTTGCGCACGGCGTTGTTTTTGAATACATTGAACCCGCTATTAAGTCCACAACGACCTTGGAAAGGAAGTCACATGAACAAAACTCAACTGGTTGATGCCATCGCTGAAAAAGCCGATCTTTCTAAAGCACAAGCTAAAGCTGCATTAGAACAAGTTTTAGCAGGCATTACCGAAAGCTTAAAAGACGGTGAGCCAGTACAGCTAATTGGTTTTGGTACATTTAAAGTGAACCACCGTGCTGCACGTACAGGCCGTAACCCACAAACAGGTGCTGAAATTCAAATTGCTGCGGCAAATATCCCTGCATTTGTTGCTGGTAAAGCTTTAAAAGACGCAGTTAAAGCATAATTAAAAGATTGCATATAACGAAAAAAGCCAGGCTAAGCCTGGCTTTTTTTTCGCTAGAAGCAGGTTGGGGCTGCTTTTGTGGGAGCTGCCGCAATGCAGCGATTATCTTTAACATTTAGTAACTATCATCGCCCCATCACTGGGGCTCCCACAAATTAGAGCGGCTGCCACATTTAGCTGTTGGCTTACTTAGCCGCTTGCTCGCGCGCAATTGCACGGTATGCAATATCGGTGCGGTAGAAAGAATCTTTCCAGCTTACTTGTTTGGTTAGCTCGTAAGCGCGTTGCTGCGCTTCGGTAACCGTGTTACCTAGGGCTGTTGCACAAAGCACGCGGCCGCCATTGGTCACTGTGTTGCCATCTTTTAGGCTAGTACCTGCATGGAAGATTTTTTCACCTTCCACTTGCGTGGTCGGTAAACCTGAAATGATTTCGCCTTTAGCGTAGTCACCAGGGTAACCGCCTGCTGCCAGTACGATACCAACTGATGCGCGAGGATCAAATTCAGCCGTTACTTTGTCCAGTTCGCCTGCTTCAGCAGCTAGACATAGCTCAACTAAATCAGACTGTAAGCGCAGCATGATAGGTTGAGTTTCTGGATCACCAAAACGACAGTTGAACTCGATCACTTTCGGTGTACCATCGGCCATGATCATTAGACCTGCGTATAAGAAACCTGTGTAAGTATTACCTTCGGCAGCCATACCGTTAACCGTTGGGTAAATCACTTCGTTCATGATGCGATCATGGATCTCAGGGGTAACGACAGGAGCAGGAGAGTACGCGCCCATACCACCTGTGTTTGGTCCGGTATCACCATCGCCTACACGCTTGTGGTCTTGGCTGGTTGCCATAGCAAGGACATTTTTACCGTCTACCATTACGATAAAAGACGCTTCTTCACCGTCTAGGAACTCTTCGATAACCACGCGGCTACCTGCTTCACCAAACGCATTGCCCGCCAGCATATCGTTAACCGCGTCAATCGCTTCTTGTTCGGTCATGGCAACAATCACGCCTTTACCCGCTGCTAGGCCATCGGCCTTAACTACAATTGGCGCGCCTTTTTCTTTGATATAAGCAACCGCTGGCTCAATTTCAGTGAAGTTTTGATACCAAGCCGTTGGGATATCTTGGCGAGCTAGGAAGTCTTTGGTAAAGGCTTTTGAGCCCTCTAATTGCGCAGCGCCTTTGGTTGGGCCAAAGCATTTTAAGCCTGCTGCACGAAACGCATCAACCACACCAATAACCAGCGGAGCCTCAGGGCCAACGATGGTTAATTCAACTTGTTTGTCTTGGGCAAACTTAACTAGCGCGTCGATATCTTCGACACCAATTGCCACGTTTTCAACCTTGGCTTCTAGCGCAGAGCCCGCATTGCCCGGGGCCACAAACACGGTTTCTACATTGGCATTTTGAGCTGCTTTCCAAGCTAGGGCATGTTCACGACCGCCGCTACCTATCACTAAAACTTTCATTTGGATTCCTTGATTCAATACTTATCGAAGCTAGGCCTCGAACAAAGTGTTCATTTGCAGAAATAAAACAAAACGGCCTAAGTGGGACTTAGGCCGTTGTGATATTGGAATTAGTGGCGGAAATGACGCATGCCAGTAAATACCATGGCCATGCCGTGCTCATCGGCTGCGGCAATGACTTCGTCATCGCGCATTGAGCCACCAGGCTGGATCACACACGTAATACCAGCCGCCGCTGCTGCATCGATGCCGTCACGGAATGGGAAGAATGCATCCGATGCCATCACGCTACCAGCGACTTCTAGGTTCTCATCAGCAGCCTTGATACCTGCTACTTTAGCGCTGTAAACGCGGCTCATTTGGCCTGCGCCGACACCGATAGTCCACTTGTCTTTAGCGTAAACAATGGCGTTAGATTTTACGTATTTAGCCACTTTCCAGCAAAATAGTGCATCGCTTAGCTCTTGCTCTGATGGTTGACGCTTAGTGACCACTTTCAGGTCATCTAAGCCCACCATGCCTTGGTCACGATCTTGTACTAATAAGCCGCCATTAACGCGCTTAAAGTCGTAACCTTTGGTTTTGTCGCTCCACTGGCCGCACTCAAGTAAGCGTACGTTTTTCTTCGCAGCCACAATTTGCTCGGCCGCAGCTGAAATTTTAGGCGCAATGATCACTTCAACAAATTGACGTGAAACAATGGCTTCTGCGGTGTCAGCGTCTAGCTCACGGTTAAATGCGATGATGCCGCCAAACGCTGAGGTCGGGTCGGTTTTGTAAGCGCGATCATAAGCTTCAAGAATGTTGTCACCCAGTGCCACGCCACAAGGGTTGGCATGCTTAACGATAACACACGCTGGCTCGCTGAATTCTTTAACACACTCGAGCGCTGCGTCAGTGTCGGCGATGTTGTTGTAAGACAGTGCTTTACCTTGGATTTGGCGAGCGGTAGAAACAGACGCTTCATCAACGTTGTTTTCAACATAGAAAGCAGCCGCTTGATGGCTGTTTTCGCCGTAGCGCATGTCTTGTTTCTTTTGCAGTTGAACATTGAAAGTGCGTGGGAATTTAGATTCTGCGTCACCTTCTTTGTTTTCGCCATAGCTAGGTACTTTCGTGCCGAAGTAGTTGGCAATCATACCGTCGTATTGCGCAGTGTGCTCAAAAGCCGCAATCGCTAGGTCAAAACGTGTTTGGTAAGTTAGGCTACCGCTATTGCTTTGCATTTCTGCTAGTACGCGGCCATAGTCGCTTGCATTAACCACTATGGTGACATCTTTGTGGTTTTTCGCCGCAGAGCGCACCATAGTTGGGCCACCGATGTCGATGTTTTCGATGGCATCTTCTAGGCTACAGTTTGGGTTAGCAACGGTTGCCGCAAATGGGTATAGATTGACAACAACCATATCGATTGGTTGGATGTTGTTTTCTGCCATTACACCTTCATCGGTGCCACGACGACCTAAAATACCGCCGTGAATTTTTGGATGCAGTGTTTTAACGCGGCCATCCATGATTTCAGGATGTCCGGTGTAGTCGGATGCTTCGATTACTTTAATGCCGTTATCAGCCAGTAACTTAAACGTGCCGCCAGTAGATAGAATTTCTACGCCTTGTTCGGCTAACTCACGCGCAAACTCAACGATACCTGTTTTATCAGATACGCTGATCAGCGCACGTTTAATTGGTCGAGCTATGTCCATTTCTACTTCTTCCCGTTATTGATTTTAAAGGTGGGTAAAACAATTTTGCTATCTCTGCCGATTGAAAACACCTTATAGCTAGGTGGTTTATATGGGCATGGCGATAGATTTTTTACACGCTTGTGGTTGTTTTTATTGGCCTGTAAAAATTGGCGGGTATTCTACCTTAATTCGCGCTGCTTTTAACCAGAAAAAAAGGAATAAAAAGGGATTTAGTGGCGATTTTTTGCATAAAAAAGCGTCAATACAGCCTCCGAGTTGTGATCCAAGCAACTAATTGTCGCCATTTTTACGTAAATACCCCTTGACCTTGGAGTAAGGTCTAAACTTTATAATGGCACCGTGACTGAGTTTGGACAGGAAATGCTGGATGTATCGAATAGGTGAAATGGCGGCCCGCAGTGGTCTTAAAACTGACACCCTAAGGTTTTACGAAAAATCAGGGTTATTGGTGCCTAGCGCCCGCAATGGTGCAGGCTATCGGCTTTATAGCCAAGGTGATGAAGCCAAGCTTCATTTCATTTTACGCGCCAAAAGTGTCGGCTTTTCGTTAGATGAAATAGCCGAGTTATTATCCATTCAACTAGACAGTGCTGGGCACAGTTGCGCGGAGCCCAAATTAATTACCGATACCAAGTTGGCGCAAGTCGAAGCCAAGATAAAAGAGCTGGAAATTTTTCGCGCATCCTTGCAAAAGCTGAGTAGCTCTTGTTGCGGGGGAGCTGAATCGGCGAGTCATTGTTCGATCTTGGAGGCCCTCGCGGCCAGTGATCAGGAGGCGCTATGCTAATTACCAATTTCATTGACTTATTTATGGAATCGGCGCCTTGGATGATATTGGGGTTGTTGATTGCCGGCTTAATCAAAGAGTCGATCCCCAGTGATTTTTTGGCTAACCATCTTGGCGGTAAAGGCGTTAAAACAACCATTAAGGCGGCCTTTATCGGCGCGCCGTTACCTTTGTGCTCCTGTGGTGTCATTCCTGCTGCATTGGGCTTGCGTCGCAGTGGCGCATCAAAAAACGCCACCACAGCATTCCTAGTTGCGACGCCGGAAACAGGTGTTGATTCGGTGACGGTGTCTTATGCGCTGCTTGGCCCCTTTATGGCGATAATTAGACCGATTGCGGCGATTGTGAGTGCCATCGTTGCGGGGTTATTGGTTGGCAAAGAAGAAGCTATTTTTGCAGCTAAAGAGGATCTGAAACAACAAGCCCATGGTCATGCTAGTGGTTGTTGTAGCAGTAAAGCGGTTAAGACAAAGGCGAATGCCGCTGTCAGCTGTTGTAACAGTGAAGGTGGCAGTGAAAAGGTGAAAGCTGAGCTTGCTTCATCTCACTGTTGTAACCATGACAAGGTAGCCGAAGCCACGAGTTGTTGTTCATCACAATCCCTTGTTGGTGATGCTCATGGCGATAAAAAACCAGGACTGTGGGAAAAAATACGCTCTGGGACGCTATTTGCTGCCACGGATTTAGTGCGTGATATTAGTGTTTGGTTAGTGATTGGCTTATTTTTTGCTGCCTTGGTTGAAACTTATGTGGAAACGGATTTTCTAGCCTTATGGGGTGACAGTATCTGGGCCATGTTAGCCATGGTGCTGATCAGTGTGCCTATGTATATTTGTGCCACGGCCTCAACGCCTATTGCTGCGGGGTTGTTGATGTCAGGGATAAGTCCTGGTGCGGTTTTAGTCTTTATGATGGCTGGACCTGCAACCAACATTGCAACCTTAGGTGTGGTTTTGAAAGAATTAGGTAAACGGGCGTTAGTTGCTTATTTGTTTGGTGTTATAGCCATGTCTATCGTATTTGGTTGGCTGACTAATTACCTGGTTGCGACTTATGGTTTTCAAGTTGCGCCGCTATCACAATTAGATCACGCGTTGTTACCTGAGTGGATAACGATTGCGTCAAGCTGCTTGTTGGCCTTGTTAATGGCGCGGGTGTTTTGGCAGAAAGTGCAAGGCTACATAGCCAAGTAAGTTGGCTGCTTTTTGCAAATAATGAAGCCATTATGCCTAATCATCCTGATTGGCCATTTTTGACCTAGGGTGACCGCATGAATGTGCAAAAAACAATCATCCAAGCGGACAAAGTGACATTTTCTTATACGAAACGCCATAAAATCATCCATGATGGCTTAAGTGCCGCATCCTTGCGGCAGATATTCGTATAAGAAAACATCACCCATCGATTGAAAAATATTCATACGTTTGCCCTGATTTTTGCCCTTGGATTGGTTTATTTTTTCCCTATTTCGTGGTGCTGTTATTGATTAATCAAATTTTTATTGAGCCTTTGTAGGTTGATTAATAGATTTACAAGACAATTACTTGTAGAGTTTGCTCATATTTATTTATCGACACATAAGAGTGACTAGAATGTGGGAGCAAGGATGTTAAGAAAAATGGCCATGATGCTGCTATTAGCATCAGTAATCGGGCAAGCGCAGGCGCGCACTGGGCACAAATACGTATTGGAATTAGGTGATCCGGTTCATAGCGAAAAAGTACCTGCGGCATCTTCTTTGGTTACAGTAGATGACAGTATTTTTGCTGTCAGCGATATGTCTCCATTTTTATACAAGTTAGACAAGAACTTTAATGTTGACTCGTTAACCACGATCAAGCAATTCCCGGCTGAGAGTTTAAAAGAAAACGGGACGTTAGATAGCAGTGTTAAGCCTGATTATGAGTCAATGGCCTTGATTCCGTTTGAAGAAGGCAAGGCATTTTTAGTACTTGGCTCAGGCTCAAAGGCCATGGTGAGGGAATGGGGATACCTTATTTCGCAAGACCATTCTAAGATTATTGAACGCTCTCTAAGCCCGCTTTACAGCCAGTTACACAGTGCGGGTAATTTTGCCGAGAATCAAAAGTTCAATATCGAAGGCTTAGCGGTTGCCAATGAATACACCTACTTACTAAACCGAGGTAACTTCGGGGATAATTTAATTTATCAGCTAAAAACCGATGAGATATTGCAATACATGCTAGGCGAGCGTGAGCAAGTTGAGCACTTGGTAGTGAAAAAAGTCATCCTGCCAAAAATGCACGGTTTTGAGGCTGGCCTATCTGGTGCAACTTATTCGGCCAAGTTAGATAGCCTAGTATTTACGGCTTCTATTGAAGCGTCTAACAGCATCAATAAAAAAGGCTATATCTTAGGTAGCTTCGTTGGCGTGCTACCTATGGTTAAGTTTGCTACCGAAAACGAGATTGATTTAACTTTTTACGCAGCCATTTTGCAAAAAGGCGGTAAAGCGGTACTCGCTAAAGCTGAATCTGTGATGATCAGTGAAGAGGGTGAAGATGTTATCAAAGGTGCACTGGTGTGTGACAATGATGATGGAACCAGTGAGTTCTTCAATTTTGTGTTAAAACGAAACCAATAAGTTGATTTCAATGAGTTGGGCAAGGGACTACAAATAAAATATCCCTTGAACGATGACATTGACCTGACTATTATTTAACCGCGCTCACTAACGGCGCGGTTTTTTTATAGGATAAAATGATGAGTAAAATAAAACCAAAAGCTGTCGAGCACAGCAAAGTGGACTGCGGTGAAATCAGTTACTTGCACACTAAAGGCAAGATCAAGGAGTCGGCGATTAAGGCGGTATTACATACCCCATTGTTTAAACAGCGCGTTGAAAAGGCGAAAAAAGGCAAGGGCAGTTACAATCGTAAAGCTAAATTTGTTAAGGCGATGGAGCCTAATCTAAAGTTTGCGCTTGCTTAAATCGCGTTGGCTTTAGCTTAGGCTTCATCCTTTATTGATTCGATTTAGACTGGGTCGCAATGCCGACCGGTAGCTGCTCAAACCAGTCTAAAAATTGCACTACTTGCTCACCTTTAAAGATGCGTCCGTGTTGTGGACACATCATGTCTATTTCCAGCTCTCTAACGCGCTTGATCCAATCTTGTTTGGCCGATTCAGATGGCATCCAACGCTGATGAAAATAAGCCATTTTGGCAATGTGCTCATCGAAATTATCAATATAAAGTGGGCTGTCGATGGGCTCTAGAGCCGCACCTATATCGCCACTGAATAGAATTTTGGCCTTGGCATCATAGACGTTAAAGTTACCTGATGAGTGCAGATAATGAGCTGGGATAAATTGTAGCTCTAGGCCAAAAAGATTGAGGGTGCTGCCTTCATCGGGAATAGGCATAAATTCGGTATGCTCCATACCAAAGTGCCGAATAAAGCCTTCCCATAGCCAAGGACTATGCAACTTAGCGCCATCTAACACCTGATCCCATAACCCCAAAGACGAGATGATATCGGGATCTTGATGTGACGCGAACAAGTGTTGAATATTTTCTAATGGCAGTATTTTTACCAAGGCTTCCAGCATAGGAGCAAACAATTCAATGCCACCTGGGTCGAGTAGAATCGCCTGATCGTTGTGGTAGATGAGATACTGATTGGTATCAATGATCTTATCGGGTTTGGTTTCGTCTCTGCCTAACATTATCCATTTATGTTGTTGGTTTTTATAAAGTTCCACTATTTTCATGGTTGTTTTATTTCCTTCATACGATGTTGGCAGGCGTGGACATTTTCTAAGATTTTCTGCGTTGTTATATCAATTTTTGCCGATAAGTCGTCTAGTTGGGCTTTATGAAGCGGCAAATTGCCCGCTTCAACCCGAGCATTGATGGCGATCACCTGCATACTTTGCATAAAGGTGAGTAATTCTTCTAAATGGCTTTCGAGTGCTTGGCAAGCGCCGTCCGTATTTTGCTTTAAATGAGCCGAGGTGGCTGCAACGAGTTGCATCTTGTGGTTTAACAATTCGCCTGAAAAGGCGGGAGGATGGCGCAATACTTGCTCCATTTTTAGTCGGAACATTTCACTGCGCCAACGTTTAACCGAGTTAAGCGCAATGTCTGCAGCAAGCTGGTTAATCTCATTGGAAACCTTGATGGCGCGTTGAGCAAACTCATCATAAAACAAAGACAATACTTTCAGTCCCGCCGCTTCTTGCCCAATACGCACCGCAATCACAGAAAGGTTCTTTGCTGATAATGACAGCAGTCCGGCTTGCTGCCTAGATTGATTCAATTGAGCAGAAATATTTGCCGCAGCGGCAGTTTGTGCGGCTAATGATTGATGCAGCTGACTTGATTGAATCGCCATTTCCGCTCCTTTTACAAAAAATATGGCGCATGTAGCTTAATCTTAGTTAGCTTTTTGTAATTGGCACAAAGGGATAAGCCAAGAGTGTGAAGGAGTTAGATTTTTAGATTACGTATTATTTGCTAGGGTTGAGATGATATGAGCTTCCAAAGCTCAAGTGTTAGCAGAAACAAAAAAGGGCTTAACCATCACAGTTAAGCCCTTAAAAAGACAAGCGATTAAGCTTGATTGATTAGTTCATGCCGTATTTTTTAAGCTTCTTACGAAGTGTGCCACGGTTGATACCCATCATGTTAGCTGCACGGGTTTGGTTACCACGAGTGTATTGCATAATAACATCTAATAAAGGCGCTTCTACTTCAGAAAGCACTAGGTCGTACAACTCGGTTACGTCTTGGCCGTTTAATTGAGCAAAGTAGTTCGTGAGAGCCTGTTGTACAGAATCACGAAGTGGGCGTTGAGTCGTTTGGCCTGTCGCAGGAACACTGGTTGTAGTGATTAGCGCTTCAGAAGAAGTGTTTTGTTCGAACATATGATATCAGCTCTTCTTGGTTTAGTTTAATGCATGAAAAATTCTTCTAATACCTTAAGTTGTGCCGAGGCAGATTCTAAGGTATTAAAACTTTTACGAAAATCTTCAGTATTCGGTTGTTCTTTTAGGTACCAGCCCACATGTTTACGTGCAATGCGGGCACCTTTAAGTTCACCGTAAAATTCATGTAATTGCGATACATGCTCAAGTAAGTTAGCGGCAATTTCGTCACGGCTTGGCGGTGCCAGATGTTTTCCGCTACTTAAAAAATGAGCGACTTGTTGGAAGATCCAAGGCTGACCTTGGGCTCCTCTGCCGATCATCACAGCATCTGCCCCTGTGTACTCCAGTACAGCTTTCGCTTTTTCTGGACTGGTAATATCGCCATTCGCTACTACCGGCAAAGTGACACTTTGCTTGATAGCCTTGATGGTGTCGTATTCTGCTTGACCTTTATACATACACTGACGAGTTCGTCCGTGCACGGCTAAAGATTGAATGCCTGCAGTTTGCGCCAATTGCGCTATTTCAATGCCATTGCGATGTTCAGGATCCCAACCTGTACGTATTTTTAACGTTACAGGGACGTCAACTGCATCGACAACACTGTGTAAAATGGCTTTGACCAAGTCTGGGTCGCGCATTAAAGCGGAACCCGCTAACTTTTTATTCACCTTTTTAGCTGGGCAGCCCATATTGATATCGATGATTTGCGCACCTCTGGCGACATTTTCTTTTGCCGCAGCAGCCATCAATTTGGGGTCTGATCCTGCAATTTGCACAGCGCTAATGCCAGATTCATTTTCATGATCCATCCGGTTCTTCGATTTCTCGGTTTCCCAGACTAATGGATTACTCGACAACATTTCCGAAACTGCCAAGGCAGCCCCGTATTTTCTGCATAACTGACGAAATGGCCGATCTGTGATGCCTGCCATCGGTGCCAGAATAACTGGGTTGTCTAAAATATACTCTGCAATCCGCATGAAACGCACTTACCTCTCACATGGGCGGCGTAGTGTACGCATTTTTGTCGTCAGAGGAAAGGTTAATAAATAGACATTTTGCAAAAAAAACACTTGCAAAAGACCTTGTTTTTAGTGTTTCAACCTTGCGGCAGAGCAGCTAGGCTCTGCCTTGGGCGACTAGGGTGCGGTTTTGCTTAGATTTTTGTGCCAGACAAACGTGCCCACTCATCTTTGATGGTTGGCGCTGCCATTTCAAACTTAGCTTGGTAGACGGCATTAAGCTCATCGGCTTGTTGTTCTAAAATGCCAGATAGGCCTAATACACCGTTTGGTTTAACTAAGGTGCTAATGGGGTCAAATAGCTCGCGTAATGGGCCAGCTAAAATGTTGGCGACCACCACATCGGCGAGTAGTCCTTGAGGTTGATCTTTGGCAAGGTATAGCTCAATTTTATCTGCAACCTGATTACGCTGTGCATTATCAAGGCTAGCTGTGATGGCTTGTGGGTCGATGTCGATACCAATAACCTTGCTGGCTCCAAGTTTCAATGCCGCAATGGCTAAAATTCCTGAGCCACAACCAAAGTCGATAACGGTCTTGCCGGCTAAATCTAAACTTTCTAACCATTCTAAACAAAGATGTGTGGTTGGGTGTGTTCCGGTGCCAAAAGCAAGGCCGGGATCTAGCATCACGTTTACCGCGGTAGGATCGGGTACGTCGCGCCAGCTTGGGCATATCCATAGACGCTTACCAAACTTCATTGGATGAAAATTATCCATCCATTCTCGTTCCCAATCTTTATCTTCAAGCTGTTCAATCTTCCAAGCGAAATCTTTGCTCATAATTGGATGCAGTTTAAGGGCTTCAACGATAGGAAAGAGATCTTGCTCTGCTTCATATAAAGCGACTATATCTGTGTTACCCCAAAGTCGGGTTTCACCGGGTAAAGGCTCAAAAATAGGGGTGTCATGAGCATCTAGAAAGGTGACGGCAAGGGCGCCTGAATCTTGTAAAAGCTCACCGATTGGCTCGGCGGTGTCTGAAGTCGCATTAAGTTTAAGTTGGATCCATGGCATGATGTTTTCTCAAGTAGGCAAATAATGACCGATTTTTACGGTTTAGATGGCGACAATGGTAACATCGCCGCTTTGCCCAGCAAAGTAACCTGAATGATTGCAACGATTTTGGTATAAATTAACCCGTTTGCTTCACAGTAAGGTTACTTATGTAAATTTGCATTTCGTGATGCAGTTCGTTTAGATGGCGCATAAATACTGAGCTCTTGCCATTCGTGACGGCGGTGTTGGTAGCGTAAATACAGTTTATGCATAGCGTAAAGCGTAAGCAGTGTCGCTGCAATCGTGGCTGCAAATTGATGGGAAAGCTGGATAATAAAGGCTGCACAGGCAATAAGTAAAAATGGTATAAACTCATACAACCATTCGGGAAGGAGAAACAAACTTCTTCTTGGCTGGCGACGCTGATCGGTGCGACGATAGTTGGAGCGCATTACCCAAACCAACGCGCCAACTGAATAGAGAATAGTGCCGGCAATGATGCCATAGCTGGTTTCTAGCATAGAGATACTGCCTACACCTGCCACTAAGTAAGTCATAGGAAGTAATTCATAGGTCATCTTGCTTAGCATAAAACGTCTCCATTTATGTTTGCAATGCAGCTTGTTGTTTGTTAACAACTAATACAGGGTGTCACTTAATTTGCTAAGGTCGTTCGCTTAATGCGTTACTGGCCATTGTTCTCCTTGAGGCATCAAAGCTAGTTGTAAAGTATGATTTTCATGAAAGCATTAGCTCATCTCATACTTCACAATATCTCAAATTGGTGTTAAAAAAATGTTGCAACTAAAGCGAAGTTTAGTCGTAGAAATGTGATCTGGCCAAGGTTGTTGCGGTGGTTTTTTACTTGGTTGCTCAGTCTAAAGTAGTAATTCTGCCTATCCTTATGATTCTAAATTAGAAAAAAGATAAGAAAAGGAACTAATGGGAAAGTATGAAAATTAAAATAGCCATCATAGATGATCACCATTTGTTTTTGCATGGCATGGAGTTGATGCTGCAAAATTCGGGAGCTGAGGTGGTAACCTTTGACAGTGCTGTTACGGCATTGACCCAACTAACTAGTGAGCAACCCGATCTTATCTTGATCGACCTTGCCATGCCTGAAATGGATGGTTTTAGCATGCTTCGGGCGCTTGATGCGCGTGATATGTTGTTTCCCGTGGCGGTGGTATCGGCTTCTGAAGATATTGCCCAGATTTCTGATGCGTTAGATGCTGGAGCCATGGGATTTATACCTAAATCTTACCCACCAGAAAAATTACTTTGTGCCATCGAAGACATTTCGATGGGGCAAATCCATGTTCCGGAATCGTTAGCGGTTGAGCTGATGCAGCACAAAGCGAACGAACAAGCGCGAGTCAGTTGCACTCTTTCTTCACGTCAATTGGATGTGCTCAAGTTGTTGGCTAAGGGTTACCCCAATAAAAAAGTGGCCGATATATTAAATATCTCAGAAGACACAGTGAAATTTCATCTGCGGGGCATTTATAAGGCACTTGGCGTGTCTAATCGCACCGAATCTGTCACTCGCGCCAATGAGTTAGGGTTGTTACCGCTTCATCGGGCATAAGCCTTTTGCTTCATCAATAGCTTATTGAGGGCCATACGTAATTGAGCCCCTTTTACTGGCTTATGCAGTAACAGATATCCCGTTTCTTCATCACTATGGCGAACCGGAATATTGATATCCCCCGTGAGAATGATGGCGGGTAATGGCGCTCCTTTGAGCTGATTAAACAGGGTGAGCAGCTGAGGTCCGTTATATTGGCCAGGTAAGTTGTAATCACTGATTATCGCGTCAACTTTATTGGTTTTAACAAGTTCAATGGCTTGCTCTGGCGATGTGCTAGCAACGACTTGATATTGCCAGCTCTCTAACATCGAGATCATGGCTTCCAGTACCATCTCGTCGTCATCCACTAACAGTATGCTGTGTTGAGGTGAGGTTTGTTCATATTTGGGCTTAGGCTTGGTGTTGATCAGCTGTTGCTTATCCCCATACTGAAGCTGCAGACTAAATACCGTAAAGTGATTTGGCCTAGAAACCAAAGTTAGTTGCAGCTTTAATAAGTTCGATATCTTTTTCGCCAGTGCTAAGCCAAGCCCCAAACCCTTATTTCTATTGCGCTCCGGATTAGCTAATTGGCTGAACTCATCAAAAATAGTCTCAGATTTATCTTGTGGTATGCCTTGGCCATTATCCCAAATTTGCAGCTCGAGTCGTCCTTTACGTCTGCGCGCCCCCATGATGACCTTAGTTGCTTTACTGTGGATCAGGGCATTTTTAAGCACTTGTTCAATGACTTTGCCAAGATAGCTAGGGTCGCTATAGACCACTTGAGCGCTTGGTATCACCTTAAGCGTTATATTATGCTGCAGCGCCAACGGGCGAAGATCGGCTGCTATTTTTATGAGTAATGGAGCAAGCTGAAAGTGATAACAAGTGGGTTTTAGGGTGCCACTGTCGAGGCGAGAAATATCGATCAGGGCTTCAAAATATTGACTAAGTGAGTCTATTGCTCGGCTCGATTTGGTCAGCAGTTCATCAGCATAAGGGGTAGGGTGTTGCTGTTTTAATAATTCGTTATAAATACCTAGGCTATGCAGTGGTTGGCGTAAGTCGTGGCTAGTGGCGGCAATAAAGCGCGATTTATCTTGGCTGGCCTTAACCGCTTGAGCAAGGCTTTGCTGCTGACGCTGCTGGGACAATAGGACTTGACGTTGATCTTGGTGGCGGCTTCTCATTAAGTGATAAGCGTAATAAACAAAAAATTCGCCAGTGATAAGCTCAGTAACATGATAGCGCAGCTGAGTTTCAGGAAGCATGATCAAAATGGCTACATAAATGATGAAAGCCGCGATGCTGTGCAGCAGTGATGTCCATAACCGGCTAGGAAACACATAGCAAGCCAATAACGGATAGCTGATAAACAAAACCGTATAAAAAGTTTCAGACACGTTAGTTAAGCCGCTTAAAAACCAGCGATCATAAAACAAGGCAAAAAAGAAACATAAAATATAGAACTGAAAGATCCCCATCAGTAAATCAAACCTAGGGGGCTTTTGGCGCTGAAAACTGTGTTTATAAATGCATCCCGCTAAGGCGGCTAGCAACAGACGTAAGCTAAATATGGCCCAGAAATGTAGACTTAATTGATAATGGATAAAATCTAAGTATCCGGCGCCAACAATCAGCAGAGAAAAGATGATTAACGGAATACGCAAAGCCCGGGCTTGGCTGGGCCATAATGCTTGTTGAGCATGGATTTCTTGCTGGCGATCATTGAAATAGCCAGTAAAGTTATTGATGCTAGCTGTAGTGAGGAATTCGTTATGTTGAATAGACAAGGGCATCTTAGTTGCTTCTAACACAGAAGGAAGGCTCAGCATATCATAAGGCTATAGAGAAAAAAAAAGCCCGACATTGTCGGGCAATCGCCAATTAGCTCTCTCGTGTCAATGGCGTAAAGTACGGATTACACAACCGCTCTCACACTGCTGTGTAACTGTAGACCGTAAGCACGAGATGAATAATGACAAGTTTTTGATTTTAATGTAACTACCCAAATGGGTAGTTTTTTGATTTTTTACTTAGTTAACCTCAATTCTGGTCAATGAAGCCAGCTGATGTATATCGTATGAATAAGTAGCACAACTTCGTTTTCAGGGATGAAAACGCAGAGCGTATAGGGACATATTCACCGCGTTTTTGCGGATTAATCATACGATATAACTTATCCAACGCTCTGGTTAGTCAGCTTTTGCGCCACTGCCCGTAATGCAAATTCGTAGCCTTGGCTACCAAAGCCACAAATGACACCTGTGGCTTTGTCGCTTAAATAAGAGTGGTGACGGAAAGCTTCTCTGGCATGCACATTGGAAATGTGTACTTCAAAGAAGGGAATGTTGACCCCTAATAAGGCATCGCGTAATGCCACACTGGTATGGGTAAAGGCTGCTGGGTTGATGATGATATAGTCCACTTGTCCCATGGCTTGGTGGATCTTTTCGATCAACTCGTACTCGCGGTTAGATTGCAAATGATCCAGCGCTAAATCGAACTGCTCGGCTAAACGGCTAAGATCGGCAACGATATCGTCTAGGGTTTGTGCACCGTATATTTCAGGCTCACGTTTACCGAGTAAATTGAGGTTAGGCCCGTTAAGCAGTAGCACTTTGCATTTTTTTGACATAGATCGATTTTCTCTGTACGGGATCCTTGTCACAACTGCCGGAAACTCGGGCAAACATAGACAAAGATCAAGGCATGATGATTTTGACTAAAGAAAGCTTGAATATATTTGTATCTTAATGGTAAAGCTATTTAAATCATGGTTTTACCACTCAATTTTTCACTCTTTAGCTAAAAAAAAGCCGGCTAGAAAGCCGGCAAGCGAGTGTAGAATGGAATTTTTTTTTATGCTTTCAATACCCTTTTATACTACCTTAGCTTTTTCTTCAATCAGTTTATCAACCACTGAAGGATCCGCTAGGGTAGATGTATCACCTAAAGTGCTGGTATCACCGGTTGCGATCTTACGTAAGATCCGGCGCATGATCTTACCAGAGCGTGTCTTAGGTAACGCTTCAGCCCAATGTAAAACATCAGGTGTAGCGATTGGGCCAATTTCTTTACGAACCCATTGCTTCACTTCAGCATGAAGCTCAGGTGTTGGCTCTTCGCCTGCATTTAGGGTGACATAAGCATAAATGCCTTGGCCTTTAATCTCATGTGGTACACCTACTACGGCTGCTTCTGCAATCATAGGGTGAGCCACTAACGCACTTTCAATCTCTGCGGTACCCATGCGGTGACCAGATACGTTCAATACGTCATCAACACGACCTGTGATCCAGTAGTAGCCGTCTTCGTCACGACGAGCACCGTCACCGGTGAAGTACATACCTTTAAAGGTTGAGAAGTAGGTTTGCTCAAAACGCTCGTGATCGCCAAATACGGTACGCATTTGACCTGGCCAGCTATCTAGCATTACGAGGTTGCCTTCAGTGGCGCCATCGAGAATATTGCCTTCGTTATCAACCAGTGCCGGTTGTACACCAAAGAATGGGCGTGTCGCTGAGCCTGGCTTCAGAGCGGTTGCACCTGGTAGTGGGGTGATCAAGATACCGCCTGTTTCGGTTTGCCACCAAGTATCCATGATAGGGCAACTTGAGTTACCAATAGCGCGGTAATACCATTCCCATGCCTCTGGGTTAATTGGCTCACCTACCGACCCCATAATGCGCAATGAGGTGCGTGAGGTGCCTGCGGTGGCTTCATCGCCTTTGGCCATTAGCGCACGGATAGCCGTAGGCGCTGTGTATAAAATAGTTACCTGATGCTTATCCACCACTTCGCTCATGCGCGCTGTGCTTGGGTAATTTGGCACACCTTCAAATAAAATGGTTGCAGCGCCGTTGGCAAGTGGGCCGTAAACTAAATAAGTATGGCCGGTGATCCAACCCACGTCAGCCGTACACCAGTAGATGTCGCCAGGTTGATAATCGAAAATATATTTAAAAGTCATCGCCGCATAGACGAGATAACCACCTGTAGTGTGCAACACACCTTTAGGTTGGCCGGTTGAGCCGGAGGTGTACAGAATAAACAGCGGATCTTCAGCATTCATTGGCTCTGGATCGCACTCAACCGGTTGATCTGCTGTAATATCGTGCCACCAAACGTCACGGCCTTCTTGCCATGCAATAACGCCACCGGTGCGTTTTAATACGATAACTTTTTCAATGCTGTTTACATTTGGATTGGCCAATGCTTCATCGACGTTTTTCTTCAGTGGCACTGCTCGGCCGCCGCGCAGACCTTCATCTGAGGTGATCACAATCGATGAATTTGAATCGATAATACGACCCGCTAGTGCGTCAGGCGAGAAACCACCAAAGACGATAGAGTGAACCGCACCAATGCGAGTACAAGCCAGCATAGCAATCGCCGCTTCAGGCACCATAGGCATGTATAAACATACTACATCGCCTTTCTTAACGCCTTGAGATTTAAGTGCATTAGCAAATTGACAAACTTCTTTATGTAATTCTTTATACGTTAGTTTTTTATCGTCAGCTGGATCATCACCTTCCCAGATGATAGCAACGTCATCACCGCGTGTTGCTAGGTGGCGATCGATACAGTTAGCAGATACGTTTAGCTGACCATCCTCAAACCACTTAATGTTAACGTGGCCAGGATCGTAAGAGGTGTTTTTAACCTTAGTGTAGGGAGTGATCCAATCGACAATTTTACCTTGCTCACGCCAGAAGGCTTCTGGGTTAACGATGGATTCTTGGTACATCTTTTGGTAGCCCGCATCATCAATCAATGCATTTTTGGCAATATTTTCTTGTACTGGATAGACCTTTAAATCACTCATTATCACTCCTTGAAGGGAATTGTTATCAGTTTGCTAAACCGCATTTCAAAATGTGTAGGGATGCGCGTTAGCCTGAACATTTATAATTATTAAACTCGAATAAAAAAGGGTTTTTAACAATTAGACCTTTGGCTAACGGCATATAAAACCGAGGCTTACTATCTTGGTCAACATCATAGAGGGGGAAAGGTTAAAGTAATGTGAAGCGCTTCAACTAAATATTAATTTTTGTAACATTTTGTTGATAAAGGTCACGCTGAGTTTAAATAGGCAATCAAAGGGGTAAATTAACTGATTGATAATTTTAAATTTTAAATTAGCTCGGGTCGTTTGCCGTAAGTGAGTTGTAGATACATGAGCGCCACTGTGGTTGCGTCACCAAGGGCGCTATGGCGGCCCATGATCGGAATATCTAAGGTTTTTGCTAAGGTTTCAAATTTGTGATCTAGCCACGCATCGGGGTAATAAGTGTTGACCTTTTTGTAGTACACATGGCACAGCTCGACCGGTTTGTTGGGCAGATGAAAACCGTAGGTTTGCTCGATAAATCGGTTTAAAACGGCCAGATCAAACTTAATAAAGTAGCCCAATATTGGGCGATTACCGATAAAGTTTAATATGATAGGCAAGGCTTGCTCTATGCTCATGGCGCCTGCGATATCTTGATTGCGGATTTGATGCACCGCAATGGAATCGGCATTTATCGGGGCTGTTGGTTGGATCTTAATACTGAGCTTTTGTGATGTCAGGATCTGTTGCTGCTTAATTTTTACCGCCGCTATGGTAATGATTTCCGCATTGTTTGGATCTAGGCTTGTAGTCTCGCAATCGAGCGATATCAGCTCATCGCCGTGATAAGGTGCAAAAATATCAGTAAAGGGCGTTTGCTTGGCTCTGCGTTTATCAAATGGTCGTAGTAGTCTGGCTAAATGCATGTTAGTCAATAAGGCTTATCGTTAGTAATCACGGATCATAAAGTGATGGGCTAAAAAGCTTTTAAACTTTTTCACCACATGAAGTCCGTGCCTGAGTAAATCGCGTTCATTGGGGGTGAGCTGATTGATATCGAGCAAATTAATTCCCCGTTTACTTGGTGTTATGTGCTGCTCTAATCTGAGCCAGAAGAATAGTTGCAACGTTTCTTGTAAGTCTTGACCCTGTTTAGGCTCTAGCACCCCAAGTTCAATCAGTTTTCGGATCCGCGCAAAGGAGTTATTTACTAGGATGCCTTGTTCGATAGCGAGTGAACGAATGCCATGAACCAAGGTAAAGATCCCGCCTTTTTTAATATCCAGCTCAGCATCCTTGCTTTTCAAGTTACCGAAAATACTTAATGGGGTGGCGAAGGTGAGGGCGATGCGGGCAAACTGAGATAGCATCAACTCTCTATCATGGCAACCGGTTAAGATTTGTTGTTTGATTGGGGTTAACAAGGCTTTGTTTCCGGTAATGGCATGGGCATCGTTAATAATAGCTAATTGCATCATGCTGTTAGTGTCACCTTGCTGACCTTTTGCTATCCAAGTGTCGACTTGCTGCTGCCATTGGGTTTGGCTTTTCACCCAAGCCGGATTGCTCACCATGACGTTACCCGGACAGGGCGGGTAACCAAAACTAAGTAAATGTTGGCTAAATTCATTAAGTATTTGTTCTTGTTCGGGCCAATCTAAACCATCTTCGATGATCAGACCGTTATCTTGGTCGGTCTTAAGGATCTGTTCGCCGCGCCCCTCACTGCCCATCACCATGAGACAGACGCGGCTACGTATTTCCTCTGGAACCAAGAGCTGAAATAATTTCTCCATGATTTGACCATTCATGGTCGCCATCAGCTCCATAATAAAGACGATTTTAATGCCGTTATTAGTGAGGTTTTCTACTAGGTTATTAAGGGTTTCGGCGGCCGCTTTTAGTTCATCTATGGTTTGCGCACGAGCGATGCGTAGGGCAACCACATGGGAGTGAGTCGAAAACAAGCTCAGCACATGGGACATTTCCATGATGCCAACAATACTCGGTCCGCGTTTTACCACTACCCGCTCAATATGGTGTTGGGTCATGGCCAGCATGGCATTAAAGAGAAAATCGCCATATTCAATACTTATCAATCGATAATTAGCAAAGTTAGCCACCGCTTCCGTTCGCTCGACACCGTCAAGTACACAAGCCTTGAGCAAATCTGTGCCTGTTAACATGCCATAGAGGCCATCTTGCTCAACAATCAAGGTTTCTAGCTTTTGCTCCAGCATCATTTGCGTGGCTTGAAATAGGCTGACATCAGCACCAATCACCATGGCAGGTTGTAAGTTGGATTCATCAATGCGTGTGAGGATAAACTCGGCGAGGTTTTTATTGCCTTCGCGGGCTTCAAGTTGGGCATATTTTTGCGCCAGATCGCGCTGAAAATAGTCGGCAAACTCGCTATTACTGTTGACTAGTTCTCGGAAAATCTCGGTGGGCAGGGTATAGCAAATGGTTTCTTCTAAGGTGCGATAATCATGTTTGCATGGGCTGCCAAATTGGCTGCGGATATCAAAAAAATCATCATGGGTGTAATGCGCAAATAAGGTGCCGTTTGCTGCGCTGAATTCTTCAACTAATCCCTTTACGATAATGTAAAAGCTCGACGCCAATTGACCTTGATGCAAGAAGTGGCTTTTCGCTGGTAAGTAGATGATATCTAAACTATCGCTAAACAGCTTTTGCTGATATTTGGTCAACATATTAAAAGGGCTAAGGGTGAAGTTTACGATTTCGTCCACAGCTTACTCCAATCACCAAATGTCATTTTTCCAGCTTAGCTAATTAAATGAGCTTGCCTAGCCAGACTTTAGTCTGATCACATTAATGACAATTAAATCACTAATATTGGGTTTAAGTGATAAATCTATTTATTCATTTACTAAACTGTGATCCAGATATCGTGGTTGTTTTTTGTTCATCTTTAAAAAATTAGCTTTGAGTGGGTATAATGGATAAGCAAATAATTAGGCAAGATGGCTTTAATCTCATTGAGTTATTGATTGCACTGGCTATTGCCGGCGTCTTACTCGGCGTTGGCCTCCCTTCCTATCGGGGGCTAATACAAGATCAAAACCTCAAATCCGTTGCTGAAGCAACCTATAGCCAAATCAAGCATGCGCAAAGTTTGGCTCTGAAGCGAAATGAAGCCATCTATTTATTTTTCTGCCAAAATGGCGATGAGTGGCGAACGGCCTTAAGTAATAAAGAGCCTTGCGACTGTTATACGGCTAACTCGTGTACCTTAAATGGACAGGACACCAGTGCCGACTGGATTGATGGTGAAAGTTTACAATTGCCAGACCCTAAACCAGTCAATTTCGTAAATCGTCGCGTTAAATTTTCGCCCGTGCGTTTAACCGCAAATGCAGGTACTATTCGCATCGAAAACGCACAGCATAAAGAGTTAAAAGTGATCACGTCGATTCGTGGTCGGGTTCGAATCTGCCAAGTTGGCGATGTAGGATTAGGTTACAAGGAATGTATCTAAACAAACAGCAAGGCTTCTCATTAGTTGAGTTGATGATTTCCCTGGTACTGGGCACCTTAGTGATCGCCATGATCTCTAGCCTTTACGTCAGCGGCATCGTCAATAACATCAACAGTATCAAATACTCCCGTATGAAAACCGACTTGCAAGCGGTCATGCATTTAATGGAGTCTGATATTCGCCGCGCGGGGTATCGAGGGGATACGATATCTTATGCGTTAGGTACCTTGTCGGGTCCGAATAAATTTATGTGGTTAGAAAATACTACAACTACAAAACCCGATGGTACAGTAGTCAGCGTATCTGCAGGAATATCAACAGCGATTTTAGACCATGGTAGCAAGCCCAGCAGTTGTATTCTCTTTCGCTACGATTTAGATAAATCAGGTGGTGATATCGGCTCAAACGAGCACTTTGGATATCGATTGAGCAGTGGTGCTATCCAAATGACTACAAATAGCAGTTACGTTAACTACCCTACAAATTGCGATGGCACTACTTGGGAGACTATCACAGATCCTAATTTTATAACGATCAGCGATCTAAAGTTTGAGAATTCATTACTTTCTACATCGGTCTATTCAAGAATGAGGGTGGTTAAAATCACCCTAGAAGGTCAAACTACCTTGGGCTCTAAGACTGTCACAGAAAAACTTGAGTCTCATGTTCAGGTTCGAAATATGGAGATGTTTCAATGATGAGGCGTTCGTTACCTAAATATAACCATGGTGTTGCAGCATTAACCGTAACATTATTGCTTCTAGTATCGGCGACTAGCTTTACTTTTTTTAGCGTTAAATCCAGATTGATGGAAAGTAAGATTGCGCAAAACGAGTACCGATATCGTGAAGCTTATGTTAACGCTGAAGCTGGTTTAGACCACGGACTGAGTATCATAAATAGTAATGGTTGGAAGAATGCTACCGTAAACTTCACATCTTCAACCAATACGGCAGGAAACAAAGTGTATGTGAGCACAGCTCGCAGTGATTTATACACTGTTACAATTGAAGATTACCCTGCTGCTTCAGGTGGTTCGGGGCAAGGTGCCGCCTTAATTACGTCGGTTGGTAAGGGGAAAAATGGTACGACAAAAACAATTTCCCGTGTGGCTCGACATAATATAGGAGGGATCCTTATTGAGGCTCCATTAGTGGCCGCGGGAACACCTGTTTTTGAGGCTGCGGCATTCATTAATGCAAATGGCAATTCAAAATCGGTTGTTACTGGTGGTGAGGACTATATTGTTAATGGGTCTTCCGCAACCACCTCTTCAGTTAACACAGATAATTCGGATGTACGTGGTGATAACTTTTACCGCTATTTCAATCAAGGTAGGGATGCGTATACCTTCTATCGCGCACGCACTGATGTACACGTGGTTGATGATTGTTCAACCATAGAAGCTGACTCATTAATATACTCTACTATTTGGGTTAGGGGGGACTGCAATGCTAGCGGCGCTATCATAGGGTCGGAAGCTCATCCAGTGACATTGATTATTCACAATGGAAATGCGGAGTTTTCGAAAGCGTATGGTCTTGTTTATGCACTAAATACAAATACGGATGCTGTTGATGATACGCCTTTAACGGGGACAAATAGCCGTGATTTAGCGAAGTTTGTTCTTGGTGATGGTTCTACGGAGATTAATGGGGCTTTAGTGGTGGATTATAAATATACCTTCACTTTTCGTGGCTCGGTAACGATTAATTATCAGCCAGATTATATCACTGGTAGGCCGACAGGTGATTACGCAGAGGCATTTTGGATGTCGGGAGGCTGGGAAGATGTCTAAGTTAAAACAATTTCAAGCAGGTATTGGTTTAATTGAGATACTGATTGCTCTGTTAGTCGTGAGTGTGGGGGTTTCTGGCATAGTTTCCCTGCAAAAGCACATGCGTGTAAAAAGTGCTGAAGCTGAAGAGCACCTCGTTGCACTGAGAGTCGGACAAGAAACCTTTGATGATTTAAGAAGTTTCGGGATTGGGAGTTTTAGTAGTGTTAGTTCAGCTACTGCTACTTCTTTAAATTACTTACCTCAATCTACTTCGGCTAGTTTTACTACTTTTCAACGGCAGGTTGTACCTTCGGTAATTACTTCTAGCCCTAATCAGGGGATTACTGCAGTTAACAAACTATATGAGTTGAAAGTGAATGTAAATTGGACGGGGTTGCATGGAGATTCAGAATCCATTGAATTAAAATCAGCTATCAGTCCTGTGAGTGCTTTTACCTCTGATAATTTATATGTACAGAATAACCCAGGCTCAGGCACAGAAAATCCACTGGATGACAGTGTGAATCCTCTTTCACCTTCGTTTGTGCCACCTGCGTATGAGCCTTATGATTCTTCTGCACCCGCTAAAAATAACTTCTATGCTAAAGGCGATTTAGTTAAGCACGATGGAGTAACATATAAATGTAAGGCTGGTTCCAAATGTCGAGATCACGCTAACCATGGTCTAGGCAATACTGACATAGCAGATCCCAGCTGGATAGCTGATGCATGGGAAGTATGCACACCAGGTTCATGCTTGTAACATTTACTATTCTTAACTGTATCACTACAATAAAGGCACTTATCCTTTTCAGAGTCCATTAAGTGCCTTTTTTATCTTCTCCTCTTTGGCTTGCCGGTTTTTTCTCCTTGTTTTTCTTTGCTTGGGGCATTTTTTTACCTTTTTGGGCGCTTTGGCTTGAGGGGGAGGGCTTAACGCCGGGGCAAATTGGGTTAGTGTTAGGGGCGGGGTTATTGCTGCGCTGCTTTGCCAGTTTGTTGATCGTGCCTAGAGTCAAAAAAGAGAGCCAACTGCTGCCTGCGATCCGCTATCTGTGCTTTTTTACCTTGGCGTGTTTTGCTTTGTTTTTATTTTTACAAGGCTTTATCTTACTGGCGCTGGGCACCTTACTGGCTAATTTTATTATCTCGCCGTTAATGCCGTTGGGTGATGCCCTAGCTTCAAAATGGGTCAGCCAAATTCGCCTTGATTATGGCAAGGTGCGGTTGTGGGGCTCGGTCAGTTTTATCATTTCTTCGAGTATTTTGGGCGGTTTAATTACCCGCTTTGACCACTCGATTATTCTTTATGCCATGTTAGCCAGTTTGCTGGCGTTGGTATTGATGACTTGGTTCAAGCCTGTCACCTTACCGCAAGATACTCTGTCGCAAAGCAGTGTCTCTTTGCCTTTATGGCAAGTGCTAAAACAGCCCAGCGTGGTGCGTTTTATTGTGATCACCAGCTGTATTCAAGGCAGCCATGCTGCGTATTACAGTTTTAGTTCTATTTATTGGAAAAGCGTTGGTTACAGCGAAACCACCATCGGCTATTTGTGGGGGGGTTCGGTGTTGGCCGAAGTTTGCTTAATGGCGATTGCCAGTAAGTGGTTTGGTCGCTGGCGAGCCAGTCAGCTGTTTATGTTGGCGGGAGTTGGCGTCGCCCTGCGTTGGAGTATGTTAGCCTTCACTAGCGAGCTAGCCTTAGTGGTGTTTGCTCAGTCTTTACATGCTATCACCTTTGCCGCCGCGCAAATTGCGGCAATTCGTTATATTTCAGAAGAAGCGCCGCCGCAATTCGCGATCCAATTACAAGCCCTCTATTCGGCAATTGCCCTTGGTTTAGTGACCGCGATTTTGACTTGGGTATCCGGCTACTTATACCCAAGTTGGCAAGGGCAGGTTTTTTGGTTAATGGCGATATTTGCACTGCCGGTATTTTGGTTAACTCGTCGGCGTCAGATCTAACTCTGAGCACTTGCCTCTTGTTTTGATTTAACGCTTTCATAACAATAGCAAAAATATTCTTCAACTGGGTTTGCCATGGATCTTGGCTGGTTAGTCGCGCCGGTGTCGGTCGCATATTTAAGTCTGCTGTTTTTAATTGCTTGGCTTGGCGATCGGCGCACTACTAAGCGCTTAAAATGGCAGCCTCTCATCTATAGTTTGTCGATTGGCGTTTATTGCACCTCTTGGTCTTTTTTTGGCACCGTGGGTCAAGCCAGTACCGATTTTTGGTCATTTATCCCTATCTATTTAGGTCCTATCTTAGTCTTTACATTAGGTTGGAAGCTGATCGGGCGGATCATCTTGATCGCCAAGCGCGAGCATATTACCTCCATCGCCGACTTTATTGCAGCCCGCTACGGCAAGTCTCAAAAGCTGGCCATGGTGATCACCTTGATTGCCATTATCGGTATCTTGCCTTACATCGCCTTGCAGTTGCGCGCTATTGTGATGGGCTTAGATTTGCTGGGCACACCTACCGTGAGCACGCCTTACAATACCGATAATACTGGGCTGATGGCACTGTTAGTAAGTCTTGCCTTAGCCATGTTTACCATCTTATTTGGTACCCGCAAAATTGATATTACCGAGCATCATCGTGGTATGGTGATTGCGGTGGCGTTTGAATCTTTAGTTAAGCTTGTTACCTTTGTCGCCGTGGGGATTTTTGCAGCTTACGTTTTTTACAGCGCGCCCGAGGCCATTACGGCACCGGTCACGACCTATTTTAGTCAACATGCCACGGCATTAAGTTGGGGCCAAGGCATTGAGATGTTAGTGCTCACTTTGCTTGCCGCATTTGCTATGGTGTGTTTGCCGCGCCAATTTCATGTCACCGTGGTAGAAAATAGCCAAGGCCAAGATATTCATTGGGCGCGGTGGTTATTCCCGGTTTATTTATTGGCGATGGGCGCGTTTGTGTTACCCCTTGCTATGGCTGGGCAGCTTTGGTTAGGCAGTGATGTCAGCCCAGATCATTATGTGATTAGTTTGCCAATGGCACTAGACCACCCCTATTTAGCCATCGCGGCTTACCTTGGTGGCATGTCTGCCGCCAGTGGCATGGTGATTGTCTCAACGATTGCTCTGAGCATCATGATCAGTAACGACATTGTGTTGCCGCTGCTGCTGCGTCGGCAAAATTTTGGCCAAAACAGTTTTGTCGAGTTTAAAGATCTGCTGATCAAGGTGCGTCGCACCGCGATTGTGGTGATCTTACTGCTCGCATGGGGGGCGCATTTATTATTTAACCAGCTTGAATCACTGGCTGCCATCGGCGTACTTTCTTTTGCTGCTATCGCCTTGTTTGCTCCCGCACTTATCCTTGGACTATTCTGGCGCAATGCGAATCGTAAGGGGGTGTATATTGGCTTAGGTCTGGGCTTTAGTTTCTGGTTACTGACTTTATGCCATGAGCTAGGTTGGTTACCCGGTAACATGGATAATAACTCGCTTATCTGGCTGTTAACGCCACCACAATTTGGTATTTTCGTTGAGTTAAGTCCGGCCTACTGGGGCATCATTCTCAGCTTATTGAGCAATCTACTGGGTTACCTTATTGGCTCTAGCTTGTCCTCACCGGCATTGAGTGAGCGCATGCAAGCGTCGGCTTTTGTCGGTAACGTTGACAAAGATCCGGTTGCCTTTTATCAAGCCAAGGTGCGTGTTGAAGAGTTAGAAATGCTGGCGACGCGCTTTTTAGGGCGACGCCGAGTTAAATTACACTTTTCTCGATATGCCCGAATCAATGATTTAACGCTTAAGCCAGACATGCAAGCGCCGGGCTCTTTGATTGAGCTAACCGAGCGGTTACTGGCTGGTGTATTTGGTGCTTCTTCAGCGCGCTTAGTCTTATCTTCCGCCTTACAAGGGCGGGATATGCAGCTGGATGAGCTGGCGACGATTGTTGATGAAGCCTCTGAGTTGTTTCAATTTAACCGCGGCCTACTGCAAGGCGCGATTGAGCATATCAATCAAGGCATTTCCGTGGTCGATAACCAATTACAGCTGGTAGCGTGGAATCGCCGTTATATCGAGTTGTTTAATTTCCCTAAGGAGCTTATTCAAGTTGGACGCCCAATCGAAGACATCATGCGTTATAACGCAGAGCAAGGCTTGCTGGGTTTAGGCGATATTGAATCACAAATAGCCAAACGTCTTGAGCATATGCGCAACGGCACCCCACATGAATCATCGCGCACACGTCTTGATGGCCGTGAAATTCAGATGCAAGGTAACCCTATGCCCGGTGGTGGTTTCGTGATGACCTTTAACGACATCACGCCGTTTCGCCAAGCAGAAAAAGCGCTCAAAGAAGCCAATGAAAACCTTGAAGCGCGAGTGGCCGAGCGCACCGAAGCCTTGTCGCATTTAAACTCACAATTAATGTACGCAACCGAGTTATCTGAGCAGGCCAACTTATCTAAAACGCGCTTTTTGGCCGCCGTTAGCCACGATTTAATGCAGCCTTTGAATGCGGCGAAACTGTTTACTTCATCACTACGCGAAATGGCGAATACCCCTGAAACGTCGATTTTGGCAAAACATATTGACGACTCATTAACCTCAGCTGAGGAGCTAATCGGTGATTTGTTAGATATGTCGCGGTTAGAGGCGGGCAAGCTAACGCCTAAGCCTAAGCACTTTTATTTAACCGATGTATTAAGCCAATTGGATGCCGAGTTTAGTGTACTGGGCAAGGAATATGGGGTGAATTTTCATACCCAACATGCTCATATTCCGGTTTATTCGGATCCCAAGCTATTAAGGCGTATCTTACAAAACTTTTTGACCAACGCATTTCGCTATAATCCTCAAGGCAAGGTATTGCTGGGCGTGCGCCGTGTTGCTAATGAGGTTGAAATTCAAGTATGGGATAACGGCCCGGGGATCCCGCAGCATAAGCTGGCCGATATTTTTGAAGAGTTTTTGCGGTTAGATCATTCAAAAACCGCACAAGAGCAAGGCTTAGGTTTAGGTCTTGCTATTGCTAAAGGCTTGGCCAAGTTATTAGGTCATCAGTTACTGGTGCGCTCTTGGCCCAACAAGGGAACCGTATTTAGCGTGCGGATCGCGCGAGCTGAGCCAAAATTAGTCGCTCAGCAGCAAACCAATATCGCCACGGCCATAGGTATTGAGGGCGTTAAAATTCTCTGTATTGATAATGAAGTGGATATTCTTGCGGGGATGCAAGCGCTACTGGGACGCTGGGGCTGTGAGGTGGAAGTGGCTGAAAGCTTAGATCATGCTGCAGAGTTATTAGCCAGTGGCTGGTTGCCGCAACTGATCCTCAGTGATTATCACTTAGGCCAAGGTAAAACCGGATTACAAGCCTTGCATATGCTCAGGCTGCAATACGGCGATATTCCCGGCGTGGTGATCAGTGCTGATCGCCAAGAAGAGATGCTGGCTAAAATTAAGCATCACGGCTATCGCTATTTAAGTAAGCCTGTAAAACCTTTGAAGTTAAAAGCCCTGATCAGGGCGATTTTGGATGGGGCCTAGGCTTAATTGTTTAGCTTATGCTGATGGAGTGAATTCGACGCTAAACTCACCCAAATCACCGTAGTGAAACTGAACGGGTTGATTTAACGGCAGAGCTAACACGCCGGCATAGGAGCCGGTGATAATATGCTGGCCTTGTTTGAGCCCAATACCTTGCTCCGATAGAAAGTTGACCAGCCAATACAGGCCTGCTCGGGCGTGGCCGTCTTGATGTTTAGCCTGATAGCTTTGCTCGCCTAGCGCGGTTGAGTTGATGGTTAAATCAAATGCAGCATAGCTTTCGTCTTGACTGGGTCGAATTTCAGGGCCAAGCCAAATTCCTTGATTTAATAAGCCATCGGCAAGGGCGGCGTGGAAGCTCTCTGTAGCGGGCGTTTGATAACGGCTAAGAATGAGCTCTAACGCTAAACGGGTTGAACCAATCGCCGCATCAATTTCACTTTGGCTGTAGGGCGTTGCCCGCGGCGGCAGATCGCGTGATAGGGTAAAACACAGCTCAGGCTCAATTAATGCTTCACCTTGGGTTGGCGTCAGTAAGACTTGAGCTTCGTTTTGAACCTCGTTGGCAAACAAATGGCCAATAATGGTTTTTTCGCCGTTAGGTAAGGCACACTTCCAGCCAATCACCTCAGTTTGAGCCAATTGGCAGTATTGCTGACTGACTTGGCGGGCAATAGCAAAGGCATCGGCAAAGTGATTCGGTTGTTGCTCAGGGAGCAAAGACGGGCCTTTGGTTTTATTTAGTCGGCGCTGGGTCAGTTCGGTTGCGGCATCAATAATTGCTGAGGTAGATAAGATAACAGTCATTTGGGGCTCAGATAAGAAAGCTCATCAGCAAGTGATGAGCATCAAGGTTATTCCACTTCCATTTGTTGCAGTGCTATCACGGCTTGAGTGCGATTGCTGACTTCAAGCTTGCGGAAAATAGCGGTGACATGTGCCTTAACGGTCGCTTCGGAGACGCCTAATTCATAGGCAATTTGTTTGTTGAGTAAGCCTTCATTGAGCATCACTAACACGCGGTATTGCTGTGGCGTGAGCTGCGCTAATTTATCGGCAAAGTCGGGTTGATCAGATTCGGCTTGATCTAGGTCGATGCCTTCGGGGATCCAAGGGTCGCCCGCTAAGGTTTGATTTAACGCATTGACCAATTGCTTCATTGGGGCCGACTTAGGGATAAAGCCCATGGCTCCAAGCTTAATGGCCTTGCGGATCACGGCTTCATCTTCGCTGGCCGAGACAACGACCACAGGCAGATCGGGATACAAGCCGCGTAAATGGGTTAACCCAGAAAAGCCATTGGCACCGGGCATTTTTAAATCAAGTAGCAGTAGGTCGACGTCTTCCGTTTGTTCAAGTAACGCCAAGAGGCCGTCAATGGTATCGGCTTCGAGTAAATTTGCGTTGTTAACCGCCATATGCACGGCTTGATAAAGGGCATTACGAAATAGCGGATGATCATCTGCAATAACAATAGTGTAAGGCGTGTCCATGGGGTTATATCCATGTTAATCGATGGTATACGTATTTACCTCACGCTAACACCAACTGTACTTTTGGTCAATTGATGGCCCTGTGGTAAGACTTTAGTATAGATCCCAGCTCACACAAATATGTAATATTTAACGCATCAAGACATCTGAATACCAATCAAACTGCCAAGGCCGACTAAGATCCCGCCCGATAGTTTGTTGATACGTTGTTGGTTTTTTTGCAGCCAGTTATTTAACCAGCCAGAGTAGATGAACTTCATTAACAAGGCCCATACCACGATGGCTTCAATGGCAATGGTCGCGGCAAAGAATAACTTGCTACTTGTTGAGGTGTCGGGGGAAACGATTTGGGTGAAGGTAGCGACCAAAAATATCAGTACCTTAGGGTTTAGCAGATTACACAATAGTCCTTCGAGATAAGCGTAGCGTGCTTTGATAGGGCCTTTGCAGCTAGAGTCCAAGCTTTTGCTTTTGCTGCGCCATGCCTTGATGCCGAGATAGATTAGATAACCTGCACCTAAATATTTCACCACGGTGAATAACAAAGGGGCTTGTGAAATCAGCAGTGACACGCCGAAAACAGCTAACAACAGGTGTGCACAGAACCCCGTCATGATCCCCAAAATACAACATAAGGTAGTGCGTTTAGCACCTGTGCTGCCATAGCGGATCACCATGATCATATCTGGACCTGGGCTTAGCATGCCAAGTAAGTTGATAACAAGTAAGGTGAATAGCACTTCAGACATAATACAACACAGCACAAAGTTAAACGGATATGGCTAAGTGTAGGGGGTAAGTGGTCATAACCAGAGTGACTTTTAAGAATTGTCATTATTCCATTTAGGAATTTGCCTTTTCGCGCTAGGTGGTAGTTTTTATTGGTTAATTTGTACGCGACAGCGGATCTAGCTCTTGCTGTTGAATGAGCTTAGCCAAATGGGTGCGAAACCAGCGATGGGCGGGATCTTGGTGATTGCGATGATGCCATTGCAGGGTACAGTCGAATTCGTCGATATGCACAGGTAATGGCTTGATCGTCACGGGGTGATCTTGTGATAAGCGTTTGGCAATATGCGAGGGTAGGGTAAGCAGCAAATCCGATTGTGCCACCATGTTCACCGCAGAAGGATAGGAGCTAACCCGTAATCTGACCTTGCGGGTGATGCCATGCTCAGCAAGGGCGCGATCAATCGCGGTGGTTTTATCCGTACCCACTGTGATCACCGCATGGTGGTATTGGGCAAAATCGTGCAGCGATAACTCGGCCTTCCCACTTAACGGGTGATCATGGCGCATGATGCAAACAAAGTAATCGCGGTTGATAAGGCTGGCATGCATATCTTTGGCATTGGGATCTTGGATCGTAGTGCCTAAATCCACCTTGCCTTCTTTGAGCAATTGATAGGTTTCTTTATCCCAGTTTTGCACATTGATACAGATATGCGGCGCCATCAAATAAATGTCGGCCAGCGCCTTAGGTAAAATATATTCACTAACATAGTCGGTGGCGGCGATGGTGAACTCTTTACGGCATTCACTGGGATCAAATTCTTGTGGGCTAAATAAGCCTTCCATGGTCTGCACTAACTTAGCAACTTCGGGCGCCAGTTGCAGCGCCTTGTTGGTTGGGATCAACTCATTGCCGGCTTTCATCAGTAAGGGGTCGTGAAACAACTCCCGTAATTTAGCCAAGTTTTTACTCATCGCCGATTGGCTAATGTATTGCCGCTGCGCCGCCTTGGTGACACTTAATTCTTGCAGTAACAAATGCAAGCTTACGATTAAGTTAAGGTTTATACGGCTAATGCGGTCAATCATTTAGTTAACCCCGAGTTGTTGTAAATGCGCTAAAAACTGCTCGGCATTGAGAAATCCCGTCACGCGAGCCTGTTCAAGTCGCTCGCCTTTGGGGTTATAAAATTCAATGCTAGGTAAACCAAGGATGTTTAGCTGTTTCAGCAGTGCTTGGTTAGCCTCATTATTAGCCGTGACATCGGCTTGGATCAACATGGCTTGCTCAAGTTGGGCAATCACGCTTGGATCAGCAAAGGTTTCACGTTCAAAGTCCTTACAAGCCACGCACCAATCGGCATAAAAATCCACCATGACCCAGCGCTCTTGTTGCTGGGCTTGTTGTAATTTTTGCTCTAACTCGGTCAAATTTGCCACATATTCAAAGCGCGATTTGAGGTTTTGTTGCACCGCTTGGTGTTGCTGGATCTGTATCACGCTGTAGCCGATAACTCCAAACGCGGCTAAAGCCAATAACAGACGATGCACATTTTTATAGCGACTAAGACTGCGTCGACTGGCTGAAGCTAAGTAAGCCAATAGCGCAAGAGCCAATAACGCGAATAGCAGGGTAACTAAGGTGGCATTTAAAAAGCGCTCTAACATCACCACGGCGACACTCAACAGCAGGAAGCCAAACACCACCTTAATGTGCATCATCCAAGGCCCTGCTTTAGGTAACAATTTACCGCCCGAGCTGCCCAGTATTAATAGCGGTAAGCCCATGCCCAAGCTAAGTGCATAAAGCACCGCGGCGCCTAAGGTCATATCGCCGCTACTGGCAACATACAGCAATGCCCCCGATAAGGGCGCGGTGGTACAAGGCGAGCACACTAAGCCCGAAATCAGCCCCATGATAAAGACACCCTTAATACTGCCGCCTTGTTGTTGGTTGCTTAAGTTATTTAACCGGTTACTGATAAAGCCGGGTAACTGTAAGTTATACAAACCAAACATAGATAAGGACAAGAGGGTAAATAACACGGCTAAGCTAATCAGAATAACCGGGTGCTGCAGCGCGGCTTGATACTTTAATCCCGCCATCGCCACCACTAGGCCCAGTAAGGTATAGGTTAGCGCCATGCCTTGCACATAGGTAAAAGACAAAATAAAACTGCGCTTGGTACTTAGCTGTTTTTGACCAACAATAATACCCGACAAAATGGGGTACATAGGAAAAACACAAGGGGTAAAAGCCAGACCGATACCCAGTAAAAAGAACAACCCTAGGCTCACTAATAAGGTTTGCTGAGATAGAATTGCCGCCAAGCCAGAGGCACTTTGCTTATCCAGCTGGGGTTGCTGATTTGGCCCGTTAACTGGTGCTTTATTAACTTGCGCTGGCGCTGCTGCGTCGGTATTCGCGTCGCCAGTCAGTGGGGTTAGGTAGATAGTTTTGGTTTCTGGTGGATAGCATAAACCCGCATCGGCACAGCCTTGAAAGGTGACGGTAATTTGCGCATCTTTTTGCACGTTAGCGACTTGCAATTGGATTTCGGTATCTTCTCGATAAATTACCACATCGCCGAAGTAATCATCATGGTAATCAATGCCTTTGGGGAGTTGATAGGGGGCAAGCTCTGCGCCCTGTACCTTGAAGCTGAATTGATGCTGATACAGATAGTAGCCGGGGGTGACTGCCCAGTTGAGAAAAACTTCGTCATCTTGTTGCTGATAAGCAAAGGGAAAAGCTTGATCAACGGGTAAAAAACTGGGCTGCTGAAACGGACTGTTACTATTGGCTTGGCTAAAAGGGTCGGCGCTGTGCACAGCAAAGCTAACTAGCCAACACAGTAAAATAACCGTCCATCGTTTTTTCATTACTACTACCTTAACGCGAAAAATTATTGGGATAAAAACAAAACAAGATACACAATTACTGGGTAACTTGATCAATCCAATTTAGGTATCTTGGCTCGCCTTGACTGATCGGCAGGGCGATAATTTCAGGGGTGTCGTAGCTGTGAATTGCTTTAATGGCTTCTGCTAGGGGCTCAAATAACGTGGCGCAGGTTTTAATCATCATCAGCACTTCACGATCTTGGTTAATTTCCCCTTGCCAATGATACATCGAATACACATTGGGCTGCATCGTTACACAAGCGGCCAGTTTTGCGTTTAGGATCTCGGTTGCAATCTTGTCGGCTTCGGTGTTGTCGGGCACCGAACAAAGTACCATGATGTAGGTTTGCTGCATTGGCATAACTCCTCAAATGTCCTGAAATGACATGTAATCCGTGATTGAGTTTGAAGCAATAAGCGCATCAATACGCTTTTGATCCATATCACAATTTCATTGTTTCCCTCCCAGAATAAGGGTATCCCCCTATACCTAGGTGCGCAATGATTACGTAGTCTGGTTTTATTGACCAAAAGTCTCATAACTTGATGCGGGATACAAGAATGCGGAGCAAGTTGGTCAACATCTGATGGTAGTTTGTGTACCGACACAGCTACTTTGCTTGTTTGAGCGCTTAAAGGGGACAAACCATGACAGCACCAGCCAGTATTACTTATCCGTTGCAAAGCCAAGATGACACGCGAATTGAGCATGATTTGCTTGGTCCACTTGCGATCCCAAAAGAAGCTTATTATGGGGTACATACCCAGCGAGCGATGAATAACTTTAAGATCAGCTCGCAAACCATTTCCGATTTCCCTGAATTTATTGTTGGCATGGTGCTGACCAAAAAGGCGGCGGCCTTAGCCAATGGTGAGCTTGGTACCTTGTCTAAAGACATGGCGCAACAAATCGTGCAAGCCTGCGATCTGATTTTACAAACGGGGATTGGACTCGATCAATTTAAGGTGGACGTTTTTCAAGGCGGTGCGGGCACCTCGGTGAACATGAACACCAACGAAGTGATCGCCAATATCGCCTTGCAAAACATGGGTTATGCCAAGGGAGAATATCAGCACCTAAGCCCCAATGATCACGTTAATAAATGCCAATCAACCAATGATGCCTATCCAACCGGATTTCGCGTTGCCTTGTATCGCTACAGTGACAAATTATTAGCGGCCATCGCTCATCTGCAACAAGCCTTTGATGATAAAGCGAAATCTTTTGATGACATCCTAAAAATGGGGCGCACTCAATTACAAGATGCGGTGCCCATGACCTTAGGCCAAGAGTTTCATGCTTATGCGGTTACCCTTAATGAAGAAATTAAGTTTATAAAACGCTGTCAGGAACTGCTGCTTGAGGTCAACTTAGGTGCAACCGCGATTGGTACGGGTTTAAACAGTCCTGCTGGATATTCAAAATTAGCCATCGCTAAATTGGCCGAGGTAACTGGCCATGACTTTGTGCCTGCCGAAGATTTGGTTGAAGCCACATCAGACTGCGGCGCGTATGTGATTTTATCCGGCGCATTAAAGCGTAGCGCGGTCAAACTATCTAAGATTTGTAATGACTTACGCCTACTTAGCTCAGGGCCAAGAGCGGGCTTAAACGAAATCAACTTGCCTGAAATGCAAGCGGGCTCATCCATTATGCCTGCTAAGGTAAATCCTGTTATTCCTGAAGTGGTTAACCAAGTTTGTTTTAAGGTCTGTGGTAATGATTTAACCATTACCATGGCGGCTGAGGGCGGACAGTTACAACTGAACGTAATGGAGCCGGTGATCGCCCAAAGTTTGTTTGAGTCCTTACAGCTATTGACTAACGCTTGTTACACCTTGGCGGACAAATGCATTGCTGGGATCACGGCTAACCCCGAAGTATGCTTAAGTTATGTCCAAAACTCGATTGGTTTAGTGACGTATCTAAACCCTTATATTGGCCACCATAACGGCGACAAAATCGGTCGCATTTGCGCGCAAACTGGCCAATCGGTAAAACAAGTCGCACTGGAGTTGGGGCTACTAAGTGAAGCCGAATTAGATGAAATTTTATCGGTTGAGAACTTAAGAAGGCCGCAATACCGAGCTAAATTACATGTTTAACAAATTGATTATTAATCTGAGCAGATAAGCCGGCAAATTGCCGGCTAAGGCATATATTATGATTGCAATTGAACTATTGGTGGTGCTAGCGGCCATTTTTATTGGCGCACGGCTCGGCAGTATCGGCATCGGCTTTGCGGGTGGTTTAGGTGTCTTGGTGTTGACCTTAGGCTTTGGTATGACGCCTGGGTCGGTTCCTGTTGACGTGATCCTGATTATTATGTCGGTGATTGCGGCGATAGCAGCGATGCAAGTGGCTGGTGGACTGGATTATCTGGTTTCATTAGCTGAGCGCTTGTTAAGGAAAAATCCGAAGCAAGTGACATTTTTAGCGCCTATTGTCACCTATGTCATGACCTTGTTTGCGGGCACTGGTCATACCGCTTTTTCCACTTTACCTGTGATTGCCGAAGTGGCCAAAGAGCAGGGCGTTCGACCTTCCAGACCCTTGAGTATTGCGGTAGTCGCCTCACAAATCGCCATTACAGCTTCGCCAATTTCGGCGGCGCTGGTGCTGATGTCGGGCATGCTAGAAAAATACAATGTGAGTTATCTACAGATCTTACTTATTTGTATTCCAACTACTTTTGTTGCCTGTATGGTGGGCGCGTTTGTGGCGCAGTTTTTAGGTAAAGACCTAGCCGATGATGAGGTTTATCAAGATCGTCTGGCCAAGGGACTCGTGTCTACCCATAAGATAGAAGCCACTGAAATTAAAGCCGGTGCCAAGGCCTCGGTGGTTATTTTTCTTTTGACCATATTAGCCGTTGTCGTTTATGCCACGGCCATTAGTGATACCGTGGCTTGGATTGAAAACCCGGTATTGCCTCGTAACGAAGCCATTATGGTGTTTATGCTCACGGCTGCCACCATCATTGCCTTTTTTACCAAGATAGATACTGCCGAGGTACTTAATGCCGCCACGTTTAAATCGGGCATGAGTGCTTGTATTTGTGTGCTTGGTGTAGCTTGGCTTGGCGATACCTTTGTATCCAACCACATAGACGGAATTAAAGAATTATCCGGTGTGTTACTCACGGATCACCCTTGGATGCTGGCGGTTATTCTCTTTTTCGCCAGTATGCTGTTGTACTCTCAAGCGGCGACCACGGCGGCATTGATCCCGCCAGCATTGGCATTGGGCGTTAGCCCAGAAGCGGCGCTCGCATCATTTGCGGCGGTGAGTGCGTTGTTTGTGCTACCCACTTATCCAACCTTGTTGGCAGCCGTTGAGATGGATGACACGGGCTCGACCCGCATCGGCAAAGCGGTGTTTAATCATCCTTTTGTCATTCCGGGTGTCGTGACCATCGCCGTCTCTGTGGCGCTAGGCTTTGTGGTAGCCAATCTAGTGCTATAAGACGTGTTCAGAGCAAAGATAGACCCTGTTTCGTAAATACTAGGCGAATGGTTCGGTATTTACGCGGCAGGGTTTTTTGTTGCTAGGCTCAAGTTCAGGTAAGCTTGCGCCCAGTTAAAGCGAGCTCTACTCACATCAAAACCAGACTATGGATTTTGCCTAAGGTTGTAAGGGCAACTAGGTATGGTGATTAAAGTGGGGCTTGTTATGCTTACCAAATGGAACTTAGGTCGAGGTGATTATGTTTGCTAGATTGTTTTTATTGTTTACCACCACATCGTTATTAGAAATTTTTATCTTAGTTAAAGTGGGCGGTATTTTAGGGGCTTGGCCTACTATCGGTTTGGTGATTGTGACGGCACTTGTGGGCTCATCTCTGGTTCGTAGCCAAGGTATTCAAACCATGTTTAAGGTGCAACAGCGGATGAATCAGGGGGAAATGCCGGGGCAACAGTTAGTTGAAGGCATGATGCTGGTGATAGCTGGTGTGCTGTTAGTGACTCCGGGGTTTGTGACTGACTTTTTAGGCCTGATGCTATTACAACCTAGTATTAGAGCGCATTTGGCAAAAGCAGCGATGAGCAAGCTACAAGTGCAAATGGTGACCCCAGCGGCCGGCTTTCAAGGGGGCTTTAATGGACACTTTGATCCTCGAACTCACTCACAAGGCTCACCGTTTTCAACTGACATAAACGACGGCCCAGCTCAAGATGCCAGTAAAGCCAAAGGTAGCACCATCGAAGGTGAGTATGAGCGCAAGGAATAATCCACTGCCTTAGCTAAACATAATATCTATTTGAAGCATTTGGCGAAAACGGCACGGTAACGTGCTGTTTTCATTTCCACTCTTTTTTGACCTATATTCCCGCAAAAATATCGCAAACGGCCATCACACTATTGAGCTATGCAATAATCTAAGCCTTGAAAAGCAAAAACTATCCCTGTATTTTACCGAACGTCGAAATCTAGACTAAAAATAAAATGAACTTTGGTGATCGATTTTCGTCTAACCAGAGTATAAGTCGACACAATAATTACTTTCACCAGCTTGGTGGGCCTTATTGAAGTATGGATCAAACCCAAGGATAGGTTTGATTCTAAATAAAGCATAGGTGGCAGGGAGCTTGCATTTAGCTGAATAGTTCAGCTGATTTGGTCCTCTTCGTTGTACTAACGATTAGAGGCATCATTAAGGGAGATTTTCCACATGAATGTTGCTGTATCTTTAAGAACTTTTAAAAAGTACCATCCTCGTCAAGTAGCGAAACACATCAAAGCCTTCTTCAACGGGCGTATCTACATAGTGGGTATTGGCCGTTTTCGCGTTGTTAATGGTAAGTTAGTCGCTTACAAAGATGCTGACAAAAAAGCCTTGTCAGTGATGAGCGAAGTCAACCGCATTATCAAAGAGATGCAAACACACCAAAGTGTCGCTGCTTAGTTCACAGACTACTTAAGTGTTCAGATTACCCAGCAAAGGAGCCTAATGCTCCTTTTCTACTTTATAGGCTATTCTGTGGCTACTCGCGATGGGAACATCATCCGAGTGAATCAAGAGTAAACTTACTCATTACCGCTTTACATCCACTTTTTCATCACCGTAGCTCTCATAGTGGGTAATTTTTTTAATTTTTTTTATTTGTTCCCCTTGAGATAGCCTGTATCAGCCCCATTAAGAAGTGCATAGACTTGACTTAGTTCGTGAAAACCTAACAAAACTAGGCATGAACTCGGTCTTTTATTGCAATCAACATAAACAAAACTCTCAGGAGAACTTCAATGAAAATTCGTCCTTTACACGATCGCGTTATCGTTAGACGTCAAGAACAAGAATCTAAGTCTGCTGGCGGTATCGTTTTAACTGGTTCAGCTGCCACTAAATCGACTCGTGGTGAAATCATTGCCGTAGGTAATGGTCGTATTTTAGAAAATGGCGACGTTAAAGCGTTAGAAGTGAAAATTGGCGATACAGTTATTTTTAGTGAAGGTTACGGCGTTAAGACTGAAAAGCTAGACGGCGAAGAAGTATTGATCATGAGCGAAAGCGATATCTTAGCTGTGGTTGAAGCTTAAACAACGCATTTTAATCTTTCTGAGTAATTAATTGAATTTAAGGAAATAACAATGGCTGCAAAAGACGTTTTATTTGGTATTGATGCACGCGACAAAATGTTAGCGGGTGTTAACGTATTAGCAAACGCAGTAAAAGTAACACTGGGTCCTAAAGGCCGTAACGTAGTACTAGACAAGAGCTTCGGCGCGCCAACCATCACTAAAGATGGTGTATCGGTTGCTAAAGAAATCGAACTTGAAGACAAGTTTGAAAACATGGGCGCACAAATGGTGAAAGAAGTTGCTTCTCAAGCCAACGATGCGGCCGGTGACGGTACCACAACGGCAACGGTTTTAGCGCAAGCTATCATCACCGAAGGCCTAAAAGCAGTAGCGGCTGGTATGAACCCGATGGATCTAAAGCGCGGTATCGACAAAGCAGTGGTAGCTGCGGTTGAAGAGCTTAAAGCCCTATCTGTACCTTGTGCTGACACTAATGCTATTGCACAAGTAGGTACTATTTCAGCTAACTCTGATAAAGCCGTAGGCGACATCATTGCTGAAGCCATGGGCAAAGTAGGCAAAGAAGGCGTTATCACAGTTGAAGAAGGCCAAGGCCTAGAAAACGAACTAGACGTAGTTGAAGGTATGCAGTTTGATCGCGGCTACCTATCTCCTTACTTCATCAACAATCAAGAAGCGGGTACGGTTGAGCTAGAAAGCCCTTACATCCTATTGGTTGATAAGAAAATCTCTAACATCCGTGAGCTATTACCAGCGCTTGAAGGCGTGGCTAAATCAGGCAAGCCTCTACTTATCATTGCTGAAGATGTTGAAGGTGAAGCACTGGCTACGCTAGTTGTGAACAACATGCGCGGTATCGTTAAAGTGGCTGCGGTTAAAGCACCGGGCTTTGGCGACCGTCGTAAAGCTATGCTTCAAGATATCGCTATCCTAACTGCGGGTACCGTGATTTCTGAAGAAGTAGGTCTAGATCTTGAAAAAGTTCAGCTAGAAGATTTAGGTCAAGCTAAGCGCATTATCATCAACAAAGATGAAACCACCATCATCGATGGCGTGGGTGAGCAAGCGCAAATCGAAGCTCGCGTAGCGCAAATCCGTGGTCAAATCGAAGACTCATCTTCTGACTACGATAAAGAGAAACTACAAGAGCGCGTAGCTAAACTAGCGGGCGGTGTTGCGGTAATTAAAGTTGGCGCAGCAACTGAAGTAGAAATGAAAGAGAAAAAAGCACGCGTTGAAGATGCACTACATGCAACACGCGCTGCGGTTGAAGAAGGCGTAGTTGCCGGTGGTGGTGTTGCACTGGTTCGTGTTGCAGCTAAGCTAGCCGAGCTAACCGGTGACAACGAAGACCAAAACGTAGGTATCCGTGTTGCACTACGTGCAATGGAAGCGCCACTGCGTCAAATCGTGACTAACGCAGGTGAAGAAGCGTCTGTGGTTGCCAATAACGTACGCGGCGGTGAAGGTAACTACGGTTACAACGCTGCAACCGAAGAATACGGCGACATGATTGCGATGGGTATCCTAGACCCAACTAAAGTAACTCGTAGTGCAATTCAGTTTGCATCATCGGTTGCTGGTCTAATGATCACCACCGAAGCCATGGTAACAGACAAGCCACAAAAAGATGCACCAGCAATGCCTGACATGGGCGGCATGGGTGGCATGGGCGGTATGATGTGATGCGACGAGAGTCGTGTTGCTCTTAAATAAGCTTTTGATTTTAAAGCTTATTTAGCCTGGTGGTCAGCTTGCTTAGCTGACCACTATCCAGCACTCTTAAAGGGAAATACAGGAGTGTGCGCAATCTGCGTTCCCAAACTTAAAAATGCGTAATACGCAACCCAAACAAGCGTAGCAGGAGACTAAAAGCTGCGATCATACAATAGTATGTGTTTCCAACCTTCACAATAAACTGACTTGTCAGTTCCTTCAAGTAGGCAATTGGAATTTCCAATTTAGCCTAGGGTTAGTAACCTTCAAAAACTACAGGAATGGATCTTGATCCATGGTATCAGAGCAGCTCGGTGTGAAGCTGTACTGATGATTGTCTGAATCAATATATTTTGATAACAGACCTGTTATGCAACTAACAGTAGCCTAGGGATACTGCATTACTGGTAACGGTTTTGTGGGAAGCTTCCTGACAATGTACTCCCCATTTTGGGCAATCGCGTATCGTGAGATCGCGTTTGGATAATGCTAGTAGTAAGTATTTGAGAGGCTAGGCTGATATATATGGCTAACACATGTGAACTGTTTACAAGCGCCGTCAGCCGCAAGGAGCAAATGCTACTGACATGCTCTAACCAAAAGGTATTGAGGTTGGTTATCCCTTTTACATCTGGGGATACGTTGCCATTTAACCTTCGGCGTATTGACAGAGCCTAAGTATATCGTGTCATCAGTATGGAACTCGGTAACCCCGTATCTTTGCCCTATGGGCAGGTGATCCGCAAGGAGATCTGTTGAAGATGCGGGCTCGGGAAGTTGAAAAAAGCGAATGCTGCTTTGTAATGAAGCAGATAGGGGGTTAAAGGTTCCTCCACTGGAAACAGGGCAGACTTTCAACAGGTCTTTAATTGCGTGAAAACGTGTAAAGCTTAAAAGCACTTAGAAATAAGCACCTTCAGGGTAGTAACTACCCTGAAGGTAGTGCTGTCTTGTTGTTGTGACTTTTCTTTGAACTAGGAGAGCAGCAAGATGAATACTTCAAAAACTGACGTATCTGCGTTCTCACACCACGCCACTGAGTGGCACTCAATAAACTGGGAAACCTGTTATTTGAGGGTGAGAGAGCTACAAGTACGGATCGCAAAAGCAACGAAAGAGTCGAGGTGGCGTAAGGTTAAACAACTGCAACGTATGCTGACTCGATCGTTTTCTGCTAAAGCTATCGCCGTGAGGCGAGTAACTGAAAATAGAGGTAAAAACACAGCTGGAGTAGACGGGGAAACTTGGAACACTCCGAGCCGAAAATGGAATGCAATAAATCAGTTAGAGCGTAAGGGTTACAAGCCCAAACCGCTTAGACGAGTTTACATTCCTAAAGCCAATGGCAAGCGTCGTCCACTGGGAATACCGACTATGCGCGACAGGGCAATGCAAGCTTTATACTTGCTCGCTTTGGAGCCTGTATCGGAAACAACAGGGGATCGAAACAGCTATGGCTTTCGCCCTCATCGAAGTTGCGCTGATGCTATCGAACAATGTTTCGTGAATCTCAGTCGTAAATCGAGTGCTCAATGGGTATTAGAGGGTGATATTAAAGGGTGTTTTGACTTCATTAGTCATGACTGGTTAATAGCTAATGTCCCCATGGATAAAGCTATTCTCAAGAAATGGTTAAAGGCAGGTTTTATGGAATCTGGAAAATTTAATCTAACGGAAGCTGGCACACCTCAAGGGGGGATTATCTCACCGGTGCTGGCTAACTTAGCTTTGGATGGACTGGAAGCGGTGCTTGAATCTCACTTTGGGGCGAAAAATACCAAAGCCAGTTATAAAACCAAGGTTAATTATGTGCGTTATGCAGACGACTTCATCATTACGGGGATCTCGAAAGAGCTTCTTGAAGAAAAAGTCTTACCACTTGTGAAAGCCTTTATGGCTGAGCGTGGGCTGCAATTATCAGAGGAGAAAACGCTGATAACACACATTGACGAAGGGTTTGATTTTCTCGGGCAGAATTTACGTAAATACAATGGCAAGATGATCATCAAGCCATCGAAGAAAAACGTAAAAGCATTTCTGCGAGGCATACGAGATTACCTGAATAGTCATAAAACGGCTCCAGCTTCCGCGATAATAGGGAAGTTGAATCCGATGATACGAGGATGGTGTAACTACCATCGAAGTATCTGTTCAGGTGACGCATTTAAGTATGTAGATTACCGGATCTGGAAAATGCTTTGGCAATGGTGCCGTAGGATCCATTCTAACCGTCGTAAACGCTGGATAAGGTTTAAATACTTTAAATCAGTAGGACAAAGGAATTGGGTTTTCAGTGCACCCAAACGAGAGAGTGATGGTTGTTATCGTCTGCTTTATGCAACGGAAACAAAAATTGTTAGGCATATAAAAACCAAGGGAACAGCTAACTGTTATCTACCTGAAGATGAGCAATATTTTGAGCGCCTACAGGTTCAGCGATTAAAGAAGTCAGTCGCAGGTAACGACTTGCTATGGAAAATTGCGACGAGGCAGGACTATCAATGTTTTGTCTGTAAGCAAATCATGAACGAAATGGATGATTGGGATTTACACCATCTCGTACCGCGCTCTAAGGGCGGCAGTGATAAAATTTCCAACTTGGTAATGGTGCATATCAATTGCCATCGACAAATACACTCTGATTAAGCTATCTAATGATCAGTATGTAATGACTTAAACGAAGCTGGCCTATATCTAGGTATAGGCTTATAAAGGCTTGAGCCGTATGCGGGGAAACTCGCACGTACGGTTCTTAGGGGGCGGTGGCGCAGTAATGCGCTGCTGCTACCCGACATCCGTATTATGTCAATAAGTTATTGATTTAATAGCTTGTTATTTAAAATGGTCAGCATTGCGCTGGCCATTTTTTTATCCTCTCAAATCATTTTTATTGATTTTTACCCTCCTGTTTTCCGCTTCATTCAATACTCATCCCAGTAAGGTGATTCACCATAATAAGCACTGAGAAAATCGATAAACACGCGCAGCTTAGGCGCAAGTAATTTTCGGTGTGGATAAACCGCGTAAAGACTTAATGGGTCTGGTGTAAACGAATCTAATAGGGTTTGCAGATGACCTTGTTTTAATGCCGCACCAACGATAAAGCTGGGCTGTAAAATATAGCCTTCACCAGCGATGGCGGCTTGCATTAACACCTCACCATTATTGGCTATCATGGCTCCTTGATTTTGCTGTGCGTAAGTTCGTAACGTATTGATTAACTCATTGGTTGAAGGGCTAAAATCCATATAGCTATAGCGTAAATAATGGGCCGGGTTGAGCTCACTTGGAGCCATTGGCGTACCGTGCTGCTTGAGATAATCGGGAGCGGCGCAAAGCACGAGACGAATGGGGGCAATGTTTCTTGCGATTAATGATGAGCTTTGCAAATGGCCAATGCGCAGCGCGACATCAAATCCGTCTTCAACCACATCTACCTTGCGATCACTTAACTCGAGATTGATAGAGATATCTGGATAGTGTTTTCTGAAATCCCTGGGCAAAGAGGCAAGGTGCAAGGTAGCAAATGAAACCGGTGCGCTAATATGCAGCCGCCCTTTTGGCTGGGTCTGGATCTGACCAAAATGCTCTTCCATATCGGTTAAGCTTTCTAAGATCTGCGTGGCATGCTTTAAACATTGTTCTCCCGCCTCGGTAAGATGGACGCGTCGGGTGGTGCGATTAAAAAGCCTGACATTTAACCCTTGCTCAAGATGTGACACATATTTACTGACCAACTGGCTGGAAAGCCTAAGCTTATCAGCCGCTTTAGTGAAACTGCCTTGCTCGGCAACGGCGACAAACGCCTTCATCGTTTCAATGCGATCCATGGTTTCTCTATTGCCAACGTAGTGTTGTTAATAATGCAATGAATATAGCATTTATCTACACCAAGGTTGTGATTAGTCTCTATTTATACCCGACTCAGACGGTGATGAGGGCAAAGAGCAGACAAGGGCATAACTATGTTAGTAAATGGCGTTTGGCAACAAAAATGGCAACCGGTGCAAGATCAAGATAATCAAGGGCGTTTTATTCGACAAACTTCCTCATTTCGTAACTGGATCACCCGAGATGGTGCTGCTGGAATAACGGGGCTGGGGGGCTACCCAGCTCAAGCAGGGCGATATCATCTTTATGTTGCTTACATTTGCCCTTGGGCCAGTCGCACCTTAATGGCTCGCGCTTTAAAAGGGTTGCAGGAGATCATTAGTGTCTCAGTGGTCTCGCCTAAGTTAACGGATCAAGGCTGGAAATTTGCTGGCCTAGGCAGCAATGGCCAAGATGAGCTAAGCCATAAAACCTATTTACATGAACTGTATAGTCAAGTCGCCCCCGACTTTACCGGCAGGGCCACTGTGCCTGTATTGTGGGATAAGCATACCCATACCATAGTCAATAATGAATCGGCCGATATAGTTCGTATGCTCAATAGTGCGTTTGTTGAATTGGTCGATCAGGGACCTGATTTGGTGCCTGCTGACCTAACGGCAGAAATCGATGCGTTAAATGATTACCTTTATACCTATTTAAATAACGGCGTTTACCAAGCAGGCTTTGCTACTACGCAAACGGCCTATGAGGAAGCGTATGAAAAGGTGTTTACGGCATTAGATACATTGGAGCAGCGGTTATCCGATGGTCGCTTATTCTTATTTGGAGATGCGTTAACGGAATCGGACCTACGTTTGTTTGTTACCTTGATCCGCTTTGATCTGGCTTATTACAGCTTGTTCAAATGCAATCGCAATATGATCAAGGATATGCCCGTCTTATACCGCTATATGCAACGAGTATTGAGGCTGAAAGGAATCGCCGAAACGGTCAATGTCGATCATATTAAACAAGGGTATTACTCCATTAAGGCGCTTAATCCTAATGGTATCGTCCCTAAATGGCCCGTCGCTATTTTTCAATAGGAGCAGGCGATGAATGATGGAACGGTTATTTTTCTCTCCCATGGCGGCGGCCCTATGCCTTTGCTCGGTGCTCCAAGCCATCAAGCCATGGTGGCTACCCTTAACACCATCGCCAAGCAGATTGTTAAGCCAAGTGCCATCTTAGTAATCAGTGCTCATTGGGAAGCCGATCCTGTGATGGTGACGTCAGCTGCTGCGCCAGATCTGATTTATGATTATGGGGGCTTTCCGTCAGCAGCGTATGATATTAGCTATCCCTGTAAGGGGGAGCCAGCGTTGGCCGCACAGGTACTGACTGCGCTCCAAAGTCATGGCATAGAAGCCAGAGAAAACGTCAATCGTGGGTATGACCATGGCCTATTTGTGCCCCTTAAAATTATGTATCCAGAGGCGGACATTCCTTGTGTGCAATTGTCACTCTCATCTTCTTTGGATGCGTCCTTTCATCTTCTACTTGGCAAAGCGCTACGCCAAATCCAATGGAATGATTTGCTGGTGGTAGGCTCTGGATTCTCGTTTCATAACATGCGGGCGTTTTTTACCCCAAGCCAACAGATGAAACTTCATAACCAAGCATTTGAGTCTTGGTTGGGCTCAACCTTATGTACTCAAGATATGTCAGAGCCGGTGCGTGAACAAAATTTGGCGCATTGGCAACAAGCGCCGGGAGCAAGAGAATGCCATCCCAGAGAGGAGCACTTGCTGCCGCTGCATGTTTGTTATGGGTTAGCAGGGCGAGCTTGTGACCAAGATTATTCGGTGGAAATTTTAGGATATCAAGCATCGATGTTTGTTTGGTTTGGCAAAAATATTGAGTCTTTTTCTAATCTGGAGTGAGCTTAATTACTACTTTAGGTGGATCAATTATTTGTCATGGAGTGTGGTTTTTTTACACAGTTTTTGAAATGTGATCCATGTTATGAAATTGGTTTCATATGTTGTTTATGTTGTTGCCTGACTTAGGAAAAGTCGCACCACAACCTAACCTCGTTTAAGGATAAACGTATGAAACATTCAACCAAGGCCTCCTTGGCCAAGGGCGCGTTTGCGCTTAGTACTCTTACCTCTGCATGCCTATTGGCATTTAATGCCCAAGCCGCTAGTTATGATTGTAGCGATATTCAACCTTGGGATTCATCCGCTGTTTACGCAGCAAAAGGAACATTAGTTCAACACCAAGGAGCGGTGTTTGAAAATAAGTGGTATGCCGGTAGCTGGGATAAGCCTGCCGTAGACGCATCGCCTTGGGCCAACTGGCAATTCAAAGGTGAATGTGGCGATACTAAAGTGAACATCATTCCTACGGTTGCCCTAGAGAATGTTGGCAAGTTAACCGCAGGCCAATCTGCTAGCTTTACTGCCAGCGCCAAAGATGACGATGGCCAAGTCAGCAAAGTTGAATTCTTTATTAACGGTAGCCTGATTGGCAGTGTGGCGAATGCGCCTTACCAAGTTAGCTGGCAAGCAGTTGCTGGGCAGCATGAGCTGACTGCGATTGCCTACGATGATAAAGGAGCCCAAAGTGAGGTAGCGGTGCAAAAAATCACCGTGGATGCCGAGCCTGTTGACAACCTAAAACCAACTTTAACCCTATCTGGCGTGACCGATGGCGCAGAAATGTTAGTGGGAGAATCGGTTTCGCTGCAAGTGGTTGCACAAGATAGCGATGGCAGCATTGCTAACGTCCAAGTGGTCGTGAATGGGGTGAGCGTTGATTTAATTCCTGCGCCAGATAATGGTACCAGCAATAAAGTGACCTACCTTGCAAACTTCACTATCGCAAGCGGCGTAAATAGTATTTTAGTGAAAGCCGAAGATGACAAAGGCGCCATTGTCGAGCAGGGCTTAACGGTGAATGGTAAAGAAGTGGTTAACCTACCGCCGCAAGTGTCAATGAGTTTAAGCGCCACACAAGCTAAGCCGGGTGACACGGTGACCATTAATGCCACTGCGAGTGATAATGACGATGGCCTAAAACAGGTTGAGTTTTTGATTGATGGTGTGACGATTGCGAGGTTCACGCCTGATACGGTTTCAGATTTCACCAGCGGCAAATATACCTTTGATTTTGTTGCAACCAAAGATGCAAAAGTCACCGTGGTGGCAACCGACATGAAGGGGCAAACTAAGCAACAACATGCCTTCTTAACGCTGAATGATGGGGTGGTGAGTAATGACTGTCGCCCTGATGGTTTGTATCAAACACCGGGCGTTAAAGTGCCTTACTGTAGCGTTTATGACGACCAAGGCCGAGAAAAAATGGGGTCTGATCACCCACGCCGTGTCATTGGTTATTTCACTAGCTGGCGTAATAAGGGCAATGTCGATCAAGATTACCTAGTGGATGATATTCCATGGGAAAACCTAACCCATATTAACTATGCCTTTGCTCATGTGGGTAAAGATCAAGGGGTCGGTTTAGGCCAAGCCCAGCAAGAGCAACTAGCGCGTTTGGTTGAGCGTAAATTACAGCACGATGTAAAAGTGCTAATTTCGGTCGGTGGCTGGGCTGAAACGGGCGGCATCAATGGCCCTGATGGCCGTGAGCAAACCGGTGGCTTCTACAAGCTAACCACCAATATGGATGGCTCGATTAACCATGCGGGCATTGCCAAGTTTGCCAAATCGTCGGTTGAGTTTATTCGTAAGCACAAAATTGATGGTATCGACATCGACTACGAATACGCCTCGGCGATGAAAGGCGCGGGTCACCCCGATGATTTTTGGATTTCCGATAAACTTCGCCCGCATCTAATGGCGTCGTATGTTGAGCTAATGAAAGTCATGCGTGAGGAGCTAGATAAAGCCTCGGTTGAAGATGGCCAGCATTACCTATTAACGGTAGCTGCGCCCGCATCCGGTTGGTTACTGCGCGGTATGGAGCGCTATCAAGCCAATGCATATCTTGATTACATCAACATCATGTCGTACGACTTACACGGTGCATGGAATGAATACGTGGGCCACAATGCCGCGCTTTATGACACAGGTAAAGATGGTGAGTTAGCGCAGGTTTATGCCGCGCAGCAGTACGGTAAATTAGGTTACTTAAATACCGATTGGGCGGCTCATTATTACCGTGGCGGCATGCCAGCGGGTCGCATCAATATCGGTGTGCCTTACTACACCCGAGGTTGGGAAAAAGTCTCAGGCGGCGAAGCCGGTTTGTGGGGTAAATCTAAGGGCAGTAATTGTCCTGCAGGGACTCACGGCAAGTGCGGCGCAGGGGCTAAAGGCTTAGATAACCTATGGCATGATTTGGAGAAAGATCAAGAAGTGCCGGCTGGCTCAAACCCGATGTGGCATGCGAAAAACTTGCAAAACAACATGCTCGGATCTTACCTAACTACTTATATTAACTCGCCAGATTACACCGGTGACAAATCGGCTTATGATCAGATAGTGGGACAATACGAGTACCATTACGATGAGCAAGCCGTGGCTCCTTGGTTGTGGAACCCCACCACGCAAACCTTCCTGTCGATGGAAGATAATAAATCAATCTTGACCAAAGCAGCGTACGTTAAAGAGCAGGGCATCGGCGGTATCATGTTCTGGGAATTAGCGGGTGACTATTCATGTTACCCTTATGACGCTCAAGGTAAGCGCACCACGGTGGCCGATAAGTCGGAAGCGGCATGTGCTTCGGGTAATGGTGAATACCACATGGGTAACACCATGACAGAAACCATTTACGAAGAGTTCAAGTCGGCTACGCCTTATGGCAACAAGATCATTGAAGGCAGTGTGCCAGCGCAAGCCGTGGATCTAAAAATCACCCTTGATAAACAGCGTGCGGATTACCCGATCACGACCGACTTAATCATTGAAAATAACGCCGGTGTCGCGATTGATGATCTGGTTGAAATTTCATTTGATTACCCAACGTCGGCGCCAGCCAATGCAGTGGCTGGTAATGCCAATACCGTGAGTATCGTATCGGGTCATGACGGTGACAACATAGGTGGTCTAAAAGGTAACTTCCATCGCATTAGTTTTAGCGTGTCGAAATACCAAGCGATTGCCGATGGTGCAACAGGGAAAATTCAATTTACTTATAACTTGCCTATCACCGGGCCGGTGAATTACACAGTGAAAATCGATGGGGTTGAATATGCACTAGCGCAAGAGCACCCAGAGCTGCCGCTTGCAGACTTATGCCGCCCAGAAGGTTTACCTGTGTATCCTGATTTTGTCCATCAAGATGGTTGGAAGCCATACAACGCTAAAGGCGAAAAAATGGTGCACAACGGTGCGATTTGGGTACCAAGTTGGGGTCAAGCGAATACCGAGCCTTCGGCAAGTGATTCTGCTTGGACTAAGGTTTGTACTCTTAAATAGTGAATTGGTTAGGTGATAGCAATCGCCTAACCGCTCAGCTTCCCCGTGATAAGTTCAACAGGATCTATCGCGGGGCTTTTACTATCAGATTGGAACAGGCGATAGCAGAGAAAATGGTCAAACAGAAAACGATAAATCCACTTTTATATAAGGGTTTTATGGGGAAATTTAGAGATTAAAACTTAAAAAACACGTTAAAAAGGTGAAGTAAATATCAATCCGTGAAGTCTCTGTAATATTTTCGCTGTAAATACAGGGAGTCGATCACGTTTTGTTCAATTCAATTTTTCCTTATTCATTTTTCTACGTATATTGACTGTACTAGCTAGGAAAGCTAGCACAGGAAGCAGGACGCGTCCTGCATAAGATTGATTAGTTTAAGGAAGAACGAGATGAGCATTTCTCCTCTTGCGAAGCGTGGTTTTACGCTTAGCACACTTTCCGCTGCATGTTTGATGGCGTTTAACGCTCAAGCTGCAGATTGTTCAAATCTAGAAGAGTGGACAGCGCAAGGCGTTTACACTGGCGGCACGCAAGTTCAATTCGAAGGTTCTGCTTACCAAGCTAACTGGTGGACACAAAACAATAACCCTGCAGAGCGTTCAGGTAACTGGCAAGAATGGAAGCTACTAGGCCAATGTGAAGGTGTTACACCTACTGCTGAGCCTACGCCAGTACCAACTGCTGAACCGACTCCAGTACCAACTGCTGAACCAACTCCAGTACCTACTGCTGAGCCGACTCCAGTACCTACTGCTGAGCCAACGCCAGTACCAACTGCTGAACCGACTCCAGTACCAACTGCTGAGCCAACGCCAGTACCAACTGCTGAGCCAACTCCAGTACCAACTGCTGAGCCAACTCCAGTACCAACTGCTGAGCCGACTCCAGTACCAACAGCTGAACCGACTCCAGTACCAACAGCTGAACCGACTCCAGTACCAACAGCTGAGCCAACAGTTGAACCAACTTTACCACCAGTAGGCGAAGCAAACTGTAAGCCTGCAGGTCTATACCAAACTCCAGGTGTTAACACGCCATACTGTACAATTTACGATGCAGACGGCCGTGAGAAAATGGGTGCAGATCACCCACGTCGTATCATCGGTTACTTCACTTCATGGCGTAACGGCGCGAATGGTCAACCATCATTCCTAGCGTCTGACATTCCATGGGACAGCATTACTCACATCAACTACGCATTTGCTCACATTAACAAGCAAGGCGAAGTTTCTATCGGTGATGTAAACGATCCAAACAACCCAGCGACCGGCATGACATGGGAAGGCGCAGAAAATGCGATGGATCCATCTCTACCATACAAAGGTCACTTCAACCTACTAAACCAATATGCGAAGAAGCATGACGTTAAGTTACTTCTATCTGTTGGTGGTTGGGCTGAAACCGGTGCTCACTTCGATGACAAAGGCCGTTACATGGATGGTGGTTTCTACAGCCTAACTATCAAGCCAGACGGTTCAATCAACCACGAAGCGATTGCTAAATTTGCTAAATCGGCTGCTAAATTCGTAGAAACTTACGACTTTGACGGTATCGACATCGACTACGAATACCCATCATCTATGTCTGATGCGGGTCACCCAGAAGATTGGGCGATCTCTAACCAACATCGCGGCAAGCTATGGGGCGGTTACATGGCGCTAATGGAAGCGCTACGTGCTGAACTAGACAAACAAGGTGAGAAAGATAATCAGCACTACATGCTAACTATCGCTTCTCCATCTTCTGGTTACCTACTACGTGGTTTCGAAGGCTTCCAAGCACTTAAATACCTAGACTACGTAAACATCATGTCTTACGACTTACACGGTGCATGGAACCACTTCGTTGGTCACAACGCTGCACTATACGACAACGGTGTTGATAACGAGATTGCTGACGCAGGTATCTACACAGGTAACGATGCTAAGTACTACAACAGCCAAGGCTACCTAAACATTGACTGGTCTTACAAATACTTCCGTACTGCACTAGCGGGCGGCCGTATCAACATCGGTCTACCATACTACACCCGTGGTTGGCAGCAAGTTCAAGGCGGCACTAACGGTTACAATGGCCTAGCTGCACTACCAAACCAAAAAGAATGTTACCTAGGTACCGGCGGTAACTTAGGTCCAGACGCGCTATCTCCAAAAGCGGGCGCGCCATGTGGTCTAGGTGCACAAGGTATTGAAAACTTATGGTACGACTTAGGTCCAGACGGCAAAGAAATGTTTGCGGGTGTTAACCCAATCTGGCACGTAGAGAACTTGAAACAAGGTCTACCAACGCCGTACGTTAGCATCTACGGTCATGATACAACTAAGCCTGAAGGCCAAGCGATTGGTAACTACGTTGAGCATTACGACGAAGTAGCACAAGCTTCTTGGTTATGGAATGAAGATAAGGGCGTGTTCCTATCAACTGAAAACATGAAGTCTTACCAAGCTAAGGTTCAATACGCAATTGACCAAGGCGCGGGCGGTATCATGTTCTGGGAAATGGCGGGTGACTACTCAACGCCAGCACAAAACGGTCTAGGCCACTACTACTTCGGTAGCACCCTAACTGACACTGCTTACGAAATGATCAAAACTGCTGCGCCTTACGGCATCGAAGCAGGTGATGAGAACTTCCCAGCAGCAACAGAAACAGTTGACGTAGATGTGGATCTAGTAGGTTACCTACCAAAAGGTGAAGATAACTACCCAATCCAAATCGCACTGAAATTAACTAACAACTCGAAAATTGATCTATCTGGTGCGAAGATTGCGTTTAACGCGTCTCCAGCAGTACCAATGAACGATGCGATTAAAGATACACTTAAGCCATACGCTGTACCAGCTGGCCCAGGTATCACAAATCTAGTTGATATGTACTCAGGTGCTAAATGGTCTGTTGAGAAACTAGCGACGACTGGTCTAACAGCTGGTAACGCTGGCGGTCTATCTGACGACTTCCACCGCTTCGCAGTACAGCTAAAAGCTGACGGTTGGGGTGCGGTTGAATGGAAACCAGGTCAAACTATCGACGTTGCGCTACGTATCTACATGCCAATGCCTGTACCTACTAACTTCACATTCGAAGTTGGTGGTAAGACATACGGCCGTGCAGCAGAGCAACCAAACGTACCACAAGCTGGTGGCGACGTAACTGGTCCTACACCTACTCCATCAGGTGAGCCAACTCCTAGTGGTGAGCCAGTAACAGGTGACGTGAAAGTTTACGTACCAGGTCAAACACCAGTTAAAAACGGTGATGTTGTTAGCTACAACGGTTCATGTTACAAAGCACAAAACAACCCAGGTGCTTGGGAAACTCCAGCAGCCGGTGGTAACTGGTTCTGGGAAGCGGTTACTTGTCCTTAATCGGCAACGAAACCCAAATGAACTAACATGCTAACTAAAGCATGAACTAAAAAGGCCAACGCAAGTTGGCCTTTTTTTATACCCCCTGTAGGAGTCGAACTCGCTCGACGAACAATCACACCAATTCCCTGAGCAAGCTCAGGTCCCACAAATTCAATCCTCAACTCCATCCCCCTGTAGGAGTCGAGCTTGCTCGACGAACATTTACACCAAATTCCCTGAGCAAGCTCAGGTCCTACAAATTCAATCCTCAACTCCATCCCCTTGTGGGAGTCGAGCTCGCTCGACGAACAATCACATCAATTCCCTGAGCAAGCCCAGATCCCAAAATCCAGCCCCCAGCGCCATCCCCCTGTAGGAGTCGAGCTCGCTCGACGAACAATCACACCAATTCCCTGAGCAAGCTCAGGTCCCACAAATCCAACCCCCAGCGCCATCCCCCTGTAGGAGTCGAGCTTGCTCGACGAACATTTACACCAAATTCCCTGAGCAAGCTCAGGTCCTACAAATTCAATCCTCAACTCCATCCCCCTGTAGGAGTCGAGCTCGCTCGACGAACAATCACACAAATCCCCTGAGCAAGTCCAAATCCCACCAAATCCAATCCCAAACCCAACAAAAAAACCGGATGAAATACTAAATCAACCCAGAAAAAGGTGACTAAACTTAAGCTTAGGTAAAAGCGGTTTCGCTGAATATTCACTAGGCAAAGGGATTTGAGTATGGCTATTCAAAGAGTCTGTATTGTTGGATTAGGGTACATAGGCCTTCCTACCGCAGCCGTGATCGCATCGCGCGGGCTTGAGGTGATAGGTTTAGATGTTAACCAAGCCTCGGTTGATATCATCAATGCGGGTAACATCAATATAGCCGAGCCAGATTTAGACATCATTGTGCGGGGGGTGGTTAGTACCGGAAACTTAAGAGCCACAACAATAGCCGAGCCTGCCGATGTATTTATGATTGCTGTGCCGACTCCTTTTACCAAAGGTCATAAACCCGATCTAAGCTATATCAAACAAGCCGCTGAAGAAATTGCCCCTGTATTGGAACAAGGCAACCTTGTTATTCTGGAATCTACCTCGCCTGTAGGCACCACCGAGCAACTGGCGCAATGGCTAAAAGAGTTAAGACCAGAGCTCAGCTTCCCACAAGACAAAGGCGAACTTGCACAAATTCACGTAGCACATTGCCCAGAGCGCGTCTTACCCGGCTTGATACTGCAAGAATTAGTATCAAACGACAGAGTGATTGGCGGCCTTTCGAAAACCTGCGCCGAAAAAGCCAAAGAGCTATACAAAATATTTGTCCGCGGCGAATGTATCTTAACCACTGCTCGAACCGCAGAGATGGCTAAATTAACCGAAAACTCATTCCGCGATGTAAACATTGCTTTCGCCAATGAATTATCCGTGATCTGCGATAAGCTCAAAATCAACGTTTGGGAATTAATCCGCTTAGCTAATCGACACCCTCGCGTGAATATCTTAAAGCCAGGCCCAGGTGTAGGCGGCCATTGTATCGCCGTTGACCCTTGGTTTATTGTTGATAGCTGTCCCGATGAGGCTAACATCATTCGACAAGCGCGCGAAACCAATGATGCCAAACCAGGCTATGTGTTAAATAAAATTTGCCAAGCAGCCGATGAATTTAAAAGGCCGATTATCGCTTGCCTAGGCATCACCTTTAAGCCCGACATTGATGACATTCGTGAAAGCCCCGCCTTACATATTGTCAAAGAGTTAGCTGCAAAAAAAGTAGGGCAAGTATTAGTCGTAGAGCCAAACTTACAACACGTGCCAAAGGAGCTGGTTGAGTTAGGCTTAGAGTTTTGCAGCTTAGAAACCGCATTTGAGCAAGCCAATGTGGTTGCCGTACTTGTCGACCATCAAGAGTTTCGCGAGACAGACAAATCAGAATTTGCCAGCAAAGTGGTGATAGATACGCGGGGGATTTTTTAGTCTATATACTTGTTCAGGCTTGGGCTACATAAGCCAGATTATTTATACTGAAGTCATTGAGTAAATAGTATGCTCAATGACCTCAGTATTGGAATGCTATCAATTATAAAATTGAAGCTAAATCAAGGTCAGTCCAGACAGTGGTTTGTTGACCATCTAGTTCATAAACATAAGCTTGTAAACTGTCCGTATTTGCTCCAGCTTGACTGAGAATATTGATATGAGCAGCAGTTAACTCGGTTATCTCACTTGTTTCAATACGCTGCCAGCCTCCTTCGATATTTAACACATCACCAGAGTCGTTACCCAAGGCTGCGACAAAGAGGCCATCTGTATCACCTAATGAGACAGTGACATCATCAAGTAAACCTTGGCCACCAACAACAGCCTCAAAACCAGAAACGCGATCATCTAGAACCACGTTACTGTGTTCATGTTGAGTAACTAGAGCATCAAATCCTTCACCACCATCCACGCTCTGATCATTAGCATCAAATAAAACGGTATCATCGCCGTAACCAGCTTGCAGCTTGTCGGCTCCAAGGCCACCATTAATAACATCATTCCCTTGGGAAGCAATCAATGTGTCATTACCTTCACCAAGTTCAATGATTCGATTCGCCAGATTGACATTGGCTTGTGCGTGAACACTGGACAAGTCTACATTATCGTCACCAGTTCCAGTGTCTATATAAAATGCAGTGAACTGAGTGTTTTGTAAATGGTCAATAGTTAGGCGATCATTTCCAGCATTGGTACTGACATTAAACTGATTCACCCAATTCGTATTGTTGCTAAACAAGGATATATGAACAACATCATCACCCGCACCCGTTTCAATTTCGCCTCGTTTGGCATGGGTCACCTGAACAGTTAAACCATTAGTGCTATCTTGCGCATTGATATCAACGTCTACAAAATTGTGTACAAGTATGTTCTTATCGGAAGCGTCTATTTTAATTTCTTTTGTACCACGGTCATTCCATTGAACGAATGACGTTGCATTTACGCCATAAGCATCATTAATGACTAAAGCATTCAAGGTACCACCTTGGTAATCTTCATTTGCGTAGAAAATTTCGCCTTCCTTGATGACTTTGGCTGCATTGGATTCATTCAGATTTGTAGCAGAACCTGTTGAATCTAAATTGGTTGTGCCGACATAAACGTGTTCCATGATGGTTCCTTAGCTGAAAAATAATGTGGGTAACAGCGGCGAGTCTGAATAAAAAACGGGTAGCTTGCAAATGAAAAAAATAATTTAAGTGTTTTGTATTAGTTGTTAAGTTAATTGCTCGGTGTAACTGCCTGTTTTAAATGAGTGAATGGTTAATGAGAAAATAATACATGGGACTTAGATAGGACAAAAGAATGAAAACTAGGTCAATGGAGTCCTTGTATCGCGAAAGAAAATCCAGATTTAAACTTGATATAATGCGCATAATCCATACAATGTGCGTGCATAAATAAGATCAAGCTCTCATTTTTATAATCAAAATAGTCTCACGCAAGGATGTGTGAAAGCGACTCCGTGGATCCTATCCTCGTTCCAGCCAAGAGACATACAATTAAATCAAACAAGCCTAGTAGCCAGATGCTATTAGACTGCATATTATTGTCAGTTGGATGGGTTGATGTTAAAAATTCTTTCTGTATTCGGCACTCGACCAGAGGCCATAAAAATGGCGCCATTGGTTAATGCTTTAAACAATGAACAGGGCATTGATAGTCGTGTTTGCGTTACCGCGCAGCATCGTGAAATGCTGGACCAAGTATTGAGCTTATTCAATATTACGCCCGATTATGATTTAAATATTATGTCGCCTGGGCAAACGCTCACTGAAATTACAGTAAACATCCTCACGTTATTAAAGCCTGTGCTGGAAGATTTTAAGCCTGATCTTGTGTTGGTACACGGCGATACCACGACCACATTTTCAACTTCACTTGCCGCTTTTTATCAGCAAATCGCCATTGGCCATGTTGAAGCAGGGCTGCGTACAGGCAATTTATATTCGCCTTGGCCAGAAGAAGCCAACCGTTGCTTAACCGGTGTACTAACTAACTTACATTTCGCGCCGACCGAGCAAGCGAAAACGCACCTAGTTAAAGAAAATGTCGTGCCAGCCACCATTGAAGTCACAGGCAATACGGTTGTTGATGCCTTACTGATGGTACAAGAGAAATTACAAGCAGATGATTCATTAAGACAGCAACTCGCTTCGCAGTTCCCTATGCTTGATGCCGATAAGAAACTTATTCTAGTGACAGGTCATCGTCGTGAAAGCTTTGGTGAAGGATTTGAAAACATCTGCTTGGCATTGGCAGAAATAGCCAACAGCCACCCAGATACTCAAGTCCTTTATCCTATGCACCTAAACCCACAAGTGCGTGAGCCCGTGCAGCGCATTTTGTCGGGCATTGAAAACGTGCTACTCATCGAACCGCAAGAATACTTACCCTTTGTGTACTTAATGGATCGCTCATATCTTATTCTCACCGATTCCGGTGGCATTCAAGAAGAAGCGCCGTCATTAGGTAAACCTGTATTGGTGATGCGAAACACCACAGAGCGTCCAGAAGCTGTAATAGCAGGAACCGTTAAGTTAGTGGGTACCGACAAACAAGTCATCTTTAATACCGTTAATGAGCTACTCACCAATCAGCTTGAATATCAACGCATGTCGCATGCGCATAACCCTTATGGTGACGGCAAAGCGTCGCAGCGGATCATCAATGCGATAAAGCAAAAATTTGCAGCGCGGATGTCATAAAACCGCATAGCAACCAACTTAATATAGCGCTCAGCGCATCAAACAAATTTGAAATACAAGGCAGTTAAAACATGAAAGTAACCGTATTTGGTATTGGCTATGTAGGTTTAGTACAAGCCGCAGTATTGGCTGATGCTGGCCACAGTGTATGTTGTGTAGATATAGATGAAGCGAAAATCGACAACCTAAAAAAAGGTATCATCCCAATTTACGAGCCCGGCTTAACGCCATTGGTTGAAACTAACTACCAAGCGGGTCGTTTGCATTTCACTACCGACGCAGCAGAAGGCGTTAACTTTGGTGAATTGCAATTTATCGCCGTGGGCACACCGCCAGACGAAGACGGCTCAGCCGATCTTAAATACGTGCTTAAAGTAGCCGAAACCATCGCTACCCATATGCAAGCACCCAAAGTGATTATTGATAAATCAACGGTGCCTGTAGGCACGGCAGATAAAGTGAAAGCCAAAGTAGCCGAAGTGCTAGCTGCACGCGGCGTTGCAATTGACTTCTCGGTAGTCTCAAACCCTGAATTTTTGAAAGAGGGTGCAGCGGTAAATGACTGTAAGCGCCCTGATCGGATCGTTATCGGAACCGATTCCAAAGAAGCCGAAGAATTAATGCGTGAACTTTATGCGCCGTTTAACCGCAATCATGACAAAGTCATCGTGATGGATATTCGCAGTGCAGAGCTAACTAAGTATGCAGCTAACTGTATGCTGGCAACCAAAATCAGTTTTATGAATGAAATGTCTAACTTAGCAGAGCGCTTAGGTGCAGACATTGAAATGGTACGCCAAGGCATCGGCTCTGATCCTCGTATTGGCTACCAGTTTATTTACCCTGGTTGTGGTTACGGCGGTTCATGTTTCCCTAAAGACGTACAAGCATTAGTGCGCTCAGCAGAAGCCATTGGTTATAACTCTGAAATATTAAAAGCCGTTGAATCGGTAAACTACCGCCAAAAGCAAAAGCTGTTTGAATACATCACAGCACACTTTGGTAGTGATATTAAGGGTAAAACATTTGCACTCTGGGGTCTTTCATTTAAACCCAATACCGACGACATGCGTGATGCCCCAAGCCGCGTATTAATGGAAGCCTTATGGGTTGCAGGCGCAAAAGTACAGGCCTACGACCCTGAAGCCATGGAAGAAACCCAGCGCATTTACGGCAACAGAGCCGATTTAGCCTTAATGGGGACTAAAGAGTCTGCATTAAAAGGTGCGGATGCATTAGTCATTTGTACCGAATGGCAAAATTTTAGAGCGCCAGACTTTGAGTTAATTAAAAATGAGCTAAATGAAGCGGTTATTTTTGATGGGCGTAATTTGTTTGAACCAAGCCGAATGAAACAAAAAGGTTTTGTTTATTGGTCTATAGGTCGTTAATTAATTCGAGAATATAATATGAAAGTGTTGTTAGTAGGAAATCATAGCTGTTCAAATCGGGGCGATGCTGCTATTACCAGAGGTTTACTAGAGAGTTTGAAAGATTATGGATACGATATTAATGTCTATTCAAGGTACCCAATAGGGGCTTCCTCGATTCTAGGGGTAAGTGTACTTAACGATCCAACTAAAGTATCTAGTGTTAGAAATAATTTTTTTTCCAAGGTAATAAATAAAATCTGTTGGAAATTAAATGCTGACCCAATAGTTTTACTTATGTTAGCGGCATATTACATACCTTATTTGAAAAGTTTTTTGCCTGAAAATATAAAGTTAATGATTGATGATATGAAAAAATCTGACCGTATCATTCAAGTTGGAGGTTCATTTTTTGTTGATCTATATGGACTTGCTCAGTATCGATTAATGTTGTGTGCAATATTAGCTGGAAAGCCGATTTACTTGATTGGGCATAGTCTCGGACCATTTAATGGTTGGTTATACAAAAAAGTTTCCGGTTGGTGTTTTGGTAAAGCTGAAGGAATAATAATCAGAGATGATGTTAGTCGGTCTGAAGTAGAAACAAATTTTCCTAAACTAAATTTTTCTATGGGAGCAGATACAGCTTGGCTAGTTGTTCCTAATAAAATTGGCAATAAAAAAGATACGGTTGCAATAACTGTCAGGCATTTATCTCCTTTTGATAAGCGTTTAGGGATCTCTCAAAATCAGTACGAAACAAATATGGCAGAACTTTGCGAGTACCTAATAGAGAAAGGCTTCAATGTTAACTTTTATTCGACTTGTACATCGTTTGATGGTTATCACAATGATGATAGACTCGTAGCAAAATCAATTAAAGAAAGAATCCAACCGGAAAAAAAAGAGTTTGTTGATGTAATAATGGATGAACTTGATGACGTACAATTGGGTGAGGAATTTTCTCAATGTAAATTTACTATAGGCACTCGACTACATAGCTGTATTATTTCAATGAATTTTGGTACGCCTGCTATAGCTATTGGTTACGAGCATAAATCGAAAGGATTGTACTCGGCAATGAAATTGAATGACTGCATTGTGGATCTGGATGATTTCAATCTTGATGCTCTAAAAAGTATTGTTGAAAGCTTTATAGACAACACTGATTTTTATAATGAGCGTTATATAAATGAGGTTATAAAACAAAGGTCCGTTGCAAGTAGCGCTATCGACAAGATTCTCGGTAAAGATTAGGGATGTAGAAGTTGCTTAAGGGAATTGGGTCTACATTTATCGCGTCTGGTTATGTTGCATTAAGCCAGATAATCCTATTAGCCTTTTCTGCTAGATATTTAAGTAGTATTGAGCTTGGCTGGATTTCTATAGGAGGTGCAATAATTGCTTTTTCAAATGTATTTATAGATTCTGGAATTGGAACCTATATTATATATAGACGCGATCTGAAAAGAAAAGAGCTCAACTCTCTCTTGCTCTGCAGTTTTATACTCGCAGTTGCATCATTTTCTTTTATATACTTCTTTGCTAATAATATTGAATCATTTTTTTCTTCACCTGGTTTAGGTGAGATTTTGAAACTGTATGCCTTACTGCTGCTACTTTCGCCCTTTATGTCACAATTTCAAGCGTTGTTAGTTCTTGAGCAAAAGCTTGGGAAATTGGGGCTTATTGATGTGATTACAAAAACAGCTGGGGTTGGGCTGTCTGTAGTTATGCTGGTTTTAAACTTTGGCATTAGCGCGATAATTGCTGGTCTATTACTTTCAACATTCCTGAAATCTATATTTATGCACCTATCTCTAAAAGATGACTTTAAAGCTAATTGCAATGGATTTGAATGGAGTATCGTTCCGTTTGCATGGAACTATTGTAGATTTCAAATAGGCGGGCAGCTACTTAATTTTGCTCGTATGTATGTTGATACAATAATTATTGGCAAGGTTTTTGATGTGTCACAGTTAGGGGTATATTCTTTAGCAAAGGAGCTTGTTGGAAAAATTCCTGCTTTACTAAGCCCTATATATGGAAAGATTGTTTTCCCTGCAATGACTCGGGTAAAAGAAAATAAGAATCTAAGATCTGAATTATTTTCAGGTGTAAATCTGATAGTTGTATATATTAATGCGATTATCTTCTCTATGATGGCGATTTTTTCTGACTCAATTGTGATGCTATTGTATGGAGGAGGTGAGGATGTGATGGTATATATTAAAATTCTCTGCATATTTTTCATGATAAGGGGGGGGGGGATTGTAAATGGTTTCTTTCTACAGTCTTTAGGGAAAGTAAGACGAGAGTTTTATTGGAATTTGTTTTCATCAATAATGTTCTCAACCTGTATTTATTTTTTCTCCATGAATGGAATGCTTTATATGCTTTGGGGTATGGTATCTGTGCAGGTGGTTTTTTTGGTTTTATCATTTTTTATCTTTCATTATCCAAGCTATCCAATAAAAGTGTCAAAATATTTGGCGTATACATTTTCTATACTCATATCAGGGAGTGTTTTTATTTTTGCAGAGGTTCTGTATGAGTTTGAAATTGAACTCTATCTGTCAATAATATCAGCAATGTTGACTTTACTTTTTACAACGTTTTTGGTCTATCACCTCTTAGGTGGGAAAAATGCGTTGATTAATCTTCGTGATATATATATAGGTGCTAAGCCTAATTGATTGGAATAAAAATATGCCTAAAGTTACATTCTTTGTTGGTGGTTTTCCCGTATTGTCAGAGACCTTCGTGTTGAACCAAGTTGCGGCAATGGTTGAATCTGGCTTCGATGTTGAAGTAATAGCTATGTCACCAGAGCAAAGTGGAAAAGAACATCCATGGGTTAAAAACTTCAAATTAATGGAGAAATTGAAAACGGCTTATACTAGCTCTAAAAGAAAGAAAAGAATTCTTGATTTCATGTTTGCAATTATGCTGGATTTAGTCACATTAAAATGGAATCGACTAAGCTGGTTGAAAAAATCAAGTGTACATGGCTATATGCTTGGGCGTTGTTTTGAAGGAATAGAAGGACCTGTTATTTGTCATTTCGGCCCAATGGGGGCTGAACTAGCTAAACTTCTCGAAGTTGAAATTATTAAGAATGTAAAAATAATAACCATTTTTCATGGTTATGATATGTCGGTTAGGTCAGAGTTAGAAAAAGAGAAAAATAATTATACTAGACTGTTTAAATATGGTTACTTAATGCTTCCTGTTAGTGATTTTTGGAAAAAAAGGCTTGTTGAAATGGGGTGTCCAGCCTCCAAGATTAGTGTTCATCGGATGGGCGTCGACGTTGATGATTTCAAGTTTATTCCTAGATATATCGATGGAAGTAAAGAAAGTATAAGGCTAATTTCTGTTTGTCGATTTGTTGAAAAGAAAGGGATTCCAATATTATTAGCAGCAATGAAAGAACTGCCAGATAATTTTAGTTTAACATTGGTTGGTGGTGGGCCAATGTATAAGGATATAACTGAAATAGTAAAAAAATTGGGATTAGAGAGTAGAGTATTCGTTGAAGGAGCTTTACCTTCAAATATAGTGGCAAAAAAATTGAGTGAATCTGACGCGTTTGTCTTACCAAGTATAACTGCACCTAATGGTGATATGGAAGGAATCCCTGTAGCTTTAATGGAAGCTATGGCATCGGGCTTACTAGTGTTTAGTTCTTTTCATTCAGGAATTCCCGAATTGATTGAGCATGAAAAGAGTGGGTTTCTTTCTCCTGAAGGCGATTATGTCGCTCTTAAAGATGCTTTGATACATGCGTTTAATGGATTAAATACTGAAGACCGTCAACTGATAGCGAATTATGCTAGGCAGGTTGTTGAGAAAGATTTTAATCTGAAGCAACTTAATCAGGGCTTGCAAAATATTTTGTCCCCTGTCCACCTACAGTAGTGTAAATATGGATAATTCAATATTGATTTCAATTGTAATACCCTGTACCGACAGGGTGGAGGGATTGACTCGTTGTATTAGCAGCGTACTTTCTCAGAAGATAGATGCAAGTATAGAGATAGTTTTAGTTGAAAATAATTCAAAAAAACTAAATGTTATTAAAGGTTTAGTGTCAAGTATCAATGATACTAGAGTTAAGCATTATTACTTAGAAAAGTGTGATAATGCTAATGTCGCGAGAAATTATGGAGCGAATGTATGCAATGGGAAATATATTGCATTTATGGACTCTGATGACTGGTGGAGTGATAAACATTTATTTGATTGTTTAAACGAAATTAATAGAGGAGCTAAAGCTGTTTACTCTGGATTTATTCTTGATAATGGTTCAGTTCAAGAAGCTAAAGTATCGAGACAAATTTCACAAGAAACGCCATATCACTTCCTATTTGGTTCTAACGCTGGATTTGCGCAGACATCATCATTTTTCCTTTGTAGAGAGGTCTTGAATCAGTGTAATTGGGATGAAAGCTTGAAACGAAGCCAAGATTATGACTTCTTTATTGAAGTGCAACTAAAGATTGGTTGGCGTTACAAGTCAAGCTTAACTGTATTTGTCTACTGGGCTGAGGGGGCTATTAGGACTCTATCAGCTGATGCCTTTGAAATATTTTATAATAAACATTCGGTTAATATGAGTAGCTCGGAGAAAGCTGAGTACTTATGTGAAATTGTAAAAGCATTTGCGACGGTTTCTAGAAGTGATTATTGTAAGTTCTCTTTTAAACTAAATGAATTCCGAGGCTTTTTGGGGATGAAGGATAGGATTATTGTTTCGAACTTCTTGGTTACGAAATCTTTCTTAAAACTTCGGCCGCTTTTAAAGATGATAACAAATAAGAAGAGAATACAGTGTTAGCTAGAGAATGCCATAACTATAATGTTTATTCAGGTCGGACATTGTTGGACCGCTTGTTTAGACTGTACGTACTATCTTGCCTTTATTCTCCCTTCTTCGCTAGTTTAGTACCTTTTCCAGGTCTGAATTTATTTGATGATCTAATTTTTTTCGCCATGATACCTATATGTTTTGTGCATATAGCAATAGGCTTTCATCGTATAAATCTGCTTGTGCTTGCTTTCCCGGCATATATTGCTCTTTCATCAATAATAAGCTTTTTTTCTGGTGAAGATCTCTTAGTTCTATTGTTGTCATTAAAAAACATTAAGAACTTGTTCCTCTTTGTGGTGCTAATCTGCCTTCATGAAGATCATACTGATTTTGTTAAGAGGAATGTGGTTTTTATATTGTATGCATCTGTGCCTGTTGCAGTTTTTCAATTCTTAACTGTTGAGCATCAAGATGATATTACCGGGCTTTTTGGGCCAAAAAGTACAAGTTTGTATAGTTTTCTTGTTACTGTATATATTTCTGCTTATGCAGCGGTGAATGGGATAGATAAAGTTAAATGGAGCTGGCTGTTATTCATTCCTGTATTCTTGAATGAAACTAAGATTACTTTTTTACTCTTTCCTTTAACTTTATTTTTGCTTTTCTCACTTGCTGGTAAAATAAAGCTATACCATTTTGTTGCCTTTTACTTGGTCGGTTTTTTAGCATTGATTTTGCTTGATGATATATACTTTAGTTTGTACGGGTATGCATTTTCAGACATTTTTACCTACGAATATTTAGATTCCTATCTTTTCGATTATACTGAACTTCATAAGGATGTTCCTCGCTTTTATCGAATATATGCTGCATATGATTATTTGCAAAATTCTAATTCGTTTCAGTACTTATTTGGACATGGGTTGGGAGCTGAGTATGTTGGAGACCAAGGTGGGCGGTTAGGCAGTGTAGCTAAAGAATTTGAGTATACTTTGTTGAACCAAGGGACAAGGATTCAAATTTTTCAACTATTACTTGATTACGGTGTTCTAGGTACGATTTTGTTTGTAGGCTTGTTAATTGTATGTTTTTTTAGTCTGTGCCTGCGCGTAAAAACTTTTGAAATTTTGTTTGCAATTGCTTTGGTCTTTATTATGACTTTCTCTTTAGTTTATCAAAATATGTTTTTTACAAAGCAGTTGTCTTTTTTACTATTTTATTTCGTTTATATGGCTCTAATGGGTAAATTTAATGATAACAGAGAGGTAATATGAAGGTTTTGGTTGTTTCTAATATGTACCCAGGAAGAAATAAAAAGTTTGAATATGCTGGGATTTTCGTCAAAGAACAGGTAGAGGCGCTAAATCGCCAAAGTGGAGTAGAGTGTAATCTGTTTATAATTAATGGATATAAGTCTAAGTTGGCCTACTTTTGGGGATCAATAAAGCTACTTGTTCATTTAGCTTTTAATAAATATGATGTCATTCATGCTCATTATGGTCTGAGTGCTCTTTTTACGTTGTTAAACCCATTTAAACGTCGTTGGGATAATGTGATTTTAACATTGCATGGTGGTGATATACTGGTTGAGCAAGGTAAGAATGTGCAAGTATTCTTGACTAAGCTAATTCTTAATCGAGTTGCAAAAGTTTTAACACTCAATGATAAAATGAATGATGTTGTCGGTACTTATCGGGATGATTACATTGTGCTGCCATGCGGTGTGGATACAGATTTCTTCAAGCCTGATTTTGATGTAATAAGGGGAAATACTATTCTCTTTCCTGGTCGGACAGATAGGGAGGTCAAGAATTTTCCATTGTTTCAAAAGGTAATATCAAATTACAACGAGAAATTTGGGCATTTGGAAATAGTCCCCTTGGATGGATTTACTCGAGAAGAAGTTAAGGCGTATATGCAAACAGCAGCAGCTGTACTTATGACATCAGTAAGTGAAGGTTCACCGCAGGTAATCAAAGAAGCCATGAGTTGTGATATGGCTATCGTTAGTTCTAACGTTGGTGATGTTGAGTATCTGACAAGAAATGTAGCTGGGGCTGCTGTTTTTAATCTTGATGATGAACCTGCAGACATATCTGAACTGTTACATGAAACAATAACACAAGCAAAGAATAATCTAGGAGCTAGACGCGATAAAATTATGGCTCTTGACCTCTCAAATGATTGTGTAGTAAATAAACTAATTCGGCTGTATGAAGAGGTTAAGGGTAATGTTAAATAAGTTAGCGCTTGCTTTATATTATCTATTTGTTTCTCACCTTCCTAATACAAAGTACATTTCCATATTTAATGGATTTAGAGTTTTTTACGTTTCAAAAATTTTGAAGGTAATGAAATATCATCCAAAATCCATCTTTGAAAATTCTGTTTACATTTCCGATTGTAAGAATCTTACCATTGGAGAATTTTGCCATATTAATGAAAGAGTTTTTATTCAAGGTGCAACAATCGGTAGTCATGTGATGATTGCACCAGATGTTTCAATATTGAGTAACTCCCACGGATATTCTCGTTTAGATATCCCAATGATTGAGCAAGATATGATTGAAAATAGTTGTCCAATTATTGAGGATGATGTTTGGATCGGGCGAAATGTTGTCATCCTCCACGGAGTAAAAATAGGTAAAGGAGCAATTATTGGCGCAGGCTCTGTTGTAACAAAAAATGTTGAGCCTTACTCAATAGTTGGAGGTGTCCCAGCTAGGTTTATAAAGTCACGTGTTGAGAGTTCTAATGAAGTTGAATAATTTGTATTTACTTGATGAAAAAGAAATTGATCGTTTTGTTGATGAAGTATTGCATACTGAATCATGTAAAACATTAGGTTTTTTGAATCAGCATGGTTATAACTTGATGCTTAAATCCAGTCGAGTATCAGAGGCTTTCGCAGATCTTGACTTTTTATTACGGGATGGTAAGGGGCTTGAGCTAGCGTGTCGATATTGGGGCTTGAACCCTGGTGCAAATCTTAACGGTACCGATTTTATTCCTTATTTATTAGAGCGATGTATAGCTAGTAAGTTGAATTGTAACTTTTTTGTATATGGAACTTGCTCTCCTTGGCTTGAGAAGGGAGCTAAATCACTACTAAAAGGTGAAAATGCTATATTGTTAGATGGTTTCTTAGATGAAATTGAATATGTCAAAGATTATTCTTCCAAGTATTCAAAATTAAATCTTAACATTGTATTGCTTGCAATGGGGATGCCTAAGCAAGAAAAAGTAGCAAGTTTAATAAAAGAGGTAGCAACTGCCCCCACATTAATAATTTGCGGAGGAGCGATTATCGATTTCCAAGCTGAGCGTTTTAATCGTTCACCTCTTTTTTTAAGAAAAATAGGAATGGAATGGCTCTACAGACTGATTATTGAGCCTAAGCGGATGTTTAAGAGATATGTGTTAGGTATTCCCATATTCTTTTTTAATGTATTTAATAATCAGCCAGGTAATTAAGTTATTAGTTTTTGGGGCTGTAGTTTGATTGATTAGTGATATTCATTTATCGAATAACCATTATTAGGTTTTTAAGTGACTATTTTTATTAATTATCCAGCTCTTTTTACTTTTTTCAAAAACTATTTGATGTCGATCTAGTGCTATTGTTTATATTAATCCGAATCTATATTTCTAGTTTTGTCACTATTTTCCTGCTGTATGGTTTAATATAATATTAGTATACTTTCTATTGGGAAGGTAATAGCTTTTTTAAAATATGCTGTTTTTGTACTTCACTGAAGCGTGGCACTATCAAGCCTTAACGCCCCAACTGGTTAAATTTTAAGTAGTGACAACTATCCTGCCGGGCAGGGTGAGAGCATGAATGCTTATTTTTCACTCAACGAGTTAAAACCAGCCAGTAAAACCTTATCCAGATAACGATTGCTCATCGCTGCAATGTTCTGCTTACGGCGAATGCTGGCTTTTTTGGTGGTTTCTGAGCGAAGCATATTCAACGCGATATGGCGCATACAAGCCATTATTTCTGCGCCGTCTCCACGGTAAATCTGACAGGCATCTTCGTTCATCGAAGCGTCTAAGACCCAATGCAGGCTATTTTCGATTCCCCAATGACCTCTAACCGCTGCAGCAAACCGGTCTCTCGTTAATTCTGCCGAGCTGATGTAATAGCGGTAATCAAGCGATTCCTGACCAGACTTTTTGTCGCGCCGATAACCTATCGCTACTCCTACTGTCTTCAGCCCAGGCCAATCAGGAAACCTTTCGGCCTGAGTGGTAGCCGGTAGCACATGATATTCACGGAGCTCTGTACGGCCATGTTGTTGTTCAATATGGACAGTATCCCTCGTGGTAGCAGACGCAATACAAGCGGCGAGTTCAGCGCGGACTGCCTTAGCCAAGGTTTCTTGGTTGCCTTTCACAGCCAGAAGGTAGTCACCGTCTCCCTCAAGGATGGTCGCTGCAATGTCCTTCTGGCAGGCTATCGCATCAATTGACACGAGGCAGCCTTTGATGTCTAGCAGCTGAATAAGCGCTGGGATTGCGGTAATCTCATTCGATTTCGCATCGGTTTTTAGCTGCCCGACAACCATGCTATTTGCCGTAGCAAACGCACTGACCATATGGATGGTTGATTGGCGTGACTCTCGGTCGTATGAGCCACGTAAGACTTTACCATCTATGGCGATGAGTTCACCGTCGGTACGTTTGCTGACAGCCTGCATCCAGTTGGAGAAACAACGCTGGAACTCAGCGGGGGCAAGTCGAGAGATAATTCGCGCGATAGTGTCATGTACAGGCAAGCCACGTTGAAACAAGCCCTTGCTTTGGAGCCACTCAAGGTGTGTTTCGCCAAAATCTTCGATATCTTCCCAACCCTCAGAGCCAGTGATGGTTGCGCAGATTGTCAGGAAAATGACATCAAACAGAGGGTAGCTGATTTTGGCTGACTGGCGTGGGTCGTTTAGTTCTTCAAAGTGAAGAGAAAAGGCATCGATATTCATGATGAAGCTCTCGTAAAAGAGAGTATAAGATCACAGCTGCGCGATCAGGTCAAACTGTGTGAAACCGGTCAAATAATGTTCGCGATCTCACCCTGTCCTGCCGGGGGGATCTTATCTGATTACTAAGTCTGAAATAGAATTTTATTGTTGAAATTATTGTAACTTTTTTTGCTAAGAATCAGGTTGTGTTTATATTTTTCAAAGTGAATGTTTGCTTTTGTTTTTTATTAATCACTAAGTTTTTTTTATTGTTGTTAAATATAGGCAAAGAGGAGCTCTTCTTTGCCCATGTTAGATTCGATTCTAGTGGGTTTAAGAAATTCTTAATAAATTGCTTTCTGATAGCTTAGGCTGTTGATT